>JAVBRZ010000006.1:0-8672 GCA_031547425.1 Desulfovibrionaceae bacterium
CCCTTTCGTGTTCTAGCTGTCTCTTGCTTACCCCTCCTTGGTCGGGGGCGGGGCCCCACGCCCCCCCCCCGCGGAGTCGCGTTTCCTTTCCGCTTCCGCTTTTTCGGCCAGGCCTTCTTGCAGGCGGAAGGTTTGCAGGCAGGCTTCGGCGTAGCGCATTTGCAGGCGCCAGTCATCGGGCTGGGCCAGGCAGGCCTGCGCGATGTAGCCGAGGTGGTAGAACTCCAGGCCCTTGATATTGGCGGTCAGCGCTTCGATTTTATTCAGGCGGGGCAGGTCGCCGGGCGGGATTTGCTCCGGGGGCAGGTTGCCGGCCAGAATCAGGGTGGTCCAGGCGCACTCGGGAATGCCGGCGGCGCTGTTGACCGTGAGGCCGAGCTGGGCTTTGCGCCCGGCTTTGGCCAAAAGATCGGCCCAGGCCAGGCAGAGGTCGTAGAGCGTTTCCGGCCGGGCGGCCTTGCGGCCGGGAGCGGTTTTTTGCCCGGGCCGGCCGTACAGGGCTTGGCGCAGCCAGAATTGCAGGGCCAGGGGCGCGTTTTGGGCGCGCACCGCAATCAGGGAGCAGGCCAGGTTAAGGTCGAGGTTCTCGCGGTGCAGGTTTTGGCCCAGCACCTGCTCAAGGGCGGGCAGGGCGGCCGGCACGCCGTTGTATTCGGCCAGGAGGCGCAGGCGGTAGGCCAGAATTTCCGGGGTTTGCGGCAAATTTTTGGCCTGGGCCAGCAGGGCGGCGGGGTGGTCGGCGGTCCGCCAGGAGCGGTGCATCTGCACGGCGCAGAGCCAGAGCAGGCCGGATTCAGCGGCCGTGTTTTCCTCGGCCGTGTCCTCTCCGGGCGCGCTTTCCTTGTTTTCTTTGCCCGCGTTCAGCTCGCGCGTGATTTCTTCGATCCGCGCCACCCGGCGTTCGGGCAGGTGCTCGCGTTGCACGCGCTCCCAGGCGGCGCGGCCCAGGCTCTCGGCCCGGGCGGGGTCGGCGAGCAGGCCCTCGATATGGGCGATGAGCTCGGCCGCGTCGCGGTAGACCAGCATTTCGCGGCTCGGCGCAAAGAGGCTGTCCTGGTCGGGCCCCACATCCTGGGTCACGGGCACGGCCCCGCAGGAGGCGGTTTCCATGAGCCGGAAATTGACCTCGCGGGCAATGGATTCATTGGGGATGATGCGGGTATCGTCATAAAGGTCGAGCATGGCGGCAAAAGAGAGCCCCTGGCGCGCTTCCACGCCCCAGCGCTCCTTGAGCAGCCCGGCCAGCTTGAGGCGCAGGTGGCGGTGCTGGTTGAGCACGCCCACCAGGGAGATGGCTTGGGAGCGCAGCGCATGGGGCCGCCAGGGCCGGGCGCAGCCGGGCTTGGTGAAGTGGTAGGCGCGCGGGTGGCGCCACTCCGGGGGCAGGGCTTGCCACAGCGACAGGTGCGGGGTGAGCACGGCGTCGAACAGCCGGGCGTAGTAGCGCTGCCAGTAGAGGTTCAGGTGGCTGTCGATTGCCCAGAAGATTTTGGGGCAGGCCACGCGCGGCAGGCCCCGCAGCAGCAGGCGGCGGGCCAGGTGCTCGGCCTGCAGGACAAGATCGGGCGCGAAATCGTGCTCGGCCAGGATGTCCGGCACCACGGCCGCGCCGGCCTCGGGCGGCGAAAAATGCAGAACGTTGTGCCCGGCCTCGCGCAAAGGCTTGAGCAGCACCGCCCCGTCCACAAGCAGGATGTTCATGGCCGGGAGCATACCCCACTTTTGCGCGCCTGTCATGCGGGGGAATCCTTCACTCGGGCAGGCGTTTTTTGCATACGCCGCCAAACATAAACGCGGGCTGTAAATTGTAAAAACGGCTTGCGCAAAAGGCGGCCTTGCCCTAATATGGGCGCGTTGCCTTGTCACCGCGCCCTGGCCGGCGCACAAGCTGGAGAGTCGCGTTTGTGAAATTCCGTTTTCGCCTTGGTCACTTTCTTCCCGCGTTTTTGTGCGCCCCGCTGCTGGCCGGGCTTCTGGCCGGCTGCTCCGGCGGCGCGGACGACGATGATGAAATGCCTCCGCCCACGGTGCTCTACGTCAAGGTCGTTCCGCAAGAAATCAAGCTGACCGTGACCCTGCTGGGCCAGGTTTCGGCCAATGAGGTCTCCGACGTGCGGCCCCAGGTCAGCGGCATCATCAAGGAACGCCTGTTTGAGGAAGGCGCGCAGGTCAAGGCCGGGCAGCCTTTGTACCGGATTGACCCCGCCCTGTACCAGGCCGCCTACAACAACGCCAAGGCGGAACTGGCCCGCTTGGAGGCCAGCGCCACCTCGGCCCGCTTGCTGGCCCAGCGCTACGCCAAAATAGTCGACGCCGGCGCGGTGAGCCGCCAGGAAAACGACGACGCCCAGGCGGCGGCCAAGCACGCGGCCTCGGCCGTGGAAGCGGCCCGGCAGTCTTTGCGGGCGGCGAGCATCAATCTCGAATATACCGAGGTCACCGCCCCGGTGTCCGGAATCATCGGCCGTTCTTTCGCCACGCCCGGCGCCCTGGTCACCGAGCACCAGCCCACGCCGCTGGCCACCATTCAGCACCTGGACAGCGTGTATGTGGATGTGCCCCGCGCCAGCGCGGACTTGATGCGCTGGAAACGCGCCCTGGAACGGGGCGAGCTTAAATCCGCCGGGCCGGGCCGGGCCAAAGTCAGGCTGATTTTGGACGACGGCACGCCCTATGCGCGCAACGACGCGGCTGCGGCCGCCGGCGCCGCGCCGGACTGGATTGACGGCGAGCTGCTTTTTTCCGACGTGAGCCTGGACCAGAGCACCGGCATGGTCAATTTGCGGGCCAGGTTCCCCAACCCCGAGCGGGTGCTCTTGCCGGGCATGTACGTGCGCGCCGTTCTGGAAGAGGGCCTGCTGGACAATGCCACGCTTATTCCGCAGCGCGCCCTGAGCCACGACCAGCGCGGCAATGCCGAAGTCCATGTTTTGAGCAAGGAAAATCCGGACCCGGACGCGGCGGGCGCGGAAGGCGAAGAGCCGCAACCCCTCGCGGCCGACCAATATTACGCCGTGCTGCGCCAGGTGGTGGTGGACCGCGATTATGGCCGCGCTTGGCTGATTTCTTCCGGCCTTGCGCCTGGCGACCTGGTGATTGTGGACGGCCTGCAAAAGCTGGCCCCCGGCGCTGTGGTGCGCGGCGAGGCCGCCCCGCCCGAGCCGGAGGTTGTTCCCGGCGAGGCCGCGGCGGACGTGCCCGCCGCCCCGCCCGGAGCCGCCGGGCCGGGCGCCGCTAAGCCCGCGACCCTTGATTCCGGCGCGGGAGAGTAAGCATGGCCGGTTTTTTCATCGACAGGCCCGTCTTCGCCTGGGTCATCGCCATTTTGATCATGCTGGCCGGTTCCCTGGCCGTGATCACTTTGCCCGTGGCCCAGTATCCGGAAATCGCCCCGCCCCAGATCGGCATTTTCGCCGCTTATCCCGGCGCTTCGGCCAAAACCGTGGACGAATCGGTCACCCAGGTCATCGAGCAGCAGATGAAGGGCCTGGACAACCTGATGTACATGTATTCGGACAGCAACTCCGCCGGGCTGGCCAATCTCTATTTTGTTTTTGAAGCGGGCGCCAACATCGACATCGCCCAGGTCCAGGTGCAAAACAAGCTGCAGCTGGCCATGCCGCTTTTGCCCGAAGTGGTGCAGCGCCAGGGCATTTCCGTCTACAAGTCCGCCGCCAGCTCGCTGATGCTGGTCAGCTTCACTTCCGAAGACAACAGCATGTCTTTCTCGGACATCAGCGACTATGTGGCTTCCTACATTCAGGACCCCGTGAGCCTGCTTTCCGGCGTGGGCGAAACCACGCTGTACGGCGCCCAATACGCCATGCACGTCTGGCTGGACCCGGAAAAGATGCGCCAGTACCGGCTCAATCCTTCCGACGTCATTGCCGCCATCAGCGAGCAGAACGAACAGGTGGCCGGCGGCCAGGTGGGCGCGGGCCCGGCCGTGCCCGGGCAGCAGATCAACCTCACGATCAACGCCTCTTCCCGCCTGCAAACCGTGCCCGAGTTTGAAAGCATTTTCATCCGCAGCAACGAGGACGGCTCGGCCCTGTATTTGCGCGACGTGGCCCGCGTGGAGCTTGACGACGATTTGTTCCTGGCCACCAGCCGCTATAACGGCAAACCCTCGACGGGCCTGGACATCAAGCTGGCCGCCGGGGCCAACGCCCTGGAAACCACCGAGCTGGTCAAGGAAAAGCTGGCCCAGCTCAAGCCCTATTTCCCGCACGGCCTAACTTACGCCTTCCCCTACGACACCGCGCCCGTGGTCGATTCCTCCATCTCCTCCGTGTACCGCACCCTGGCCGAAACCGTGGTCCTGGTCTTCCTGGTCATGTATCTCTTTTTGCAGAGCTTCCGGGCCACGATCATTCCGGCCGTAACCATTCCGGTGGTGCTGCTC
Organism: Desulfovibrionaceae bacterium; assembly: GCA_031547425.1. Taxonomy (GTDB): domain Bacteria; phylum Desulfobacterota; class Desulfovibrionia; order Desulfovibrionales; family Desulfovibrionaceae; genus JAVBRZ01. The sequence continues at coordinate 4,406 of JAVBRZ010000006.1, forward strand.
GGCACTTTCGGGGTGCTGGCCGCGGCCGGGTTCACCATCAACACCTTGACCCTGTTCGGCATGGTCCTGGCCATCGGCCTTCTGGTGGACGACGCCATTGTGGTGGTGGAAAACGTGGAGCGGCTCATGAACGAGGAGGGCCTTTCCCCGCGCGAGGCGGCCAAAAAGTCCATGCAACAGATCACCGGGGCGCTGGTGGGCGTGGCTCTCGTCATTTCCGCCGTGTTTGCGCCCATGGCCTTTATGGGCGGCTCCACCGGGGTCATCTACCGCCAGTTTTCCATTACCATTGTCACGGCCATGGCCCTGTCCGTGGTCATCGCCATTGTGCTCACCCCGGCCATGTGCGCCACCATCCTGCCCCTGAAGTGGCACATCCCGCAGCACGGCTTTTTCGGCCGCTTCAACCGCTGGTTTGACGCCTTTACTTTGCGCTACAAGCTGCGCGTGGGCCGGGTGGTCGCCGGTCCCAGGCGCTGGCTGGCGGCGTTCGCGGTTTGCCTCGTGGTGGTGGGCGTGATGTTTTTCCGCCTGCCTTCGGCCTTTTTGCCCGATGAAGACCAGGGCATGATGATGGCCACAGTGATCTTGCCCAGCGGGGCCACCTTTGAGCGCACCGAAAATGTGCTGGCCAAGGTGGAAAACTACTTTTTGCAAAAAGAAGCCGCCATTGTGGAGAGCGTCTTTTCCGTGTCCGGCTGGAGCTTTACGGGCGTCGCTCAAAGCGGGGGCATGCTCTTTGTCAAGTTTAAGGACTGGTCGGAGCGCAAGGGCGCGGAAAACAGCGTGTTCGCCGTGTCCGAGCGGGCGTACCTGGAGTTTGCCGATCTGCCCGAGGCCTTTGTGTTTTTTGCGGCGCCGCCGGCCGTGCTGGAACTGGGCACGGCCAACGGGTTCGATTTTGAGCTTGTGGACCGGGCGGGCCTGGGGCACGACGCCCTCCTGGCCGCGCGCGACGATCTTTTATACCTGGCCAACAGCGACCCCGTGCTGCGCAGCGTGCGCCACAACGGCCTGGAAGACTCGGACCAGTATGAGCTAGGCATTGACCTGGCCAAAGCCGGGGCACAGGGGCTGAACAAAGGCGAGATCAATTTCGCGGTGGCCGCTTACTGGGGCGGCTATTATGTCAACGATTTCATTGACCGGGGGCGGACCAAGAAAGTTTACGTGCAGGCCGACGCGCCTTTCCGCATGCAGGCCAATGACTTTTTTCGTTATTATTACGTGCGCAACCGGCAGGGGGAAATGACGCCGTTTTCCTCGTTCATGAACATGCGCGTGGTTAAAGGCGCCACGCGCCTGGAGCGCTTTAACGGCCTGCCCGCCGTGCAGATCCAGGGCGAGGCCGCGCCGGGCAAAACCACGGGCCAGGCTATGGCCGCCATGGCCGAGCTGGCCGGCAAGCTGCCCACGGGATTCGGCTACGAATGGACCGGCATTTCCTTCCAGGAAGCCATGTCCGGCGCGCAGGCCCCGCTGCTCTACGCCCTGTCCCTGACCGTGGTCTTCCTGTGTCTGGCCGCGCTGTATGAAAGCTGGACCATTCCCCTGGCCGTGCTGCTGGTGGCGCCCTTGGGCGTGATCGGAGCCATGTCCGGCGTGTTTTTGCGGGGCATGAGCAACGACATTTATTTTCAGATCGGGCTGCTCACCGTGGTGGCCCTGGCCGCCAAAAACTCGGTGCTGATCGTGGAATTCGCGGCCGCCATGCACGAAAAGGGCATGAATATTTTCGCGGCCGCGGAAGAGGCCGCGCGCATCCGTCTGCGGCCCATTCTCATGACCTCGCTGTGTTTCGGCCTGGGGGTCATTCCCCTGGCTATCAGAAGCGGCGCGGGCTCGGGCGGGCAAAACGCCATCGGCACCACGGTGGCGGCGGGCGTGCTCTCGGCCACGGCCTTGGGCATTTATTACACGCCCATATTCTTTGTGCAAATTACCAGGCTGTTTGCCGGCCGCAAGCAGGCCGACGCCGCCCCGGACGCGCAACCGGACGCCGGGAGCGCGGAAACATGAAGATGAAACCCGCTGCGGCGCATTGCCCTTTTGCCATGTATTGACTTGGCCCCAACCCTTGCTTAGATACATAATATGACAGTACGCACTTTCCCCGTTGGGGCTGCAAGCGGCGGCCCGGCCGCCCATGAACGACGGCGGCGCGATACCGCGTTCGCCGAGGTTCCGGCCGTGGCCGCGGGACGCAAAGAACGCTCCTTTTCCTTGGGCCCGTTTACCTTGCGCTATGAGGAAGAGGAAGGCGTTGATTTCAGCGCCCTGGCCAGAGCCGCTCACGCGCAAGTGAACAGGGTGCGGCGGTTTAATTTCGTCGAAGCCCTGCAAACTGAAAAAGCGCGGGTTGAGCTGTTCTCGGCCTCGCCCACAGAAACCGACCCGGCGGTGGCCCCGACGGGATATCAGGTTGGCGATCCGCTGGCGGCCCTGGCCGCGCGGGCGGCTGAAAATTTGACTTACGGCGCGGACGGCCTGGTGCGGCGGCCGCGGCTATATTCTTCCCCCAGCGGACGGCCGGACCAGGCCGCAAGCGGCAGCGCCGCAGAGGCTTCCGGCCCGTCCGCGACCACCGCCCGGGCAAGGGAAGCCCTTACGGCTTACCTTGCGGCGGAGCGCGCCGCAGGGCCCGCTCCCCGGACCGGGCGGCTGGTGTCCGGCCAGGCATGAGCCAATTCTGTAAAAATGCGTGAAAACAGATTATCCGGCCTTGCATAATTACGGCCGCGAGGTTATTAAATATTTTTATGGAGTAAGATAATTACCGCTGAAGGCCTGTGCCCCGCAAGCGGAGCTGCTTTCCAGGAGGATATATGCAGACTTTCCAGGAACGTACCAATTATAACGCGCACAATCCCGCCGCCGCCAAAGCGATACCGGTCAACGCCTTTCTGCGCGGGGTCTATTGGTGGATGACCGCCGGCCTCGCCCTTACCGGCGTGGTGGCCTGGCTGGTGTTCAACTCGCCCACCATGGCCCGGATCGTGTTCGGCAACCAGCTGATCTTCATTGGTTTCATCATTGCCGAGCTGGGGCTGGTTTTTTACTTGAGCGCCAGGATTCAGCGCCTGTCCGGGGCTACGGCCACCATGCTGTTCATGATTTACAGCGCCCTGAACGGGGCCACCTTCTCGGTGTTCCTGATGGCCTACACCATGCCCTCCATCGCCACGGTGTTCTTCATCACCGCAGGCACCTTCGGGGCCACCAGCCTGTACGGCATGGTCACCAAGCGCGACCTCACCGGCGTGGGCGGTTTTATGATGATGGGCCTCATCGGCATCATCATCGCCTCCCTGGTCAACCTGTTCCTGCAAAACCCCATGGTTTACATGGTGATCAGCTATGTGGGCGTGATCGTGTTTGTGGGCCTGACCGCCTATGACACCCAGCGCCTGCGCATCATGGGCGAATCCGTGCCCGCCGACGACCCCGAAGCCGTGCGCCGGGGCACGATCATGGGCGCCCTGACCCTGTATCTGGACTTCATCAACCTGTTCATCATGCTCCTGAGAATTTTCGGGGAACGCAGGTAAACAACTTAAAACGCAAGCATGAGGGAGCCTTAAGGGCTCCCTTTTGTTATAAAGCCTTGTAATAGAGCATTTTAACATTTAAATTATATATCAAGGAAAAATGCTCTGGCGGATGCGCCGGCGGACGCCCGCAAGCGAGCAGCGCAGCGTGTCTTTAGTTCGGGCCGCTTCGGCCTGAACATGTATGATAAAAGGCTGTGCTTTTTGTCTTTTAAATGCTGCAGATGGTGTAACAGTTTAAAGCTAAAACGCTCTAGAATGCGGCCATAGCTTGCCGCGCAGCCCCGCCCCTGGCCGTCGGAGGCATTCCCGGCAAATGACCGCTGATCATCCCTATTATCCGTTCATGCTCAAAGCCCTGGCCCTGGCCGAGCTTTCCCGGGGCGACACCTGCCCCAACCCGGTGGTGGGCGCGCTGCTGGTCCAGGACGGGCGGGTGGCGGCCGAGGGGCGGCACGCCTATTGCGGCGGCCCGCACGCGGAAATCGAGGCCCTGGCCCAGGCCGCCCGGCGCGGGGTTGATCCGGCCCAGTGCACCCTGGTGGTCACCCTGGAGCCCTGTGCGCATCAGGGCAGGACCCCCCCCTGCTGCGAGGCCGTGCTTAAGGCCGGCATCAGGCATGTGGTGGTGGGCCTGGCCGATCCCACGCCCAGGGCGGGCGGGGGCGCGGCTTTTCTGCGCGGCCACGGCGTGCGCGTGGACATGGGCGTGGCCGGGG
>JAVBRZ010000073.1:0-2952 GCA_031547425.1 Desulfovibrionaceae bacterium
GATCTGGCCAATGATCTGGGCAATTTGTTTTCGCGGGTCTTGAGCATGAACGCCAAATATTTCGAGTCCGTGATTCCGGCTCCCGGCCCTTATACGGCTGAAGACAAAGCCGTTATTGATCTGGCCGGGGAAGCCCAGCGCAACTTCCAGGATCTGTTCAGGGCCATGCGCATGTCCGGCGCGCTGGAGGCGCTCTGGGAACTGGTGCGCAGCCTCAATAAATATGTGGACAGCTCCGCGCCCTGGACCTTGTATAAAAACAAGGATATGGAGCGCCTGGGCACAGTGCTGCACACCCTGCTGACCGCCATGCGCAAGGTGGCCGTACACCTGTGGCCGGTTATGCCTGGCGCGGCCGAGGCCATGCTCGAGCAACTCGGCTGTGAGTTTGACCCCGCCGCCGCGCGCCTCAATGCGGAAGCCGCCGACTGGTCGGGCGTTGAGCCGGGGCGCGTCATTGCTTCGGCCTCCAATTTATTTCCGCGTTTGGAGTCCCCCGGCGCGGAAACCGAAGGGGGCAAAGTCCCGGCTAAGGCGTTGGACTCAGAAAAAGAAAACAAGAGCAAGAGCGGCGCGCCCGCTCAAGAGGCGGAAAAAATGGACGGTATAGCCCTGATTCAGTTCACCGATTTTCAGAAAGTGGATCTGCGCGTGGGCACGGTGCGCCTGGCCGAACCCCACCCTGACGCGGACAAGCTGTTGCGCCTGGAGGTGGACCTCGGTGAAGACAAATTCCGCCAAATTATTGCCGGGATTGCGGAGTTTTATAGGCCCGAGGAGCTTGTCGATCTGCAGATTGTGATAGTGGCCAACCTGGCGCCACGCAAGCTGCGCGGCCTTGAGTCCCAGGGCATGCTTCTGGCCGTGCGCAGTGAAGGCGGCTTGAAGCTGGTTACGGTTACCGGCGCGGTGCTTAACGGCAGCAAAGTTTCCTGAAAACCGGAGCCGGAGGCAATTTTCAGGTTTTATTATTTTAGAGCAAATTAACTTTGCAAAAGTTGATTTGCTCTGGCGGACACGAAGCGAAGCGCAGTGGGCGTCTGCGAAAAGGGCGCAGGCGACAATTTTGCGGGATGGCAAAATTGCATATCGCCTAAGGGCGGTACCCGAAGGGCAAGGCGCGGGATGCGCCGCTGGTCAACTGTTTTCGCCGTTGCCTCCAGTGGTGCGGAGCGCAGCACAGCCGTCAGGCGGGTCTGTGAGCCTTACGGATGAGGACAGCGGCGATAAGCGCCTTTCTCAAGCGTTAAAAGCTATAACGAGGGTTATTCACATGGGGCGGATTATTTTTCAGGCATTGTTGTACGGGTTGTTGTTGTGCGCGGCTTTGCCGATCACGGTCGCGGCCAAAAGCAACACCGTGAAGCTGCCGGGCGGCATGTCCATCACTTTGCCCGTCAATTGGAAGGTGCAGCCTGAGGAAAAGGGGGCTCCCGCGCTTATCGCGTTGGGACGGGATGAAAAAAATGAATCTTTCGGCATGGTGATGGTCAATCAGACTTCGATACCCGATCAGGAGGAACCTCTGACTCAGGATAAGCTGCCGAGCTTGAGCGCGGAAGAGAAAACGGCTTTTTTGGAAGAAATGAAGGAAAACTTCCGGGCTGAATTCAGCGGAGCAAACTCGCCGTTTTAAGTTAAAGTAAGTATGGACGCGTCCATAAAAAACATTAACGGTTTTCATGCCGCGTCCATCACCGCCTCCCTGGATGCCGACGGCAAGGGAGTGATTGTAGAGGCGGACATAATTATGTTTGCGGACCAAGCCATTCAATTGCAGGCCTGGTGCTCTGAGGTTCAATATAAGGCGCGCGGGTCGGAAGTTAAGGATATTATCGGCTCATTTGTGGCCGGTAAGCTATGAGCGACGCAAGGCTCGCGGTTGATGTCAGCGCGGTTGCCCGTGAGTTTGCGGGCAACCGCTTTTTCACATCTATTTTCGTAAAGACTGGCGGTAATAACGCCGTTCCTGGGCGCGCAGCATGCGCCGCCGTTCTTCTTCTGTGCTGATGATCAGGGGAGGCACGGCCACAGGCCGTCCTGCCGCGTCCACGGCCACGTAAGTCAGATAGCAGCTGCCCACGTGGCGTATTTCTCCGGTGTTCAAGTTTTCGGTTTCCACGCGCACGCCCACGTCCATGGAAGTCCTGCCCACCCGATGCACCGAGGCTTTGAGGCTCAGCAACTGCCCCAGGTTGATGGGCACGAGAAAGCTCATTTGCTCCAGGGAAACAGTGACCACCGGGTTGCGCGCATGGCGCCAGGCGGCCATGCCGCCGGCGTTGTCAATATGTTTGAGCAAGTCTCCGCCATGCATGGCCCCCATAATATTGGTTTCATTGGGCATGGGCGTGTGCCGCATGATCACGGCGCTTTCCCCCACGGTTTTGCCTTGCATAATTACTCCTTAGCCCACTCTTTAAGCTTGCGTTTCTTGGTCCGCCTGCTCGGTAACGCCAAACTCTATGGGTATTTTTACATAAAAAATGTGCAGCCCTTCAGCCTCTATGGCTGCAAACAAGCGGGCGGCCTCGTTTTCGGACAGCGCCATCTGCACCAGCACGGGCTGGTCCCCCAATTCAAAAAAACGGGCCGAATGCAGGCGTTGGTCTCTTCCCAGTCCCTGGCCGGCGGCAAGGACGGTGGCGCCTCCAAAGCCGAGATCGCGGGCCAACTGCATCAACCACTCGGCCAGGCTGCCCGAGCCGTGCTTGCGGTCCTCGCGGGTGTAAAAAGTAAGTTGCCAGCCAAGCATTTATCGCCCTCAATCCGGAGTTTAAGGCCGTTTGCGCTATTGTTCAGCTGTTTAAACGGCTGAACAGATAATACGTGCCCAGGCCCAGAAGGGTCATGGCCAAGGAGCCTAGCACATGCGCGGCTATGCCGACGCAGGCCCACAACGGACGGCCTTCGCGCAACAGGGTGACCATTTCCGCGGAAAAAGTTGAAAAA
>JAVBRZ010000094.1:0-14421 GCA_031547425.1 Desulfovibrionaceae bacterium
AACAAAGCCAAAGACATCGATCTGGTCCTGGCTTTCGGCACCCTGGCCGGCCAGGGCCTGGCCACTGACGAACACCATACCCCGGTGGCCGTATTGTCCGTGACCGATGCCGTGGCCGCCGGCATTGTTTCTTCTCCTCAAGACTCAGGCCGGGATAACGTCTTCGCCATGGTCGAGCCGGAGCGCTATTACCGCCAAGTGGTGCTTTTTCATGATATCTTTCATTTCAAGCGCCTGGGCATAGCTTACGAAGACACGCCGGCCGGCCGGGCCAGCGCGGCTTTACCTGACCTGGAGCGCGCTTCGGCCGACCTCGGCTTTGAGCTGGTGACCTGCACCAATAACTTCAATTTTCCGGAACCAGCCCCGGCCGTGGCCAATCTTGTTGCCTGCCATGAGAAACTGGCCGTAGAAGATGTTGATGCGGTATACATTACCGTAAACATGGGCATGCAGACCTACGCCATGCCTGAGCTCATGCGTCCGCTTCTGGAGGCGAAGATTCCGACTTTTTCGCAAAATGGGGTGGATGAGGTCAAAAATGGCGTGCTTTTGAGCATTTCCCAGGCCGACTTCAGCGGCCAGGGGCTGTTTGCGGCCCAGGCCGTGTATAATATCGCCAAGGGGCAGTCGCCCCGCGCCCAGACGCAGATTTATGAAGAACCCATGAGCCTGGCGGTCAATTTGCACACAGCCATGCTTATCGGCTGGAATCCTTCTTTGGCCGTGCTGGCCGCGGTGGATGAAATTTATCAGGCGCAGTAGCAATTGCCCCCAGGCCGGAGCCAAAATCGGGCTTAGTCCAAGGTAAAGCTTTCTTCCGCGTGGTGGATAGCTCCGCCAGGGGCAAGCATGCTTCTGAACAGCACAAACGAAGCCACTGTAAACTCTTCCGCGATCTTGCGCCCGTGCGCGCCTGTAAAGTCACGCAAGGCATCGGGTGCGGCCTTTTTCGATCTGCCCAGGGTGACGTGCGGAGAAAAACGTCCCCTGTCCGGCGCCGTCCCGGCGTTTGCGGCCAGGGCCGCATCAATGCGCTGTTTGAGCGCAAGCAGGGCGCGGCAATCTTCAAACCCAGCCCACAAAATGGTCTGCCCCGGGCGCTCAAACAGCCCCAACCCGCTGAGGCGCAAAGAGAATTGCGAGGCCTGAACAGTGCGGAGCGCCGCTTTTATGGCCGGAACATTTTCCGCGAGCGTTTCACCGATAAAGCGTAAAGTCAGGTGCAGATTTTCCGGCGTGGTCCATTTAAGCCCCATAAGGCCTGTTTGCAGGGACAGGAGCTCCGCTCTCACAGCCTCTGGCAATTCCACGGCCGTGAACAGCCGCACGGGGCTTAAACCGCGAGAAAAATTTCGTTGGCCGGGGTACATGCGCTATTTGGTTTTGCGGCTGAAATACAAGTTGGCCAGGGCGATGAACGAAGTGCCCACAATAAGCAGGAAGGACACCGCATTGATGACCGGAGTCGAACCGTCGCGCACCTGGAGGTACAGGTTGATCGGCAGGGTGGGGTCGCTGCCCACCAGGAACAGTGTGGTGTTGAAGTTTTCAAAGGACATGAGAAAGGCCACGGCGGCGGAAGTGACGATGGCCGGACGCAGGAAGGGGATGGTGATGTACAGGATGCTTTGCAGGCGTGTGGCGCCGAGATTCATGGCCGCTTCTTCCAGAGTGGGGTCGAATTTTTTTAAGCGGGCCGAGACCACCAGAGTCACAAAGGTGGCGATGAATGAAAATTGCCCCAGCACCACCAGTTTGAAGCCGGGCTGGAACACGTCAATGCTTACTCCAAACAGGTTGTAGAAAAAATCATTGGCCGTGGTGGCGGCCATGAGTTGGGAAATGCCCAGAATGACCCCGGGGATGACCAGGGGAGCCAGCATCAGGAAGTAGAGAATGTTTTTGCCGGGAAAACGCTCCTGCTCAAACAAAAACGCCGCGCAAGTGCCCACAAAAGTGGCCAGCACGGCCACACATACGGCGGTTTGCAGGCTGGTGACAATGGCGCGCAGGTTGATGTCGTCGTTGAACAGGCCCAGGCGCTGCGGAGCATCGGCTAAAAACCAGTCCAGGGTGAACCCGTTCCAGGGCAGGGAGGGAAACTGGGAGTCGTTGAAGGCCAGAACGCAGGTGACAAACAGCGGGGCGAACAAAAAGACAAAGTAAAGCGTTACAAACAGATGATAGCTGAACGTGTAGGCGCGGGAATTGGGTAGAGAACGGATCATTGCGCCACCCTCTCCAGTTTTTGGCCGGTGAGCTTGAGCCCCACCCAGATGATGAACGAAGACAGAAACAGCAGCAAAAAGCCGAAAGCCGCGCCCAGGTTCCAGTTAAAGCCGGCGATGAACTGGTTGTAAATTTGTTCGGTGAACCACAACGAGTTTTTGCCGCCCATGAGGTTGGGGGTCAAGTAATTGCCCAGGCTGAGCATGAACACCACAATGGAGCCGGAAACAATGCCGGGCATGGTGTGCGGGATGATGATCTTGCGGATGATGGTTATGGGGCCGGCCCCCAGATCGTAGGCCGCCTCGATGATGCTGTCGTCCAGGCTTTCCAGAGTGGAGATCAGCGGCACAACCATGAACAGCATGGACGTGTACACCAGTCCGAGAAGCATGGTGGCGTCGTTGTATAAAAGCTCCACCGGCCTGTCCAGAATGCCGAAAGACACCAGAAAATGGTTGATGACCCCGCTTTCGCGCAGCAGAGTCATCCAGCCGTACACGCGCACCAGTTCGCTCACCCAGAAAGGCATAAGCAGGAGCGTGAGCAGAAACATTGACAGACGCGGCCGGACCACCTTGGTGATGTAAAAGGCCACGGGCAGGCCGATGCATAAGGTAATGAACGTGGTTAACAGCGCGTAGGCGGCCGTGCGCACAAAAGTAAACCAGTACAGAGGTTCGGTGAAGAAATAAATATAGTTGCCCAGGCCCCAGTGCGCTTCGGTCCAATTGACCCTGGCCCGCAGGGACATGATCAAAAGGTCGATGTGGGGCAGGACGATGAGCAGGCCCAGCCAGAGCAGCACCGGCAGCAGGAACAGGATAAGAGTCCAGCGAAATTTGACCCTGAGTGGTTTTCGTGTGCTTGTGCTCAAAGCCGGCCTCACGCCTGGGAATCCAGTTTAAAGCAAATGCCGGAGCTGTGCTCAAAGCCGATGGTGATGTCATCGCCGCTTTTAATATGGTCGTAAAGGTTGTTTTGGGGCAGAGCCACCATGATGTCCGACTCCCAGCCGCTGGAGTGGGTGAGCAGGCGGCTGTTGCCGCCGTCAAAGAGCACGGTCTGCACTTTGACCGGCAGGCGGTTGATGTTGGGAATGGACTCGGCGGGTTCAATGAGCATGGCTTCGGGGCGCAGATAAACCTGTACTTTGGCGCCCGGGGCCATGGGCTCGGTAAGGCGCGAGGTGATTACCCGGCCGCAGGGAGTGCGCATGACGCCAAGATCGCCGCGCACCTCGGTGAGCTCGCCTTCCCAGCGGTTGCTGCCGCCCACAAATCCAGCTACAAAGGCGGTGTTGGGCTTGCGGTATAAATTTTGCGGCGTGTCGATCTGCTCAAAGCGGCCCAGGTTCATGACCGCCACAGAATCAGACATAACCAGGGCCTCGGACTGGTCGTGGGTGATGTACACGAAAGTGGTGCCCACCTGGGCCTGCAAGGTTTTGAGCTCCACTTTCATTTGTTCTCTGAGCTTTAAATCCAGCGCTCCTAGGGGTTCGTCCAGAAGCAGCACGGCCGGTTCGAGCACCAGACAGCGGGCAATGGCTACGCGCTGTTTCTGCCCGCCGGACAGGCTCTGTGGGTTTTTATCGCCAAAACCGGGCAGGCCTACCCGCTCCAGCACATCTTCCACCTTCTTTTTGACCACGGCCTTGGGTGTTTTGCGGCGGCGCAGGCCGAAAGCTACGTTGTCGGCCACGGACATCATGGGAAACAGGGCCAGGTGCTGGAAGACCAGATTGACGGGGCGCTGGTTGGGCAGAACGCCGCTCACGTCTTTGTCGCGGATGAAGATGCGCCCCTCATCGGGCTCGGTAAACCCGGCTATCAGGCGCAGAACAGTGGTTTTCCCGCAGCCGGACGGGCCGAGGATGGAGAAGAATTTCCCTTGCTCCACATAGAAACTGACATCATCCACAGCCTTGAATGTGCCGAACGACTTGCTGATGTGCTCGACAACCAGGTCCTTTTCCTTTTCAGCCATGTTCCACCGCGCAGAGATATATTAAACGATCTTCCTGGGCCGGAAAAAGCCGCGAAATTAAAAGAGCGGCTCTTGAAGGCCCGCTCGCGAAACGAGCGGGCCTTGTCGGTCAGATGCGTGTCAGGGAAGCTACTTGGCCGCCCGGACCTTGTCAAGAGCTTTGAGTTCCATGGTTTCCAGTTCAGCGGGCAGCGGGGGGTACCACTTGATATTGTCGATAACCGCCGGAGGGAGGCAGCGGTCAAAGTCGGCCTTGATTTCCGGACTAACGAGGTTCATAGCGTCTTTGGACGCGGTGCCGGTGCTTTCGTTGTTGGTGAACACGGCCGCGTTTTCGGGGCGGAGCATGAAGTTGATCCAGGCATAGGCGGCTTCGAGGTTTTCAGACTTGGCGGGGATGACGAAGGTGTCTATCCAGCCCAGGGCGCCGGTGTCCGGGGCCACAAAGTCGATGTCAGGATTTTCCTTGTGCAGCTTAAAGGCGCCGTTGTCCCAGCCCTTGGCTATGTAAACTTCGCCCGAGCGCATGGAGGCCAGAAGGGAGTCGCCGTTGGCCCAGTAGTTGTTGACCAGGGGTTTGCCCTCAATCAGCTTTTCCGTGACCTTGTCCAGCATTTTCTGGTATTCGGCGGGCTTGCCGTACAGGTCAAAGGGGTTATAGCCCAGGGCGAAAGCCGTGGCGATGATGATGGGGCGCTTTAAGCGATAGCTGATGCGGCCTTTATATTGGGGATCGAAAAGATCAAGGAAGCTTTTGGCGCCCTTTACATATTTGCTGTTAACGATAAGGGCGCTGGTGCCCCAGCAGAAGGGCACGCCATAGGACTTGCCGTCAATCATGGTGTTGGCCTTCACCGCGTCCAGCATGGAGGGGATGAACAAGCTTTCGTCAATTTTGCTGTAGTCCATGGGCTGATAAATGTTTCCGGCTTCCTGCCCCGAGACCACGCGGTCCTGGCTGGGCTGGGCCAGGTCAAAGCCGCCGCCGCGCGTGGCGATGAGTTTGGCGATCATTTCTTCGTTGTTGGAATAGGTCACCAGCACCTTGTAACCGGTTTCTTTTTCAAATTTGTCCACCAGTTCTTTGGGGGCGTAGCCGCTCCAGGTCAACAGCCGTAAATCCTTGCCTTGGGCGGTAAGGGGCAGCAACATAAGCATGGCCGCAACCGCGCTGATCAGAATACGTTTCATCATTATTCTCCTTGCGTTAAGCGGTTTAGAGAAAGTCAACACAACAATATTCTTCACCCTTGCGGGGAAAGCTTGTCCTGGAACACCTTTCAGACGAAGAATCAACTCGCGCCTTGCCGTCTGCAATTACACTTTTGCCGTGGCGTTTGTCTTACGGGAAAGTGTCGTTTTGGTTACAAATTGATATTTCCAGCCGTAATCAAGAGCGGCCAAGGCGCAAAAAACCTTTTCAGCCGACGATCATTTCGGGCGGGTGATCACCGGCCGCCGTTTCCGGTGCGGGCCGCTTGGGCACGCTCCTTATTCCGCGTTGTTTTGGCGTTGTTTACCGCTATAGTCATGTGGATACAACTATTACCTGTTTATATCCCAGCAGGCGAAGTTTGTCAGCATTTACTTGCGGCTTTTATAAACGCGGCTTTCCTGGAAAACATCAATCCGTATCGCAGGAAGCGATTATGGCCGCATCTGTGCCGGCAATGCCGTCGGCCACCACATCACCCATGCGCACGGGCGCCCGGCAACGGATTTTGTGCAGCTCTTGCACGGCCCGCCGGTGTTTGGTCAGGGCAAAGGCGCGGTCTGAACGCACTGGCAAAAGGACCATGCCCTGGCGCCCTTCAACGCGCACCGTGCTGGTCAGCACGCGCAGGGGCAAAACCAGTTCCTGGCGGGCAAACTCTTCGCCGCGCGGGCAGCGGTTGCCGGCTACGGCAAGAAACGCGCCGCTTTCGTCCACACTGACCGTTAGTTTGCATTCAAGAGGGCAGGTGGTGCAACAGTAATATTTTTCCATAGATGTGCGATCCCGTGTAAAAGACATGGCCGCGCCGGGGTATCAGTCCGCCGCGTCCAGATGCAGGCGTATTTCCGGGCCGGCCTTTGCCAGCAATTCGGCTTTGATTTTAATGTTTTCCATTACGCTGGGTTTGAACGAGCGCGCTTTTGTTTTCAACAGGCTCACACCCGCAGAGGTTATCTCCAGACGGACATTTTCCGCCGGCCGGCGTACCCGGAAAAAGATCCGCGCATCTTCGCCGGAAACCAGAGTTGAAGGCACGGTATAGCCGATGGGGTCCTCACATATAATTTCCCGGCTGGCTGCGTTTGCGCCGCGGTTGCGGTCCAGAGCGAAAGCGGCGGCGGATTTTCCGGCGTGTTGCGCTTCCCGGGTCACGTTGTCCACGAGGTCATGCACGTGCAGCACATTGCCGCAGGCAAACACGCCGGGCAGGCTGGTTTCCAGCCGGTCATCCACCAGGGCGCCGTTGGTGCGTGGGTTGAGCTTAACCCCCGCGGCCGAGGACAGTTCGTTTTCAGGAATAAGCCCTACAGCCAGAAGCAAAGTGTCGCAGGGCACAATGCGTTCAGTGCCGGCTATGGGCGCAAGGCGCTCGTCCACCCGGCTGATCTCCACCGCTTCCAGCCGCGCTTTGCCTATAATGCGGGTCACTGTGGATGACAGGCACAGGGGAATGCCGAAATCCTCCAGGCAGTTTTTCAGGTTGCGGTACAGGCCGTTGGCATAGGGCATGATTTCATAGACGCCTTCCACCTCCATACCTTCCAGGGCGAGGCGCCGGGCCATGATCAGCCCGATGTCCCCGGAGCCGAGGATGACCGCGCGATTGCCGGGCTTCAAGTTGTCAATGTTAATATATTGCTGTGCGAGGCCGGCGGTGAGCACCCCGGCCACGCGCGCGCCGGGTATCTTAATTTCCCCCCTGGTGCGCTCGCGGCAGCCCATGGCCAGGACCACGGCTTTGGCGTTCAGAGTGAGCAGGCCTTTGGCGCTGAGCAGGATTATCTGTTTTTCTTTGTCCCGGGTTGCGATTTCCAGAACCATGCAGGAGAGGTAAACAGCCACGCCGCTGGCTTTAAGCCGGTTGATAAAGCGCTGGGCATACTCCGGACCGGTGAGTTCTTCTTTGAAAAATTCCAGACCAAAGCCGGTGTGGATACACTGCGGCAAAATGCCGCCCAAACGGTCGTTGCGTTCGGCCAGGGCCACCGAGGCTCCGGCCGCGGCGGCTTCCAGGGCGGCGGCCATGCCGGCCGGTCCGCCGCCGATCACCACCACGTCATAGGCGGCGTTCATAATTGTTTCTCCTTTACTTCGCCCAGCACCACCTGCGAGCCTTCTTCCTCCAGGAGAATATCCTGGGGCCGCAAGTTCATCTCACGGGCCAGGATACGCAGCGACCTGGATTGGCAGAAGCCGCTCTGGCAGCGGCCCATGCCCGCGCGGGTGCGTCTTTTCACGGCATCCAGGGTGGCCGCCTGCGGATTTCCGCGCACAGCGGCCACAATTTCCGCTTCGGTTACGGTTTCACAGCGGCAGACAATATGTCCGTAAGCCGGATCGCTATGGATGAGGCGATCCTGTTCGGCGCGGGACAGGCCGTTGAATACGTGCGGTTTGGCGCGGCGCGGCTGAAAATCGGGCCGTTCCACAAGGGGCGCGCCATAGTCGCGCAGCATCTCGAGCACATACAGGGCTATGGCCGGCGCCGCGGCTACGCCCGGCGACTGGATGCCGGCCACGTGGAAAAATCCGGGCGCTTCAGCGGCGGGGCGGATGTAAAAATCGTTGTCGTAATTGTCCAGCACGGCGCGTTCTCCGGCAAAGGGACGGATGACTTTTGCCGGGTTCAGGCCCGGCGCCAGGCGCAGGGCTCCGGCCAGAAGCTCGGCCACGCCCGCCGCGGAGGTGTCCATATCGTCTTTTCTGCCGGGCGAGGCTGTGGCGCCGATGAGGATGCTGTTGTGCAGGGTGGATGAAACAATGACGCCTTTGGTCACCGGCGTGGGCACGGGGTAGAGGGCCATTTTGGGCTTAAAGCCGCATTCCTTGTCAAGCATGAGCATATTGCCGTGCCGCGCGGAAATGCTGTATTCGCCGGCCCCGGCCAGGCGGGCGACCTCGTCGGCGTACAGGCCGGCGGCGTTAATAATGTAAGTGGCGCTGATTCCCCCGGCCGGAAAGCGCAACCTCCAGAGCGAGCCTTCACGGGCAATGGCGGTCACCGGGCTGCGCAAGTATAAGTCCGCGCCGTTGGCCACGGCGTTTTCCATGCAGGCTACGGCCGCGTCAAAGGGGTCCACCGCCCCGGTGTGCGGACAGTGAAAAGCCAACTCGGCCTCAGGATTGGCTGCGGGCTCCAGCTTTAAAATTTCGGACTTGTTTACCAGGCGGCAGCCGGTCAGGCCGTTGGCCTCGGCATTTTGCAGCAGAGCTTCCAGGCGCGGTCGGTCCGCCTCGTAAAATCCCAGAACCAGAGAGCCGTTGCGTTTGAAGGCAAAACCCAATTCCTCGGCGACTTCCGTATAGCGGCGGTTGCCCTCCACATTGAGCCGGGCTTTGAGCGAGCCTGGCTTGGGGTCATAACCGCCGTGCACCAGGCCGGAGTTAGCTTTGGTGGTGGCCACCCCCACATCGGTTTCCTTTTCGCACAAGGCGATGGACAGCTTGTAGCGGGTCAGCTCCCTGGCGATGAAACAGCCGACTATGCCGCCGCCTATGATAGCGATATCATATGCTTTCATACATCAAGTTCCCGATTTTTTCCGCTGGCGGGCGCACGTTTTTGCGCGGTTATTTTTTATTTATCAGCACATAAATATAAAATGCGCCGGTGTCCGCGTGGTCCGCCGGGTAAAATTCATAGCAGCGAGCCGCGTAATCGGGGGTGAAGTCCGTTTGAGCCGGCAGCCAGGTGGAATAAATAAAATCATAGGCCGCAAGGATGTCGGCCAGGGATTCCACTCGGCACTGGGCGTAGAGACCGGCCGGCAGATCAAGCGCTTCCATGCCGGCGGGCACAACCGCGTCGCGGTCAGCGGGCACGGCGGCCCAGTAGTCGAAAATTCCGGACTGGCAATCCACAACTTCGGATATGCCGTAAGCCGTATTGTTATAGCCCTGCACCTCCCGCATGCGCGGCGCGAAGGTTTCATGCCATAATTTGGGGCAGTCAGCGGAGGCCGAGGCCATGGTCGTTCTTATTTTTATGCCCATGGCCCGCACGCCGGAAACCGGGGCCGTTTTGATTTCAAAAATTTTTTCGCCTGCGCCTTGGGGCATGACGCTTACTCCAGTGCTGGTTGATAAGTTAAGGGTTTCGTTCACAAAAAAGCCGTTCAGGCCATGGGTATCTCGTAGCCCTTTTCCCCGCGGCTGTCACGGAAAACAATAAAGATTCACATTGCCCGGCGGAAGCTTGCGCGATTATCTCCGCGCTGTTATTATTTCTGTAATAAAAAATGCGGAAACAGCGCCGTTGCTGCGCTGTTTTCGGGAAACAGCCCATAGGAGTAATTATGTCGGAATATAAATATGTCCAGTTTATCGGTTATGCCGTGTCCACCAAACCGGCTTTGTGCGGGCCGGAGAACAGCCCTGATTACGGTAACCGCAAATATTATCTGGGGGACGCCCAGGATGGGCGCGATATGGAATACCGCCTCAAGCTGATGGGCGAAGCGCTGCAAAAGGCTCAGGCCGCCTGCGACCGGCGGCCCGGAGTGCTGAAGATTTTTGTGGCGCCCGAATTCTTTTTCCGGGGCGCCTATGGGGCCTATTACGGCCAGGATGCCGAGGAGCGGCTCCGGCAGGGGTTGGGGGAACTTTATGCCGCGCACGGCCCGGATATGGGCATGGCTCTGTGGGGCTCTTCCCTGCTGGCGGAGCAGGCCGCTGATTTTACCCGCCCGGAAATAGCCGCGGCCTCTGTGCTGGGCGACGAATACCTGCATCTATACGAAACCTGCCGCGAGTTTAGAACCGCCATAGGCAAAGAAACCCCGGGGCTGCGGGATATTTTATTCGGTCTGGACGAGCTCGAGAACCCGGCCACCCGGCCTGATGATGTAAAGCTGGACCCCTTGGCCGCTGTCCTTGAGCAGATATTGCACGGCTGCACGCGCAAAGCTCCGGTAAAGGTAAGCAACACCTGCCAGATCATGCTGGCCGGTGATCGCTACTTGACCGTGCGCAAGCAATTCAAGTCCTGCGTGGATTTTATCCTCAACTACAGCCACGGCCAGACTGGCGGGCCCGACAATCGCGGCAGCTACATGCAGACTTTTGTGGCCTATCCGGATATCGCGCCTGCGGAGGCGGAAATGAAGCGGGAAGATCGGGACCCTTACAGCATTTTTGATTGGCGCGGCTTGAAAGTGGGCGTGGAAATCTGTTTGGATCATATCCGCCAGCGCTTGAGCGGCCGGGTCAATGATCTTGATCTGCAGATCATTCCTTCCTGCGGCGCTGAAGTGACCAAGGGCTGCATCGCGGCCAGGGCCGGCGGCTATGTTTTCAACTGCGACGGCGACTATACGCTTGACGACGCCCAAAACGGCGATGGCGCACACACGCAGTTGTTCAGGGTGGAAGCGGGCGGCGACCCGGCCAGGAAACTTGATGCTGCTTTGGGCCAGCGCATTGCGCCGCAAGAGATCATCTCTCTGGACCAGAGGGATGTGGCGCGTTATTTCCCGGCCGGGGCGGGGGAAGTGCATGTTTATGGACCGCAGGCACTGGCGGACTGACGGGGGCGGTTTCGCCCGGCCGAGTTAAACGGCTGACGGAGTTTTTCGGTCATGACGCGAAAATGAGGGGAGCGATCTGGTTGCTCCCCTTATTTTTTCGCCCAGTGCTTGTAGGGCCGTTGGCCCAAATTGGAATTGAAATAGCGGGCGTCCCCGGTAACCTCTTCTCCCGCCCAGGCGGGCTTGTTGAAGGCCTGCGCCTCGTCGGCAAGCTCCACCTCGGCCACAATGAGCCCGGCGTTGTCGCCCAGGAATTCGTCCACTTCCCAAATCAGCCCGCCGTGCGGAACTTTATGGCGCAATTTTTCAATGAGCGGTGTTTCGACCAGGTCGTCAAGCATGGCCGCCGCGTCCCGCGCCGGGATCTCATACTCATATTCGGCGCGGCTCGCACCCACAGTCAGGCCTTTGATGGTCAGCCAGCCCCTGTCGCCCGCAAGGCGCACCCGCACGGTGCGTTCTTTGGCGCTGCTAAGATAACCCTGGCGATAAAGGACGCCCGGGGCCTGATTTCGCCAGGCCTCGCCCGTGACCAGGAATTTACGTTCTATTTCTTTGCCCATCCTGTGTACCTTCTTGTGCCGGTCTTCAGGTTTTGAACAGCTCAAACTCGTTGCGCTTAAACTCAAGGATGCCTTCCTCCCGCATCCTGGAAAGCTCGCTGGACATGGCGCTGCGGTCCACAGCCAGATAGTCGGCCAACTCCTGGCGGTTAAACGGAATGGCAAAGTTGCTTTGTCCCGTTTCCCGCGCCCGGGCGGAAAGATAGGCCAGCAGTTTTTCGCGGGTGGAGCGTCTGCTCAGGTGTTCTATTTTTTGCACCAGAAAAACATTCTTGCGCGCCAGGATGCGCAGCATGTTGTTGATCAGCCCGCTGTGGCAGGCACAGGCCCGCGCGCAGGGGGAGGCGATTTTGCGGTAATCAAAGAGTATGATTTCAGCGGCTTCAGCGGCCAGGGCGCTGACCGGCAGCCTCTCCAGCCCGGCGCAGGCAAAGGCTTCGCCGAACAATTCGCCCGGCACGATGCGCGTCAGGATAGTCCGCCTGCCCCAGAAATCCTCCTGCACAATATGCACGCTGCCGGACAGCACCAGTCCCATGGGGCCGGAGCGCTCTCCGGTCGTGAACACAAAATCGTCCTTGGCGCAATTTTTAGCGGTAATGGCCAGGCACCCCAGCAGCGCGGCCAGTTCCGCGTCCGCAATGCCGCTGAATAGCGGGCAGGTTTTTATAATGTCCAGGCGGCCGGAGTTTTTCATAAAAATTTTTATAAATTTTGTATACATGTTGTAAAAGCAACAGATGTTCAGACGGTGGTATAGTAGATGTTTAAGCAAGTCAACAAAGGGAAGTTAAAAACTACCCGATGGCCCATCCGGCGGAAGAGAAAGTATGTTGAGATTTTGCGTTGAGTTTCGCCGTGAGGGTTTTGATAGCCTGGCAGTGGCCAGGAGCGGAGCGGCTTGGGCCGCTATGTAGTGGGCTATATTGAGAAAGCTTGGCAGACGTCTTGCGCCTGCCTGGTTCAAGATTACTTTATTAAGACTGCCGGGAAATGAACGCGGCGGACACACCCTATGATCAGAAAAATTATCAAGATAGATGAAGATAAATGTAACGGCTGCGGCCTTTGCGTGAGCGCCTGCCATGAAAGGGCTATCGGCCTGGTGGGCGGCAAAGCCAAGCTCCTGCGCGATGACTACTGCGACGGCCTGGGCGATTGTTTGCCGGCTTGTCCCACCGGGGCCATCAGCTTTGAGATGCGCGAGGCCGCGGCTTATGACGAGGCCGCTGTGCTGGCGAATTTACGCAAAGAAAGCGATGGCTCTTTATTTGCCGGCTGCCCGGGAACCAGGGCTGTATTCAGCGAGCTAAACCCGCGACGGGCCGCAAGCGGGGCTCAAGGCTGCCCGGGAACTGAACTGCGGCCGGATCGGGTTAGAACCTGGCCGCTACAGATCAAGCTGGTTTCGGTGGACGCGCCGTATTTTGCCGACGCCGACCTGCTCATCGCCGCCGATTGCACGGCTTTTGCCTGCGCGGACCTGCATGAACGCCTGCTGAAGGGGCGCGTGGCCCTGATCGGCTGCCCCAAACTGGATCAGACGGACTATGCCGAAAAACTGGCGGCCATTTTAAAGCGCAACACTATTAACAGCGTTACTGTGGCGCGCATGGAGGTGCC
Organism: Desulfovibrionaceae bacterium; assembly: GCA_031547425.1. Taxonomy (GTDB): domain Bacteria; phylum Desulfobacterota; class Desulfovibrionia; order Desulfovibrionales; family Desulfovibrionaceae; genus JAVBRZ01. The sequence goes on from JAVBRZ010000094.1 coordinate 13,149, forward strand.
GTGCTGCTCGGGGCTTGCCCAGATGGTGGAAAGCGCCCTGCGCCAAAGCGGCAAAGACATCCCCCTGCGCATCAGCGTCATTGCCATAGACGGACAAATCTTTCCCGACCAGGTCATGCTTGCCGGCCGGGATATGTAGCCCGAGAAGGAGGGTAAAATGAGCAACATGTTTTGTTTTCAATGTGAGCAGACCGCCGGCGGCAAAGGTTGCACCGGCAGAATGGGCGTGTGCGGCAAGCAGGACCATACCGCCAACGTGCAGGATGAACTGACCGGGGCGTTGATTACTCTGGCCCAGGCCGCGCAGCGCCAGGCCGCCGGTTCGTCCACGCACAAGACCATGCTGGAAGGGTTGTTTGCCACAGTCACCAACGTGAGTTTTGACGACGACAGCCTGAGGCGGATAATTGAGCAGACGCGCCGGGCCACGGCTTTGCTCAACGCTGAATGCGGCTGCAAAGACGACGGAACTTGCCGGGAGGATTACGCCATGTCCGGCATCTGGGAAGCCAACGAGGATATTCGTTCTTTAAAGTCGCTTATCCTGCTCGGGTTGCGCGGTACGGCCGCTTACGCCTACCATGCCTTTGTGCTGGGCTACGGCGATGACGAGGTCATGGATTTTATTTACAAGGGCATGGCCGCTCTGGGCAAGGATGTGGGGCAGGATGAACTGTTGCCCCTGGTTTTGGAAACCGGACGCATCAACCTCAAGTGCATGGAGCTTCTGGACAAGGCCAATACCGAAACTTACGGCACGCCCAAGCCGACCACTGTGCCCCTGAGCGTGGAAAAAGGGCCGTTCATTGTGGTTACCGGCCACGATCTGCACGATCTGAAAATGCTGCTGGACCAGACTGCGGGCAAGGGCCTCAATATTTATACTCACGGTGAAATGCTGCCTTCCCACGGCTACCCGAAGCTCAAGGGGTATCCGCACCTCAAGGGCAATTTCGGCACGGCCTGGCAGAACCAGCAGCGGGAATTCGACAATATCCCGGCACCGGTCCTGTTCACCACTAACTGCCTGATGCCGGTTAAGGACAGCTACAAGGATCGGGTGTTCACCACGGCCATGGTGGGCTACCCCGGCATGCCCCACATTGACAGCCACAACGGCCACAAGGACTTTACGCCGCTGATCGATAAAGCCCTGGAATTGGGCGGCTGGTCAGAAGACCGGCCCATGACCGGCATCAACGGCGGCGCGGAAGTGACCACCGGGTTCGGGCACGGCACAGTGCTTTCAGTGGCGGGCACGGTTGTTGACGCG
>JAVBRZ010000051.1:0-2666 GCA_031547425.1 Desulfovibrionaceae bacterium
GCTTCAGTTCTTCATCCGTAAATCCGGTCTCGCGCATGAGGTCCACAAGGTCCACCGTCCGCCCCGGAGCAATAAGGCTGTCCTGGGGGCGCGGCTTGTTGCCCACCTGGATGTCGGCCAGGTTCCAGTATTCGGTTTCAAACCTGTCTTCCCCGGTGGTTACATAGGCCCTGGCATTGGCGGTGAGCCCGTCGGACAGGGTGCGCACCTCCATGGCCAGCAAGGTTGATTCGTAGCGTTTGTCGGCGGCTTCCTGCAAATAGTCGGTGCTCAGTTGAAGCTTAACCAGACAGGCCGCCAAGGCGATTATGCTGACAATGCAGATTACCCCAGCCAGTTTGCAAGCGCGTGCGATGGTCATTGTAACTTCCTTTTGCGCCAGGACATAAAAAATCACAACAAACCGACACCCGAGGCCTGTTTATTGTGAAAGTCCGTTTCCCCCGTTAAGCACCTTCCGTTGTTTTCAGGTAACGTCCACCGGGCATCAATGCGCGAGCTGTCTAATCAGCTGATAAGAAGTGGCGCCTTCTTCCGCTCCGCCGAGTCAACCCGCCCGGAAAGCGCCTGGTAATGTTGAAAGCAACGAATTGATAAATCTCTAACGGAATTATCATTATATGTCAAAAAATATAGTGGTATATGGCGTAATTTGCCTGAGCAATTTGAAATTTTTGGGAAGGAGGCGCTTAAGCGGACAAAAAAGGGCATGCGAACATGCCCTTTTCGGTTTTGCGGGTTTTCGCGCCGGGCTGTTGTAGCGGCCGGCGCCGATGTTTTAGCGTTTTTGCACGGGCGGCACGGGAGGCGGCGAGGAAAACGCGGGCTGGCGCAAGGCATAGCCCACGGCGCCGTTGCCGTTGCCGCGCAAAAGACGGGCGGTGTCGCCCCGACGGGGCAGGTAATATTCGTAAGCCGCCACCACAGCGCTATCGGACAGGCGCAGCACGCGCACCGAACAATACACTTTGCCGGCCGCCACGGAATAAGTGCCCACCAGCGCGGCTTCAGCGCCGTAATTGGATTGCATGAGCTTGGCCACATTCCGGCTGAGCATGAATTCGCCTTCAGGGGTGATGGCCATGTCCGCGCGCAGGCGCACATCCACGATGCGGTAGCCGTATTGGCCCAGGCGCGAGCCTACCTGCTGCATGACCAGGCGGCCGAAGGACGAAGTCTCGTCCAGGTTGTCCAGGTTGACCATGGTGGCCACCAGAATGCCCGAGGTTTTGTTGACCCGGCCCCGCAGCATGTTCTCCAGGGCATCGCCGGCAAAGGTGTTGGCATGCGCCAGAATGGAGCCTTCGGGCGGGTTGACCAGAGCCCTGTCGTAATACATGGAGGAATGGGCCATCGAGCCGCCCTCCATGGGGTAGCCGTCCAGAGGCTGGGCGAAAGCTTGGGGCGCGCCGCCCGCAAGGCCCAGCAAAAAACAGATAAAGACCGTGGAATATATTAAATGCATGGCATGATCCTCACTTGTTGCCTACCAGGCGAATGTTGCGTTCCGCAAAATGAGGCGGCACAAATCCTGTTTCGCCGGGGTGGACATAGTTGGCGAGCTCATCTTCCCGCACGCGGTAGGAAGAAGTTGTATGCAGCACCTGGCGGTTGCCGTACCACAGGCTCATGACCACCAGGAGTTCCCGGTAGCTGGAATCCACGTCTTTATCCGCCGGAGGCACCACAAAGGAGTTGAATTCCAGGAGCAGGGTGTCGGGCGTGCGGTTGAGAGTTACTTGCAGCCCGCGCGAGACCAGTTCGGAGTTGAGCATCTGGGTCATGCCCTGGGCAAAGGGCCGGGCGCTGGTGGGCTGCACGAAAATGGGCTTGGCGATGATGTCGCCGCGCCAGGACAAGGCCGCCTTGACCCGATCGGCCATGCGCGAGGCCAGCACATGCCATTCGGTGGTGCTGTCCATCACCGGGCTGGAGTAAGGCTCCAGGGTGCCCACTACCTGGGAGTCTTCCGGGTAGGGCAGATCCCCCCAGCGTTCTTCAGCTTCTCTGGCCGAGGCCGGGCCCGTTGTAAGGCACAGCGCGCAGGCCGCAAGCAACAGATATTTAAACACAAGCGCTCCTCGGCGGCGTGGTCCGCTCGCCTCCTTAGGCTTATCGGCGAGGAAGGCCGCTATCTTTAGCTTAATCATCGATTCTTCCTTATGAACGTCCGCCAGGTGTTTTTTTATAACACAGGGGATGATTTTTCCGTTTTGTTCTCAAGGTGGAAAGCTTGCAAAAATCACGCCGGAAGGTCCGGGCTTGCCGCCGGACCCGGATTCACGTAATCTTTAAACTAAGCGATCAAGGGACGCGTATTTATTCCCGGCAATCAGGAGATGCGCATGGCGGAAAAAGGAAAAACACCCTGGTACATAAATAAAGGTTGCCTGCTGGTGACCATGGGGCTGTTCATCGTTCTGACCATATATGTTCTGCTCACCCCCGTGGTTTTGTTCGCGGCCACATTCTACAGCCGCTTTAAAAAGCGTCGGGGGCTGGAAGCCATAGCGGCCAAGGGGGCGGGAGCTTTCTGGCTCAGCAGCGCGGAAAAAAAAGATTTTGCCGGCCTGGATAAATTTATCGCTGAAAAACAGCAGGCCGGCGCGCCGGCCGCCATGAGCCCGTCAGCCGCGCCAGAGGCCGGCCGGCCGCCTGAGGCCGAC
>JAVBRZ010000175.1:0-4167 GCA_031547425.1 Desulfovibrionaceae bacterium
CCCTTCATCGCCGATGATACTGCGGTATTATAGATCGTGGGAAAGTAGGTCGTCGCCAGGACTAAATTTACCCCAAAAAAGCCCCGCTTCATACCAAAGCGGGGCTTTTTTACGCCCTTTATGGCGTAGTATGGGGGCGGGGCGAAACGCCCACCCAAAAAACAAACAGCCAGACCTAAGCCATGCATGGAGCATTTCATACTTGAAATGCTCTGGTGACGCGCAATGCAACGAAGCGGCGCCCTGGCGTGCCTTTTAGTGCAAGCCGCTTCGGCTTGTGCCTGTACGATAAAAGACCGTCTTTCTCTTGAAAAGGAAACATAGGGAACTGTTTTAAATAGAAATTATTATAGACTATTTCAGGTGTAAACTGCCTTAGAGGGAAGACGTCGACGCCTTTTCTCCTTGCCTCCGCGCTTTCTCTGTCACTCTTCCGGGCGGACAATTACCGTGCAGGTCATGCCCATGGCCAGATTTTCAGGCACAGGACCGATTATGGCGATGCGCACGGGAATGCGCTGGGCCAAGCGCACCCAATTATAAGTAGGGGTGGCGTTGACCAGCAGATCACTGCCGGTGGGGTTGTCGCGTTCCCCAATGCCCCGGGCTATGCTCGCCACTCTGCCGCGGAAAGAAGTCTCCCCGGCCGCCAGCTCAATGGAAACGGCGGCGCCAGGATGAATCCCCGGCAGCTTGGTTTCCTCAAAATAGCCGCAGACCCAAAAAGAATTGGCGTCAATAACCGCCATCAGCGGCACTCCCGTGGCGGCGTAATCGCCGGGAAACACATGCAGGTTTGTCACATAACCGTCCACCGGAGAACGAACTTCCGTGCGTTCCAAATTAAGAAGCGCCAGGTCGCGCTCCACTTCCATCGCCTGCACCTTGGTCTTCGCCACCCAGGCGGCCACGGCGGCCTGCTGGTGCCCTTCCCTGGAAACCACATCCTCCCCCACTCCCGCGCGGCGCTCAGCTTCCGCCGCCAAACGCTCCGCCTCGGCTCTGGAAGCCTCCAGTTGAGCCTCGGCCTGCGCCAAAGCCAGCCTGTACCGTTCCTGATCAATAACCAGCAGCAGGTCGCCCTTTTTGACCCTGTCGTTATCTTTTACCGGCACGCTGACCACCAGACCAGACACGTCCGGAGCAATGGTGATGACATCGGCTTTGACCCGGCCCTCCCGGGTCCAGGGCGAATACATATAATGCCGCCAAAGAATGACGGCCAGCACGGCGGCCAGAGTGAACGCCAGGCCGGTAATCATAAACCTGATGACTTTAGTGCTGAGCATAATTAACCTGCCTGTTGCTCACATGTAAATGCACAAACTTATGGACGCAAACAAGATGACGAACAGCGAGATGCAAAACAGCGCCGGGTGGGCTACCGCGCGGTAAACTCCCGTGGCCTTGAACGCTTTGTCCAATGCCGCTGTAAGCGCGATGCACAAAAACAACACCACGACAATAGTCGGGATAAATAACCCGAAGATGACCATGTCACGAGGCATGCTCCACCCCATCCGCCGCAGCGGCGTTTTTCGTCGCGCGCAAGCCCAAGTCGTCCGTCGCCAAGGTCAGTTCCTTATATAAAATATGCAGCAGCATTGAAACCTCGCTTGCCCGGGCAGCCGCTGGCCCTCGCGCCTCTTTGGCGGCGGCCGATTCCTCCAGGGCATGCCGCATCTGTCTCTCCACAGCCTCAAGCCTTGCCCAAGAAGGCTTTTTGAAAAAAAGCCCCAACCTGCTCAGCACCGGAGCGCAGAGCCGCCTGTAAACCTCGGGGCAATCTTTCCCCGCAAGATATTCACGCAGTTCTATGATGATCCTGCCCAAACTGCTGACCGCCAGGGTCTGCTTGAGCATTTCTTTTTTATCCTCCTGGCTGGTGGTGGCGCTGGCCGTAAATTGCAGCAGAATATCGCGGATGCCGCTTTCAAAATAATGCTCCACACTGTCCAGGCTGAAGCTGCAGGCTTCCGAAGCCTCGCGCAACAGAGCCTTGCGAAGTCCGTTCCGCCACCACAACCCGCCTACCGGGAAAAACAACATGTGCAAAACCCCAGCCGAGGCAATACCCATAATCTCAGCAACGGACCGGCTGACCAGATCGGCCGGGTTCACGGAAAACGCCGGGGTCAGGCCCGAAAAAGAGACCAGAATTATGCAGTACATGCGCGCCGGACCCGCTATGCGCGGGATAGTAGTGCAATACAGGCCTATGCCCAGAAAAGGAAAATAAGAACTCAGCAACGGCGCAAAGCCGGTCATGTTGGGTAAAATCAGAAAAGAATAAAAGTTGCTGACCACTACCCCAACGCCTGCCCCCAAACAGACGCGGAAGATAGAGCGGGCCGGGTCGGCGTCGGCCGCGCGCAAGGCGCAGAAAGTTACCGCGATGGAAGTCATGGTGCTGCCGTTGGCGTCCGGCCAGGCGAACAGCCACCAGCACAGCGACAAAATAAGCAGCAACACCGCAGCCCGCAAACCGGACATAATCGGTATGCTTTTACCAATATGGGCGGTAAAGCGCACCGGGCGAACCGCAACTTTGGCATCCGGCTTGCTCAGGTCGGCGTAGCGCATAAGATAGCTGTGCATATCCGCGAGAAAACGCCCCAAAAAATGTTCCGCGGCCTTAAGTATGCCGGCGTCGGTCCTGGTAAGATGAGCAGATGAAGCCTCCCGCAGCAAAGCCTGGCTGACATTTTCCCGGCAGGCGGCCGCTGCTTCGGCCTTTGCCCGTACAGCCAACGGCGCGTGGTCGTCCTGCCCGCCTTTGCCGGCCAGGATATCCGCAACCTGCCCGAGCGTGTCCCCAACCAGTTTTTGAACAAAACCCCCGGCTGACGGCAAAATATCCTGCGTGAACGCATATAGGGAATGTAAGCTGGTGGACACGCTCATGAACACCGAATTAAACAGGCGCACCTGCGACTTATGCGCCCCGGCCGCGGCCTCAAAAGACGCCGCCGCGCCATAGCTCTCCAGCACGGCCACATCATTGATAAACCGCAATTGCGTGTCCTCAACCTCCTCCTGCCCGATGCGCCCGGTGAGCACATTGCGCGCGAAGTCGTCAAACATGTCGAACCGCTTCCTGGCCCCGTTGTACAAGGCCTCGGCCACGGTCTCGGGAAATAAAATTTCGCTGATCAGGCAGGCGCACAAAATGCCGATCATAATCTCCGAGATGCGCAACGCCGCAGTGACAAGCACTTGCCCCGGCATGCTCAGATCAGGCAACGCGATGATACAGGCGGTATACCCGGCCAGCACAAACCCGTAAGACTGCGCGTCGCGTTGCTTGGCCGCGCCGACAGTACAAAAAAGCACCCACAGCCCCAGTCCGCTCAAAATCCACGCCGGCTGCTGCTCAAACAATGAAAACAGCAGCACGGCCATGCCCCCGCCCGCAAAATTGCCAATAATGCGGTAAACACTTTTAGCCAATACTGTTCCCGATTGCGGCTGCATGACGATGGCCACGCTGGCCATGGCCAAAAACGGCTTATCCAGTTGCAGAAACATGGACAGCCACAAGGCGAGGAAAGCGGCCAGCGTGGCGCGCAGCACAAAGAGCCAGCGCGCGGACTCCTGGCGCAAGGCCGGGGCCAACCGCGCCCTCAACTCCCTGCCCTGGAGTTTCAAAAACAAGGCTGTGCCCGGTTTCATGGTTGCCGCCCCGAAAGACCGCGCACCTCCGGAAGCGTATTCTCCGGAGGCGAGGGCGGAGAGAAGGGATCGGGGAAATGCCCCGCCCCGCCGTTTTCCCGGCGCGCCTCATAACCGCCGCCCAACTCCTGCATAAGCTGGGCATGCGCGTCCAGACGCTCCGCGGCTATCGAGGCGTCGAGCTCCTCCGCATCCAAAAGATTTTTTTCCGCCGCCAGGACATTCAGATAATTCGTAAGCCCCGCCTGATAGCCTCTCTTGGCGATATCATAGGATCTGGCGCATAAGTGCATGGCCTCGGCGCTTTCTTCGGCCCGCGCCTCAAGGGACTTGAGACGCTCCGCCTGGGAAGCGATGGCTGCAAAGGCATCTAAAATAGTCTGGTTATAGCTTTCCACCGCTTCATCATACTCGCCGGTCCTGGCTTCAAGATTCCCGGCCAGGCGCCCCCCTGCGAACAGAGGCAGGCTTATGGCCGGTCCCACACAAGAATTC
>JAVBRZ010000126.1:0-4187 GCA_031547425.1 Desulfovibrionaceae bacterium
CGCTATGCCTTTGCCTGGCCGCCACTACGACCCAGGCCCAGGAAATCACTCTGAACCGGGTAGTGGCCGTGGTCAACGGCGATCCCATAACCCTGCACGAGGTGGAACTGCAATCCATGCCGGCCTTCGGGCGGGCCAAAATCAACCCCAACGATCCGGCTGACAAGGCTAAAATGGATGAAATCATCAAGGCCACCCTGGACGAGATGATTGTTGACAAGCTCATTTCGCAGGATGCCGAGCGCCTGGGCGTGACTGCCACGGACGCTGATGTGGAGGCCGAAGTTGAAAGCATCATGAAGCGCAATAACCTGAAGACCCCAATGGAGCTTGAACGCGCGCTGGCCGTCCAGGGCCTGGACATGCAAAGCTTCAAACAGCGCCTGCGCACCAACATAATCAACTCCCGCCTGACCAACCAGATGGTGGCCAGGCAAATCCTCATTCCCCGCGCGGACATTGACAAATACTATGCGGAGCACAAAGAGGAATTCGTTGACCGGGAAGTGGACTTCCAGATTCTGGTTTTCAACCCGGGCATAAAGCCGGACGATGTTCCTAAAATCGCCGCGGCCGTCAAAAACGGCAAAATCCCCTTTCATGAAGCCGTGCAAAAATTCTCCGTGGGTCCCGCCTCAGACTCGGACGGCGCGGTTAAAAATGCGCATTGGCGGGATGTGGCCCCGGAAATCCGCGCTGTGCTCGAAACCGCGCAAATCGGCCAAACCACGGATGTGGTCAGGGTCAACAACCAGTCCATGATGTTCATTCTGTTGCGCCTTGGCGAACCGGTTCAAAAATCCCTGGAAGAATCGCGCGGCGAGATTGAAGGTATTCTTAAAATGCCGCTGGCCAAGACCAGGTTTGACGAATATGTCAACCAACTGCGCAATAAAGCGGTGATCGATGTCCGGATGTAATCTTAACTCGAGCTCATGAGGTAAGACATGGCATTTCAGGAGTTTGGCGAAGCATTACGGCAGTTGCGGGCCGAGAAGGGACTGAGCATCGACGATGTGGCCAGGCGCATCAAGATTCCGGGCAGAACCCTGCAGGATTTTGAAAACGGCGAACAAAAATCCACCCTGCACCCCGTCTACTGCCGCGGTTTCGCCAAAGCTTACGCCGAATTCCTGGGCATGGACAAAACCATGCTGGAAACGGCCTTAAATGAGCTCTACCCGCCGGAAGACGAAGATTACGACTCTCCGGTGCTGGTGCCCCCCAAACGCAGGCGGATATTAACGCCGGGCCGGACCGCCGTTCTGGTTCTGATCGTTTTCATAGCCGCCGGCGTCTGGTATGTGCGCTCCCACGGCTGGCCGGAACTTTCCTGGCTGTCCAGCCTGACCGAAATCATCAACAGCGGCGAAACGCCCACCAACGCCTCTTCCGAAGGCCCTCCCCAGGCCTCGGGCCAACCCGCGCAACCCGAAGCCGCGCCGGATACGAGTCAAACCGCCGTATCGCCCGCCGGCGTCGCAGCGCAGGACCAGGGCCTTAACATGCCGCCCAACGTGGCCACCATCACTCCCGGCCCCGAAGATCTGCTGCCGCCCGTACAGGCCAACTCGACCATGACTTCCGCCACCGCCGAAGCCGCCGGGCCGCACCGCCTGGTTATCGCCACCAGCACCCATGATTGTTGGACCGAATCCAAGGTTGACGATGAGGAAAAACGCACCGTGTATCTGAAAGGCGGACAGACCCACATCCTCGCCTTCCAGCACAGCTTGAGCCTGCGCCTGGGCAACATCACCGGCTTGAAACTGCGCCTGGACGGACAGCCCTATGAAATGCCCCCGGGGCGCGGCAGCACCCGCGATCTGGTTTTCGGGGATGCGGCGACCGGAAATGCCGATGGAGCAACCCCCTAGAAGGTTATATGGAATTTTCCGACCAAGCCCTGGTTGTGTACGTGGGCAAATTCAGAGAGGCGGACCTGTGGGTCCGTTTTTTGTCTCCCAAACGCGGGCTGTTCACTGCCTTTGCCTTTGGCGGCAGTCGCAGCCGGCGACGTTTTTGCGGTTGCCTCGACATCCTCAATCAGGTGGCTGTGCGAGTAAGCCGGCCTAAAAACGGCGGCCAGTTCCTGAACTTGCAGGAAGGCGCCCTGCTCGCCGGGCCGCAACGCCTGCGCAAAGATATCGACCGCCTGGGCCTGGCCGCCAATTGCCTGAAATTTATCCAGGCCTTTGAAATCAGCCCCGAAAGCGCTCCCGACGCTCACGCGGCGGCCTGCGGCCTGCTGGAGCTGCTGGAAGAAACCACACCCCCTCCCCCGCTGCTGCCCTTGCTCTTTCGCCTGCGCCTGGCCGCCGGGCAAGGCTTTGCGCCCCGCCTGGACGCTTGCCAGGTTTGCGGCCGCCCGTCAGAGAGCCTCGCGCGCTGGACGTTCAACCCAGGACGCGGCGGCATTGCCTGCCCGGCCTGCGCCGGAGACGGCGGACCGCGCCTGTGGCTGAGCGGACCAGGCCTGCGGGCTCTGCACGAAGCGAGCGTTTCATTGCCGCAAACCTGGAGCCGCCTTGAGCTTACTCCAGGCCTGCGCCAGGAATGCGGCGAGGCCATTGACGCCTTTATCCATTATCATGTGGGCGTGGCCTGGGTGAAAAACGGATTCCAGCGCATTTGAAATCCGCCCCCCTTAAACCATTTTTTTCTTGTGGGATTTTTATCCGGGCGGGGCTTGCCAGACCGGCTTGAAACGGTCATAATATGAAGCTTCGGACCAAAAGCATTTATTCTAACTAATCAGGACAGACCATATGTACTTTCAAGATGTAATTTTGAAGCTACAGGATTTTTGGGCGGCCCGGGGCTGCGTCATTCACCAGCCCCTGGACGAGGAATGCGGGGCGGGCACCTTTCACCCGGCCACCTTCCTGCGGGTCATCGGGCCCGAACCCTGGCGCTCGGCTTACGTGCAGCCGTCCCGGCGGCCCAAGGACGGCCGCTACGGCGAAAACCCCAACCGCCTGCAGCACTATTTCCAATTCCAGACCATCTTGAAGCCCTCGCCCGACGACGTCATGGAGCAATACCTGGACAGCTTGCGGGCCATCGGCATCAACCCCGACCAGCACGACATCCGGTTCGTGGAAGATGACTGGGAATCGCCCACCCTGGGCGCCTCAGGCCTGGGCTGGGAAGTTTGGCTCAACGGCATGGAAGTGACCCAGTTCACTTACTTCCAGCAGGTGGGCGGCATTGAGCTCGACGTGGTCAGCGCGGAGATCACCTACGGCCTGGAACGCCTGTGCATGTATCTGCAGGCCAAGGAATCCGTGTATGATCTCGCCTGGAACGAACATGTGACCTACGGCCAGATTTACCATATCAACGAATATGAGCAGTCCCGTTTCAATTTTGAAGTCAGCGACCAGGAGATGCTGCTGCGCCACTTTGACGATTACGAAAGCCAATGCAAAAGCCTGTGCGAAGAAGCGCTGCTCTGGCCCGCTTATGATTTCGCCATGAAGTGCTCGCATACCTTCAACCTGCTGGATGCGCGCGGCGCCATTTCCATTACCGAACGCACCGCTTACATAGGCCGGGTGCGCGCCCTGGCTTCGGCTGTGGCCCGTCTGTATTACGAGCAGCGCAAAAAACTGGATTATCCCATGCTGGGCGCAAAAAAGTGACGCCTTAAGCCGGACTGGATCACGCAAGTTAAATTTCCCGCAAGCATATATGGAGACAGCACATGTCTGATTTCTTATTGGAAATAGGCACTGAAGAGTTGCCCGCCCGTTTTCTGCCCGATCAGGAAAAAGAGCTCCTGGAGCGCATGCGCGCGGCTTTGAACGCCGCGGCCGTGGATTTTGACACCGTGGAAGTGGCGGCCACGCCGCGCCGGGCCATGGTCCTGGTGCGCAATATCGCCCTCACGCAACGCGAAACCGAGGAAGTGCTCACCGGCCCGCCGGCCAAGGTGGCCTTTGATGCCGAAGGCAAACCCCTGCCGGCGGCCGAAGGCTTTGTGCGCACCCAGGGCGTGGACATGGCCGACACCTTTTTGCTGGACACGGACAAAGGCAAATATCTGGCTGTGCGCAAAAAGGCCGGCGGCGGCAAAACCGCTGATATCTTAAGCGCAATCTGCCCGGAAATTATCATGGCCTTGCCCTTCCCCAAACGCATGCGCTGGGGCGAGGGGGAATTCATGTACGCCCGCCCCTTGCGCT
>JAVBRZ010000076.1:0-11611 GCA_031547425.1 Desulfovibrionaceae bacterium
AACATATCCTTTTATCATACACGTTCAAGCCGAAGCGGCCTGAACTAAAGACACGCTGCGCTGCTCGCTTGCGGGCGTCTGCCGGCGCATCCGCCAGAGCATTTTTCCTTAATATATAATTTAAATGTTAAAATGCTCTAAATAAACCCTGCGGTTAATTAAAAGCACATAAAGGGAGTGACCGTTCCCTCCTCTCTAGTTGTAAAGTGTAATTCTGTCAAATAAAATCTTTATTCGGCTCGAATATACGGCTTACAGGCCGGGGCTTTTGCCGGGAGTGTCGCGGGGCGCCAGGCAAAATTGAAGGGTATTGATGATTTTTTCAATCACCTCTTCAAAAGTCTGGTTGGCTTCATTGGGCTGCAAAAAAGAATCAAAGCGTTTTTTATGATAAATGGAACCTAAGGAAAACAGGAAAAGCAGAGTCTGGCTGTCAATCAAATATGCCGCGCTTTCAGGGGCGAAGGCCTTGTCGATTTCCCCCCTGGCCTGGCCTCTTTTAATTAATTCAATCCAAAAATTATCAATATCGTTCTCGCTTTGGATGAAGATTTTGGGAACAAAATGATTCATCGCGGGGGTCCAAATATTGGCGTAAAACAAAAAGAGATTCTGGCGCGCAAGATAAAATTTTTGAGTATTGTGGAGTACGTCTCTGACGATCTCAAAAACAGATTTTTCATCGCGCCTGTCAATGTTGTACGCGGCTTCAAACATCATCTCAATGGCATAATTATAGGCGGAGACGCACAGGTTTTCTTTGTTGCCGAAATATCTGTACAAAGATCCGTTTGCGATATTGGCTTCCTTGCAGATGCTGTCAACATTGGCATCGTAATATCCGCGTTCGGCAAATACGCTTATTGCCGCCTCTAATATTTCGGCTTGCCGCTCTTTAGAAAGTTTTTGAAAAGGCCTTCTCATTCCGTTTTCCTTTTGGAGCGAATAATTTGTTGGGATCAATGCGCATTAAAAAATATAACAAATATTGCCCAAGCAAGCAAACAGACCGCTGCGGCAACAGCTTAGCGCGGAGCCCGCATTGATTTTCAACGACGCGGGCCAGGCGTTGCATAATGCTTCTCCATTTCTTCCGCGCTCTCCTTGGGGGAGGGGGGTGAGTTCGGGCGGGGAAAAAACGCGACCGCCGGAAATTGCTTTCCGGCGGCTGCGTTTTTTGTTTGAAGGATTATGCGGCATTCTTGCCGCGCAAGAGCAAAGGGCGAGGGCAGGGGCCTTTTGCGGGGAGATTTTTTCACCGCCGGCCTAAAATCCATATCTTGAGCCGTCATTCCAGATCATATCATCAAGGAAAAACATTTTTTCATTCACCGCATAGCATCTGGCGGAGGCAATGTAGTAGCGGGGGCTTTTGAAAATTTTGCTCTCAATTTCGCGGCTTAAGAGCCTGGGCAAAAAATTTTTGAGGTCCGCAAGGTCGGAGGCGGCCATAACCGGCACAGCGGCGCGGGGCGGATAACTGGCGTGGGCGCTGAGGAGCAGGGTGCCGGCGTTGGTGAGCGCAAGGAGCCGCTCGGCTGAGGCCGCGTAGGCGCGCGCGTTGCCGCAGATCAGATAGCCCGGATACATATAATCTCCGACAAAGAGAATGTTGGCGCCTTGATCGAGGATGATCAGGTCGTCCTGGCTGTGCCCGGGGGCGTGCACGGCTTTGAGCCTGACCCCGCCAAGATCGATAGCGTCGTTGTCGGCAATCAGGCGGTCCACCTTAAAAGGGGGAGGCTTAAAGTGCCGCATGCCGCCGCAGATATATGCCTCCGGCAGATGGTAACGGCCGTCGGCCCGTTTGAAACCGGCCAGAGCGGGAGTGTCGGCCAGCCAGATCTGTTCAAATTCGAGCAGCCCGCCCAGGTGATCGTGGTGCAGATGCGTGGGCAGTACCGCGCACGGCTTGTCGGTCAAAGCTTTGATTACCCTGCGGATGTCGTTGCCGGCACAAGCGCTGGCATCAATCATCAGGGCCTGTTCCCGGCCGATGACCAGGTAGGAGTAATTGCGTTGCAAATAGCGGGGCTCGTGGATGGCGAAAAGGTTGTCCTTAAGTTTGTAAACCACAAACCAACTGTCGCTTGCGTCGCCTGTTTCGCGTCTTGGCAGGGCCAACGGGCGCGCAAAAGCGTTTATAAGCGCATTTTGCCCGGCGGCCGCGCCGCCGGGGCGAAAGTCTTTTTCCATAACAGCCTGATGCAAAACAGGTTAGTTGTTCATAAAACAATGCGGACAGGCAAGTTTGCCTGTCCGCGAAACATTTTGCCCAAAAACGTTTTTTATGCCGGCTCCTCGCACTTTTTAAGCAAGGCCACGCCGATTTGGCGGCCTAAATCTTCACAGCGGGCCAGGGTTTCCCGGTCGGGCACGTATTGGCAGCGTACGGCTTCGGCGGGTTGTTCAATGTTCATGGCGTCAAGCATTCCGCCCAGGACCTTTACGCCCTCGCCGGACCAGCCGTAGGAGCCGAACACGCCGCCCAGGCGATTTTTGGGGCGCAGGCCCTTGAGGTAGGACAGGGTGTTGTGCAGCATGGGCAGCACGTCGTTGTTGTGGGTGGGCGAGCCGGCCATGAGCGCGCCGCAGTCGGCCAGGCGGGTCATCACCGCGCTGTGGTGGTTGGCCTTGAGCGACATGACGTGGGCCATGACCCCCGCGCGGTCAAAGCCTTCGGCGATATAGTGGGCCATTTCCTCGGTGCTGCGCCACATGGTGTCGAAAATAACCAGGGCGCCGGGTTTCGGTTTTTGTTCGGCAAAGGCCCGGTAGGCGTTCACCGCCCAGGCGGCCTCGCTTGCCCCGCGCATAATCAGGCCGTGGTCCGGGGCGATCATGTCGATGTCCCAGCCGGTGTCGGCGAGTTGCTTGAGGCTTTTGAGCACATTGGGCGAGTAGGGCAGAATGATGTTGTAGTAATATTCCTTGGTGGCCTGCTCCAGGCGGTAGCGCGGGATCTGGTCGGAAAAGCGCTCCGGCGAGGCAATGTTCTGGCCGAAAATATCGTTGCTGATGACCAGGCGCGCCTCGGGAACATAGGAAATCATGCTGTCGGGCCAGTGCAGCATGGGGGTTTCCATAAATTTGACGCTGTAGCGGCCCAGGGAAACGGAATCCCCGGTTTTAACAGCTTCAATGGGCCAGCCCGCGGTGTTGAAGTGGCCGTGGATGCTTTTTAAGCCTGTTTTGGAGCAGAAGATTTTTTTGGGTTTGACCATATCCACCAGGCGGGGCAGCGCTCCGGAGTGATCCAGTTCCAGGTGGTGGCAGATGAGGTAGTCGATTTTATCAAGGGGCGTGACCTTTTCCAGGCGGCGCAGGAAAATGTCGCCCAACTCCGCCTTAACGCAGTCAAACAGGGCGGTTTTCTGGTCTTTAATCACGTATGCGTTATATGTGGTGCCTTGGGGCGAGCGGGAATAGCCGTGAAAGTCACGATTGTCGTAGTCCAGGGCGCCCACCCAGAAAATATCGGGTTTGATTTCAATGGGCAGCATAGGCAGGATCCTTTTGGGGAAATTTTAATTATTATGAGCTGTTATCGGCGCGCTTAAAACAATGACGGCCCTCCGGCGTGAAAAGCAACGGAGGGCCGGAAAGAAAAACCGGGATCCGGGGGCAGCTTAGTCGGCCGGCTCAAAATCCGCTTTGCTTACGCCGCACACCGGGCAAACCCAGTCCGCGGGGATGTCTTCAAACTTGGTGCCGGGAGCGATGCCGCTGTCCGGATCGCCCACGGCCGGGTCATATTCATAGCCACATACAGTGCATACATAACGCTTCATATACGTCCTCCCTCAGCTAAAAACAGGGCTTAAGCCTTCCACAGGCCGTGCAGGTTGCAGTACTCGCGGGCAACGGGTTTTTCTTTCTTTTCAACTTTAAATGAAGCTTGCGGTTCTTGTCCAGGTTGCAAAAATTCGCGATAAACTTTGGCGCCCATGATCAGCTCCACCCATTGGATATAATGTTCCGGAGTCATGGGGTGCGCCACGGAGCCCACTTTGATGGTGTAGCCGTCGGAAGTTTCTTCGAGCACGGGCACATGCTTTTCCTTGGCGGCGTCCACAGTGTTTTCAGCCATCAGCTTCATTTCTTTGCCGCAGCAGCTCAAAGCGCCCCCGCCGGCGTTGACCACTTCCACAATAGCCCCACAGTCACTGCACTTGTAAACTTCCAGCAATTTCATATCACTCTCCTAAAGCGCCGCCCACCACGCGGGTTGTTCGGCTGTGTTAAATTGTGCCCCCCTGCCGATACATATAACTGTAGCCACGCTGGGGGCCGAGGTCAACTTGTTTGCCATGCCCGAAAAAAGTTGATTCGGGGATGGCATATGGATAATGGTTAATAATTAGCGGTTTCTCCGTTGTCGCCCGGAAATAACTAATTTATTTTTCTTTTTCCCGCACAGGGGGGTGTGTTTTTTAACGGCTTTATCCGGCTTGGCAGGGCGGCCTGAACAACGTATACTGCCTTCACAATAAAAATATTAAAGCAAACTTGTTTCGCAGGTACGCATGAAAACACATCTTCCCCTTTCCCCCAGGCATTTGCGCGCCGTGCTCGACCCGGCGCGGATTCCTCACGCTTCAAGCGCGGACATTCCCAAAAGCGCCGGCAACGGCGGTCGCCTTTTCCCCCAATTTCGGGCGCGCGAGGCCCTTGAACTGGCGCTGCACATTAAGGACAACGGCTACAATATTTACCTTTCCGGGGAGAGCAACTTGGGCCGCTCAAGGCTGCTTAAAGCTTATTTGCGGCCCAGGTCGCGCAAAATGCCCACCCCGCCGGACCTTGTTTATGTGCATAACTTTGACAATCCCGACGAGCCCAGGCTCATCTCCCTGCCCGCCGGGCAGGGCAAAAAACTGAAAAACGCCCTGTCCCGCGCTCTGACCCGCGTGCGCCAGGAGTTGCCCGGCCGCTTTGAGCATGGCCCCTACATTCAGCGCCAGGCCCGGCTCATGGAAATTTTTCAGGGCAAACGCCAGAAGGTGTTTAAGGAAATGGACCTGGTGGCCGGGGACCAGGGCTTTAACCTGGATATGGACGAGCAGGGGAGCCTGACCCTGTATCCTCTGGTGGAAGGCAAGCGCCTGTCTGAAGAAGAATTTGAGAAGCTGGACTCGGGCGTGCGCGATGCCTTAAAACTTAAAGGCGACAAACTTTTGCAGGTTATGGCCGGGCTTATGCGCCGCCTGACCCGCGCGGAGATGGAATTTTCCGAAAAAGAGCGCCATTTGGAGCGCGAAGTGGTGGAGGGCGCCCTGGACAAGTTGCTCACGCCCCTGGCCGAATCTTTTTGCAAGGTCTGCGCTTCGGAAGCCCTGCGTGAATATTTCGGCGACTTGCGCAAGGACATTCTGGAAAACCCCGAGCATTTTCTGCCCAGAGAACAGTTGAACCCGGCCTCCCAGCCGGACAGACCCCAACCGGACGCGGGATTTTTGCAGCCCGTGCCGGAGGACATCCCCAGCGCCTATGACGTCAATGTGTTTGTGGACAACTCCAAACTCAAGGGCGCGCCCCTGATCATGGACGACCACCCCGTGCCGCACAACCTTTTGGGCTGCATTGAGCGCGAAGCGGAAATGGGCGCCCTGATCACGGATTTCACCCTGATCAAGGCCGGCTCCCTGCACAAGGCCAACGGCGGTTTTCTGGTGGTCCGGGCCGAGGAGCTGTTGCAGCACCCGGCCGCCTGGGAAGGGCTTATGCGCGCCCTGCGCTCGGGCATTGCCCGCATTGAGGACACAGCCGAAGAAGGCGTGCGCACCAAGGGCCTGGCCCCCGAACCCCTGGCCGTTGACCTCAAAGTCATTTTAATCGGCGGGGAGGACATTTTTGAAACCCTGCTCATGGCTGACGAACGGTTCGGCAAGCTGTTCAAGGTCAAGGCCCACCTCACCGAGGTCATGCCCCGCGGCGCGGCCGGCATTAAAGTCTACCTTTCCCGGATGCGTGAAATCATTGAGGAGGGCGGGCTTCTGCCCTTTAACCGCGAGGCCATGGCCGGCATTGTGGATTACGGCTCTCTTTTGTGCGAGGACCAGCGCAAGCTGTCCCTGAAGTTTCCCCTGATCCGGGAGATCATGATTGAGGCTTCGGCCCTGGCCGGCATGGGCGGGCAGGATATTGTGGATCTGCCCGCCCTGAAGAAAGCCCGCCGGGCCAGGACCTTCCGGGCCAATCTTTACGAAGAGCAGTTTATGGAGGAATATGACCGCGGCCTCATCAAAGTGCCTACCTCGGGTGCGGCCGTGGGCCGGGTCAACGGCCTGTCGGTCACCTGGTACGGCGACTTTGAATTCGGCCTGCCCCACCAGATTTCCTGTACCGTGGGCGTGGGGCATGACGGCATCATTGACCTGGAGCGCGAGGCCAAACTGGCCGGACCCATCCACACCAAGGCCATGATGATTCTCAAAAGCTATCTGGTCAGCCTGTTCGCCCACAACAAGCCTCTGGTGCTCACCGGCAGCCTCTATTTCGAGCAAAGCTACGCCGGGGTCGAGGGCGACTCGGCCTCGGGCGCGGAACTCACGGCCTTGCTTTCGGCCCTGGCCAACGCGCCGGTCAACCTGGCCCTGGCTTTTACCGGCGCGGTAAGCCAGACCGGCCAGATCATGGCCGTGGGCGGTGTGACCCGCAAAATCGAAGGCTTTTACGAAGTCTGCAAGCGCCAGGGCCTGCGCCAGGGCCAGGGCGTGGTCATCCCCAAGGACAACATTGACCATCTCATGCTCAATGATGAAGTGGTGGCCGCTGTGGAGTCCGGGAAATTTAACATCTACCCCGTGGACCACATCAGCGACGCCCTGGAATTGCTCACCGGCCTGCCCGCCGGAAATTTGCGCAAAGACGGCACGTTCACGCCCGGCTCCCTCTACCAGATGGCGGACAAGCGCCTGACCGACCTGGGCCGCCTGGCCGTGAGCAAAGGCAAATTCAGGGGCGGCGGCCTTTGAGACGCCGCAGAGGGCGGAAAGGGTAATCACGGGGTACGGAAGCGGTATGGCATCTCCCTCAGAACAAACTTTTTTGCGGCATGATTTTGACGAAGCGGTTGAGCGTCGCGGCTCGGGCAGCGTGAAGTGGAGCCGCTATCCGCCGGAGGTGCTGCCCATGTGGGTGGCGGATTCCGATTTCAAGGCCCCGGCCCCGGTGCTGGAAGTTTTGCGCGCCCAGCTTGCGCACGGCATCCTGGGCTATGCGGACGGCTTTGACCGCGCCCTGGAAAAAGCCGCCGCGCACTGGATGGGCTCCCGTTTCGGCTGGGCCGTGGACCTGGATTGGGTGACTTTTTCTCCTGGCGTGAGCGCCACCCTGGCGGTGTGCATCAACACCTTTGCCGCGCCCGGCCAAAACGTGCTCATGTTCACCCCAACTTATCCGCCTTTTTTCAACCTGACCCGGCTTAACGGCCGCCAGGCCCTGTCCTCGTCCCTGCTGCCCGGCCCGGACGGCTGGGCCATAGACTGGCCTGACCTGGAAGCCAAACTGGCCAGGCCGGATACAAAGCTTTTTCTGCTGTGCAACCCGCAAAATCCCACGGGCCGGGTGTTTACCCGGCAAGAGCTGGAGCGTGCGGGCGATCTGTGCCTGCGCCACGGGGTCACGGTGCTGTCCGATGAAATCCATTGCGACTTTGTCGCGCCGGGCTTGCGGCACATTCCGTTCGCCTCCCTGTCTTCCGAAGTATCGGGCATTACGCTCACAGGCGTGAGTCCCAGCAAGACCTTCAACATCGCGGGGCTGAAAACAGCGGCCGTGATTTCAGCCAACGCCGGTCTGCTGGAGCGTTTTAAAGAAACCGCCCGCAAGAATGCCCTGGAGAGCAATACCCAGGGCGTGTTGGCCTTTCACGCGGCTTATACCCGCTGCGCCTATTACGCGGACCAGGCGGCCGCCTATGTCCGAGCCAACCAGGAACTGGCCGTGTCCTTTGTTAATGAGCATATTCCGGGCCTTGCGGCTTATTTGCCCGAGGGCGCGTACCTTTTGTGGCTTAACTGCGCGGGGTTGGGCCTTGATCAGGCCGGCCTGGAGCGCTTTTTTCTGGAAAAGGTCAAATTGGGCCTCAACTCCGGCACGGATTTCGGACCCGAGGGACAGGGCTATATGCGGATGAACCTGGCCTGCCCCAGGGCCACGGTTCTGGAAGCCCTGCGGCGTTTGGAAAAGGCCTGTTCTTCCGGGGCGTAGAGTTTTCTTCCGGCCTTGCCAGCGCCTCTGCCCCGGGCTATACCTGAAAACATGTTCAGCGAAACCGAGAAAGCCATCCTCGCCGCCGTGCAGGCTGATTTGCCCCTCTCGACCGCGCCTTATGCCGAGATCGCGGCGCAATGCGACACGGACGAACAAACCGTGCTCGCGCTGTTGCGGCGCTTGCAAAGCCAGGGCGTCATTCGCCGCTTTGGGGCCACTTTGCGCCACCAGCGGGTGGGCTTTGCCTGCAACATCATGGTGGCCTGGGAACTCCCGGCCGATTTAAGCGCGGCCGGGCGTGACGCGGCCGGTGAAATTCTGGCCGCCCACCCCCTGGTTTCACACTGTTACTGGCGGCCGGCCACCGCTGCGGATTGGCCGTATACTTTGTATTCCATGCTGCACGGCCATAGTGAGGCGGAATGCCTTGCGGCGGTGCGGGATTTGAGCGCGCGGACGGGACTTGCCAATTACGCCTGCCTGTCCAGCGCTGCGGAGCTCAAAAAAACATCCATGCGCTATTTTTAAAGCATTTTAACATTTAAATTATATATTAAGGAAAAATGCTCTGGCGGATGCGCCGGCAGACGCCCGCAAGCGAGCAGCGCAGCGTGTCTTTAATTCAGGCCGCTTCGGCCTGAACGTGTATGATAAAAGGCTATGTTTTTTGTTTTTTAAATGCTGCATATGGTGTAACATTTCAAAGTTAAAATGCTCTGATCTGGTTTGAAATTTCTTCAGGCCCAACCTTATTTTCAGCAAGGAGACCCCATGCATACCCGTTCCAAGGAACTGTTCAAAGAAGCCCAAGAGCTTATCCCCGGCGGAGTAAACAGCCCCGTGCGCGCCTGCAAGTCCGTGGACTGCGCGCCCCTGTTCATTGCTTCCGCCAAGGGCGCCGCCATTACCGACGCTGACGGCGACACATATATCGACTATGTGGAATCCTGGGGGCCGCTGCTCCTGGGGCATTGCCACCCTGAAGTGGTCAAGGCCCTGCACGCGGCTGTGGATAAAGGCACCAGCTTTGGCGCGCCCTGCGAAACCGAGGTCCTGCTGGCCAGGGCCATGCGCGAGGCCATGCCCCACGTGGAAATGGCGCGCATGGTCAACTCCGGCACTGAGGCGACCATGAGCGCCCTGCGTCTGGCGCGGGGCGTAACCAGACGCGACAAGCTCATCAAATTCGAAGGCTGCTACCACGGCCACGGCGACGCTTTTCTGGCTGCGGCCGGTTCCGGGGTGGCCACCTTCAGCGTGCCCGGCACGCCCGGCGTGCCCGCGCCCGTGGTGGCCGACACTTTGCTCGCGCCCTACAACGACCTTGCCGCTGTGGAGGCTTTGTTCAGGACCCATCCCAAAGACGTGGCCGCTGTGATTGTGGAGCCGGTGGCCGCCAACATGGGGCTGGTCCTGCCCGCGGACGGCTTTTTGGCCGGCTTGCGCAAACTTTGCGATGACTATGGCGCCATCCTCATTTTCGATGAAGTGATCACCGGATTCCGGGTGCGCTATGGCGGCGCTTCAGCCTGGTCCGGCGTCACCCCCGACCTTGTGACCATGGGCAAAATCATCGGCGGCGGCCTGCCCGTGGGCGCTTACGGCGGGCGCCGGGAGCTGATGAGCAACATTTCGCCTTCGGGCGGCGTCTACCAGGCCGGCACCTTGTCGGGCAACCCCCTGGCCATGGCCGCCGGCCTCGCCACCCTGCGCGCGCTTAAAAATTGCGATTATGCCGCCCTGGAGGCGCGCACCGCTGAGCTTGCCCGCAACATTGAAACCATCTTGCGCGGCAAAGGCGTGCCTGTGTGCGTGCCTGCCCTGGCCTCCATGTTTACCATCTTTTTCACCAACGGGCCGGTGCGTAATTTTGAAGACGCCAAAAAGGCCAATACCGCCCATTATACCGCCTTTTTCCAGCAGATGCGCAAGGCCGGCGTGTATATAGCGCCCTAGGCCTTTGAAACGGCCATGGTCTCTTTCGCGCACAGCGAGGCCGACTTCGCCGCCACCCTGGCCGCTGTGGAAAAGGTGTCATTCTGATGTGAGAGCGTCGGGAGAGGGAACCCCAATGGGATAATCACCTTGAGGTTCCCTCTCCCGGACCCTCTCCCTCCTGAACCCTGATTGTTTTGGGGTGAGGGGCGGTGGGAAAATGATGGAAAAGAGAACCACCCCCGCTATTTACGCGCTTACCGCCCAGGGGCTGGAGCTGGCTTTGCGCCTGCGCGCCGTTTTGGGCGGGGAGTGTTTTGCGCCGCGCGCCTTGGCGGAAAGCGCCGCGAACGGCGTGCGGGGGTTTGATTCCCTGCCGCTTCTGGTCAAAGAGCAATTCAGCGAGTTCCGGCGGCATGTGTTTATTGCCGCCACGGGCATTGTGGTGCGCTGTATCGCGCCGCTGCTGGACCACAAGACCGTTGATCCGGCTGTGGTGGCGCTGGACCACAAGGGCGAATTTGTTGTCAGTCTGGTATCCGGGCATCTGGGCGGGGCCAATGAGCTGGCCCGGCAAGTGGCCGCCATCACCGGGGGCCGGGCGGCAATTACCACGGCCACGGACACGGAAGGCTTGCCGGCCGTGGACTTGCTGGCTCTGCGCTCCGGTCTGCACGTGTGCAACCCGGCCGCCATCCGCGCGGCCAATGCCGCGCTGCTGGCCGGGAAAGGCGTGGGCCTGCACGACCCGGAAGGGTGGCTCTGGCCATGCCTTACGGCTGCGGAGCGGGAATATTTTGAGATTCTGGATAATGCCGCGGCCCTGGCGGCTTTTGCGGCCGCCTGCCCTCAAGCCCCTTATGTGCGGGTGAGCTGGCGGGCCGTGCCCCTGCCAGAAAATTGTCTGGGGCTCATTCCGCCCGCCCTGTGCCTGGGCGTGGGCTGCCGCCGGGGCGTGGCCGCGCGGGAAATTCTGGACCTTGTGCGCAAAGTTTGCGCGGAAAGCGAATTGGCGCCTGAAGCCATTGCCTGCCTGGCTTCGGCGGAAATTAAAGCGGAGGAGGCGGGCCTGCTGGAAGCGGCGCGGGCGTTGGCAGTGCCTTTGCGTATTTTCAGCGCGTCGGAGCTGGCGGTTTATCCCCCGGTGCGGGTTTCCGCCAAGGCTGAGGCGGCCCTGGGGCTGCCGGGCGTTTGCGAGCCGGCGGCCCGCTGCGCGGCCGGAGGCGGGGCGCTGCTTGTGGGCAAGCAAACCCTGGGCCGGGTGACCCTGGCTGTGGCCGGGCGGTCGCCCGGCGTTGTTGGAGAATAGCTTTGCGTAGTTCTTATGATTTTATGGGCGCAAGAGCGGCTGTAAGCCCGGCGCCCGCCGCAACGGGCAAATTGTATGTCTGCGGCCTGGGGCCGGGGGACGCAAGCCTGCTTACCCCGCAGGCCGAGGCTGTCCTTGAGCGCAGCGACG
>JAVBRZ010000105.1:0-11368 GCA_031547425.1 Desulfovibrionaceae bacterium
TGGCCGGCGGAGCTCTTGCTTTCATGCCCGGGCCGGAACCCGTGCTGGCGGGCGCGGCAAGGTTTACAGACCTGGCTTGTCGGGATCTTTATGCCCGCGCCGGCGCGACCCGGCGGGGAAGCATCCCGGACCTGCTCATCACTTATGACGCCAATCCGGTGTTCGCCCTGCCGCTGGAAGCCCGCGCCGGTTTGCGCCTGGCGGATATTCCCTGCAAAATCGCTTTCAGTTCATTTCTGGATGAAACCGCGCTGGAGGCGGATCTGGTTTTCCCCCTGCCCTTGGGTTTGGAGCGCCTGGATGACATCTACACGCCCTTTGGCTCCGGGCAAGTGTTGTACAACATCTGTCCGCCCGTGGTTGAGCCTGTTTACGGCGCCGCCGCGCCGTTCCCAACGGAAATTCTGTGGCAGGCCCTGGCGGCCTTGGGCCTGGAGGCGCGCGGCGTGGACGGGCAAAAAATCAATGCTTGGGAGGATTTGCTCGCAGCCAGGGCCGCGCGATTGGGCGCGGACTTCAGGAGCCTTAGGCGCGGCGAACCTTTTACGGCCGCGCCGCGCGCTTTGCCGCCGGGCGAAAGTTTAGCGGCGCTGGCCAGTCATTTGCGAAATTACGCGAGTATTTCTTTAACGCCTGAAGCAGCGGTTGGCCAGGCGGGCGGGCTTGCTCTCGCGCCGCTGCGGCATCCGGCCGCGGGCACGGCGGTCAGCGGCATCCCGCCCTATGCGGCCGCGACCGTTTATGAAAGCGAGTTGCGGGAAACGACGCTGCGCGTCCGCGTCAATGCCGCCACGGCCCGCCGCCTGGGCCTTAAGGCCGGGCAACGGGTACGCCTGAGCGCCAAGGCCGGGGACGCGGGCGGGGCCGGCGTTCGGAGCCTGGAGGCCCGGTTGGCCGTTTTCGAGGGCCTGATGGATAATGTGGTCGGCCTGCCCCTTGGCTATGGGCACACGGGCTTTGACGCCTTCAGCCAAGGCCGGGGCGTGAACGGCCTGGACCTGTTTTCGTTGATCCCGGAACTGGAGCCGGAGGCGCCGGACGGGCGGGACGGGCTCTGTTATCTGGCTGTGCGCGGGCTTGAGCTTAAGGGAGTGTCAGGGGTATGAGCGCGGGCAAGGAACGAAACATCCGCTGGGGTATGGTCATTGACCTGGACAGGTGCACGGGCTGTGGAACCTGCGTGGCCGTCTGCCAGGCGGAGAACAATATCGCGCCCGTGCCTGACGCTTCGGACCAGACCAGAAGCATTACCTGGGTGCGCCTGCGCGAGTTGGACAACGGCAAGCCCTTTCCGGGCCATGAAGGCGTGTTTCTGCCGCTGCCCTGCCAGCATTGCGAGAATCCGCCCTGCGTGCCGGTCTGCCCGGTCACGGCCACGCAAAAACAGACGCCGGGCGGCATTGTCAGCCAGACCCACGCCCGCTGCATCGGCTGCCGCTACTGCATGATCGCCTGCCCGTATCATGCCCGCTATTTCAACTGGCGGGACCCGGCCTGGCCCCGGGGCGCGGAAAAGGCGCTGTCGCCTTTTGTTTCAGTGCGGCCGCGCGGGGTGGTGGAAAAATGCACGTTCTGCGCGCAACGCTGGCAACTGGCCAAAGACAAAGCTTTGGCCGAAAAGCGCGATCCTTACGCCCTGGAAGAGGGGGAATATGTGCCGGGCTGTGTGGAGGCCTGCCCGGCCAAGGTTTTTTATTTCGGCGATTTGAACAACCCGGCGCACCTCGTGCACAAGCTGGCCAAATCGCCGCTGGCCTTTTGCCTGCTGGATTCCTTGCGCACCCGGCCGCAGGTGTATTACCTCAGCCGCAGGCCCTGGGTGCGCAATTTGCGCGACCGCGTGTTAAAGAATGAACAAGACGGCAAGAAACAAACATGAACAGAACACCCGCCCCGCCCGCTGACCACGCTTTGTTGCCCGAAGGGCAAACCCGCTGCGGTTTTGCCCGCTTCCTGCTCTGGCTGGTCGTCTGGGGCGCGTTGCTCGCCTGGGGAGTTTACGCGGCGGCTCTGGTGCTGGGGCAAGGCCTTGCGGTTACCAGGCTCAACGACCTCATGGCTTACGGCCTGTGGATCACTTTTGACCTGAGCATCATGGCCCTGGCCGGGGGCGCGTTTGTCACCGGCATGCTTCTGTACTGCTTGCGCAAAAAAGACCTGGAGCAGATCGACGGCCTGGCTGTGCTCCTGGGCTTTGTGTGCTACTCCGGGGCTGTGGGCGTGCTTTTTCTGGAAATCGGCCAGCCTTTGCGCGCCTGGTTCGGGTTCTGGCACGCCAATGTGGCCTCCATGCTTACGGAGGTGATTTTTTGCGTGACTTTGTACAGCCTGGTTCTGGCCATTGAATTTATTCCTCATGCCCTGAAGCAGCGCCAGGCCGGGCAAAGCCCCTTCCTGCGCGAGTTCGGCCGCAACCTGCATTGGACCATGCCCTTGTTCGCGGCTGTGGGCCTGTTCTTGTCCATTTTTCACCAAGGCTCCCTGGGCGGCATGTATGGGGTGCTTTTCGCCAGGCCCTTCACTTTCCGCGAAGGTCTGGGGCCCTGGCCGTGGACTTTCTTTTTATTTGTGCTTTCGGCTGCGGGCGCGGGCACGCTGTTCACCCTCTTGTGCGGGGAACTTATGGAAACCTGCGCGGGCCGGAGACTCTTGTCTGACCGGGTCAAGCAATTTCTGGCCAAAACCGGCGGCGTGCTGCTGGCCGTGTATGTGGCGGCCAAGGGCGCGGATACTCTGGCCTGGGGCGCGGATATTCAGCCGCGCTACGGCTATGCTTTTGCGGATATGTTTCACGGCGCGTTATACGGCGAGTGGCTGCTGCTTATGGAAATAGGGCTGTGCGGCGCCGTCCCTTGCGTCATTTTGCTTATTCCGGCCTTGCGGCGCCGCAGGCGGCTCACGCGCCTGGCCGCCGGCCTGGCCTGCCTGGGCGTGCTCATCAACCGCTATGTGCAGACCGTGCAAAACCTGGCCGTGCCCTCCCTGCCTTTTGAAGGCTGGGCGAGTTATCTGCCCAATTGGGCGGAAATCGCGCCCTGTCTCGCGGCCGTGGCCTATGGCGTGATTGTGCTCAGCCTGGCTTATCGGTATCTGCCGCTTTTCCCGGTAGAAAGTCCGGCCAGCGGGGTGGGCCCGGGAGCGGGGCAGAATCCGGGGCGTGCACCTGCTCAGGATGTGGCGGCAGGGAACCCGGATTAACTTTTTTCCGCCCCGGCGGAGGGCATAGGGCCGGCATTTCAAGCTGACGGGGGGTGTTGATTTTTGAGCTTGTCGAAGAGTGTGCGGCTTCAATAGATTATACGCGGACGCATTTTTCCGGATTCTTTTTGTTGACAACCCCGGCCGCATCTCTTAAAAATAATTTCTTCGGGCAGTTGGCTCAGTTGGTAGAGCACCGCCTTCACACGGCGGGGGTCACTGGTTCGAGTCCAGTACTGCCCACCAGTAATTTCAAGGGGTTACCCATGTTGGGGTAACCCCTTTTTTATTGGCCGCGCGGCTTCATTTTGCGCGTCCCGGATTCAGGTAAGACCTCATCCCGCTCAGCCCCGCATTTTGGATGCAAGCGTCTTTCTGGTAATTCCCAACCGCCGGGCCGCTTCACTTTTGTTGCCTCCCACGGTTTCCACCGCCCGGGTGACGATGATCCGCTCGATTTCTTCAAGGGTCATGTCCACAAAATTCACTCCTGAAGTCAGGCCGGTTTCTTCTCCCTCCAGAAGGCCGGGCGGCAGTTCCCTTTCGCTGATGTATTCACCCATGAGCAGCACCACCGCGCGTTCCACGGTGTTTTCCAGCTCCCGCACATTGCCCGGCCAGGAATATTTTACCATCTTGTCCATGGCCCCGGGCGTAAAGCCTTTTACGATTTTCTCGTTTTTCAGCGCGTATTGCCTGAGGAAATGCGCGGCAAGCAGCGGGATATCCTCAAGCCGTTCCCGCAGCGGGGGCAGTTCAAGGGAAAGCACATTGAGCCGGTAGTACAGATCCTCCCTGAAACGTCCATTTTCGACCTCTTCTTTGAGGTTTTTATTGGTCGCCGCCAGGATGCGCACCTCCACCTTGATGGTCTGGTCTCCCCCGACGCGCTGGATTTCCCGCTCCTGGATGGCCCGCAACAGCTTCGCCTGCATGGGCATGGGCATTTCGCCTATTTCATCCAGAAAAATGGTCCCGCCGTTTGCGGCTAAAAAACGGCCCTCGCGCCGTTTTTCAGCACCGGTGAAAGCGCCTTTTTCGTGCCCGAACAGCTCCGATTCCAGCAAGGTTTCCGTAAGGGCGGCACAGTTGATGGCGACATAGGGACCACCCCGCCGCTTGCTGTTGGCGTGAATCAGTTTCGCCAGCAACTCTTTGCCGGTGCCGGATTAGCCGGTGATGAGCACCGTGACTTCAGACGGGGCCACATTGGCGGCCATGTCCAAAATTCGGCGCATGGCCGGACTTTGGCCGATCAGCCCGCCGCTGTCGAGCCCCGAGGCGAGCATATCCCGCAAGGCCATGTTTTCCTTCCGCAAACCGGCATGGTCCGCCGCTCTTTCCAGGGTGAGCTTCAGGTCGTCAAAGTCCAGGGGCTTGGTCAGATAGTCGTACGCCCCGGACTTGATGGCCTCCACAGCGTTTTCAACGCCAGAATAGGCGGTCATGATCAGGATCGGGATGGACGGATTGTACATCTTGATTTCTTTCATGGCTTCAATGCCGCTGAGGCCGGTCATGCGCACGTCCATAAGCGCCAGATCAAAGGGCTCTGTTTTGCACAGGGCGATCGCGGTTTCTCCATCCTCCGCCCCGCTTGCCGCATAGCCCCATTCCGTGAGCAGGGCGATCAGAGTCTGGCGGTGGCCGGCGTCATCGTCCACCACCAGCAATTTGATTGGGGCGTTTCGGGTCATGTTTTTTCCTTATGGGGCTTTTGCACGGGAATGCGCAACGTAAAGGAGCTTCCCGCGCCCGGCGCGCTGTTTACGGAAATGCCGCCTCCATGCCGTTCAATGATTTGCTGGACGATCGCCAGCCCCAAGCCGGTGCCGGACGCTTTTGTCGTAAAGTATGGCGTGAAGATGGAGGACTGGACTTCCTGCGTCATCCCCTTGCCGTCATCTTTGATGCATATGGCGCAAGAGTTTCCATCGTCAGTCAGGCTGGCGCTGATTTCCAGGCGGCCGCCCGGTTCCATGGCCTGAACGGCATTGAGAAAGAGGTTGAGCAGGGCTTGCGTGAAGCGTTCCGCGTTTATGGGAATCAAAGGCAGGGTTTTATTTTCGGCAAAAGAGACGCGGATTGCTTTGGCCCGGACATCCGCGTCGGCAAGCCGCAAGGCATGGGTGATCAGCTCATTGATGTTCGCGTGAGCAAGTTTCATAGCGCCCGGTTTGGCAAAATCGAGCAGTTGCGAGACCACACGATTCAAGCGGTCCGCTTCGGCGATCAGTGTCTTCGCGGCTTCTTTCTCCGGTTCCGAAGAACTCGTTTTCGCCGCCAGCAAAGTTGCGATTCCTTTTATCGAGCTGAGTGGATTGCGGATTTCGTGCGCCACTCCGGCGGCCAGATTTCCAAGCGCGGCAAGCCTGTCGTTCCGCCGCGCTTCAGCCTGCAGCCGCTTCATCTCGGAAATATCCCGCAGGATAAAAATATGCCCCAGAAAAAGGCCGTCTTCATCGTGGATTTGCGAAGCGCTTACACTGACGGGCGTGGTGCCGTCGTTCACGTTGAACTCCATCTCATGCTCGATTACTTTCCTGTTTTGGCCAAGCGCGGTAATGAGCGCTTTCCAGTCAAGGCCGGGGACGCCGCGTATTGAAGCGCCCACAGCCGCTTTTCTGTTCATGTGCAGCATGGCGAGCGCCGTTTCGTTAACCATGCCGATGGCGCCGTTCGGTTCGCAGGCGATAAGCCCTATGGGCAGGCTGGTCACAACTTCCGAGGCCAGGGCGCGGGTGTCTTTCAGCAGGCGCCTTGAGCGCCGGTAGCCGTCCGCCCAGAAAAGGGAAAAAAAGCTGCCCAGGGCCAGCACCGCCGCCACGGAGGCGGTCAGCAAATTGTTGAAGCGATCCTTGGCGAGCATGGTTTCATATGACCCGCTGTCGAATCCGATCACGGCAAAGATGGGTGGAGCGTCTTGTTTCACCAGGCCGCCCTTGTCCGCGCCATGCCGGTGACCGTGGTGCGCGTTCAGGAGGCTGTGGTGGTAGCGGGGAGCGGGCGAAAACATTCTATATACTTCAAAGATATCATGCCCGGAGGCATGGACCGTATGCCAGGCGATATTTTTTGGCGGCCCGCTGGAAAGCGGCCTCTCTCCCGCGAGAGTTTTGCCAACTTCCCGGGCATCGTTGTGCGCCAGGATGCGTCCGTCTTTGTCGATGACGGCAATATACAGGATATCACGCTGCCGGGCGGTTTCCATGACGAAGAGCTGTAAGATTTTCGTTTCTTCGTCAAGGTCCGCCCCTGTTCTCGTAACCGCTTCCAGAGCCCAGATCAGCGCATCCGCTCTGTCGAGAAAATTCCGGGTGATATGCTCCCGTTCTCTCTCTATGTTTCGCCAGGCGAGCAAAATAATCACCAGGGCCAGGACGGCGGAAAGACCGACAACCAGCCAGGGGGAAAATCCGAACAACAGCCGCCGGGAGCACGCGGAAAAGTTCGGCAGTCTGGGGCCTGAAGCATTGGCTTTAGATGTGGCGGACATACGGCATATGTGTATTTTTTACTCAAGCAGTCAAGCCGGTTGCGTAAAATTTTAACAATTTTGCGGTCACAAAAAATATCTTCCGCAAAAATACTTTTTATATCAATATGTTATTTGTGAAATAAGTCTCGGCACGTTCCTTGCCTAAGAAGAAGCACCCCTCCACCCAATCAGGCAAGGCGGAGCGGAGCGGGGTATTGCTCCGGTTGCCGCAAACAGCAATCTAAAACACATCGAGGATAGTATGAAAAAGATAATTATGCTTGTGGTTATGGCTTTTGGGCTTACGCTCGGCACCGGCACGGCCGCTTATGCATGGCATGGGTGGGATGACCACGGTCACGGGCAATATCACGAAAGCGCTGGGCACCACGCGAATTACTGGCAACAGCAGCAAAGACAGGACTTCTCATTTAGCCAGCACGGGGGCGGCCATGAGCAGGCGCGGGACAATGCCGCGATCCATGAAACCGAAAAGAACGACCCTGCGCATACTGACAATCCCGGAAAGAACTAAGCGGTGTGCGCGCAACAATGGCCGCGTCGGTCAAGGAGTAGCTGATGAGTATGCATTTCGCCCATTTTTCCCATGAGATCTGGCTTGTCCTGTTGCTGTTGCTCGCGGCGGTATTCATCAGCTGCTTCATTATCCGCAGGCGGACGCAAAGCGGCAATGCCGACAGGCGGGATTCACTGGAAATCCTCAAAAAGCGTCTTGCCGCGGGTGAGATAACAATCGATGAATTTAATATGATCCGGCAAGTGTTATAAATATTTCTCAATGTTAACCGGTTTCAAGCTTAGTTGCGAAAATAGAGAGGAAATTTATATGAAAAAAGCAAAATTTTATAAAATAGCGGTCGCGGCGGTGGCCATCGCGGAGGAGGCGCCGGAAGCCACAGCGGCGGGCGCCGCCAGCCCCAGGTAAAATAATCGGATTTTTCAGGCCGATCACCATACCTTGTGCGGCAAAGAAGAAAAGGCTGCGCTCGCGGCCGGCTTCTTTGCCGCCTGCCCGCTACTTATCCGGATAACCGTCCAGCATGCCGCGCAAGGGGCGGCTGTCCTCCGGCAGCCTGAAGACAGCCTCCAGCGGCGGGATTTGTTCGCCGGGTCCAGCACGTAAATTTTCATTTCCCGGCCGGCGGCGCCAGCCAGCGTTGGGTTTCAGCCTTGGGCAATCAAAGGTCCACTTAAAGGCGAGGCCTTCCTGAAAGCTGCCGGAGGCGTGCTGTGGCTCTCCCGCGTTTTCGTCTTGCAGCGCCACTTGCAGCAGGCGTTCCGTGCCGCCGACGCCTGGCGGGCCTTCAAAAGCGCTCACTGGAAAATTTTCGGCCAGGCTTTTGGCGATGCGCAATGAGGCGGTGGGATCCCCGGCATCCGGCCGGTAGGCGGTGATCAGCCAGGCCTGCGCTGTGGCGCTGCCGAAAGTGGCTATGCCGTCCAGGGTCGCTTTTTTCAGGGGGCTACAGGCAAAGCGCCTGGGAGAGCGCCTTGCGGGCGGCAAAGGCAGCTACGGCGGGCGGTGCAGCGGTTAAAACGATTTTTCCGCATGTGGAAGAAGGTTGCAAAAAAACCGCCGCATAATCATGCCTCTTTGGTCCGTTTTGCCTGTTTACCTGACAGGGCGCGGGCCAGGGCAGACCACACGGCGGGTTTTTTGTTTTTCAAACCGAGCCGGATTTTCCGCGGGACAGCGGTTATTTCACGGTGTCCAGCAGCGCCTGCTCGTCGGCGTTGTCGCTTGCAAGGCTCTTGCGAATCAGTTGCAATTCATCCTGGTACTTTTCCTTAGGGCCGATTTCCATATACACCAGGGCGATGCTGTCGGAAGTGGCCACGTTTATGGACATGGGCACGCCACCGGCATTGGCGGTGAAGGCGTAGCCGCCGTTTTCCGCCGGTTCGGGCGCGCTGCCTTTCAACTGCTGGGACAGCATTTTAGCCAACTCTTGATCGCTTTTGCCGTCAGTAGGGATGATCTGGGTGGAAGAAACGCATTCCTGCCCGGGCGAAGCCACAATGGTCTGCTTGGTGGGTTCATTGTACATAGTGATCCAGCCAGTGGGAACCTCAGCCGTAACGCTGCCGCCCGTGAAGGTTTCAGCCAGGGCTGTGGAGGTCAGGGCCAGGCAGGCAGGGCCAGTGCAAGAGAAAGAATCCTTTTTTGCATATAGTTAGCTCCTTAAGGGTTGGTTTGTACAGATGGCGGCCTTTTGCGCCTCACTGCAGGGGGATGGTCGCGGCCGTTCCTTATTTGAAAATATTCAGGAGTTCTTGCGCCTCAGGATCATTGCTGTGCAGACTGCTGCGAATGAGCCGCAATTCAGCCGGATAGCCGTCCACATTGCCGAGTTCCAGAAGCACCGCGGCATGGTTATTTGTGGCGCAAACGGTGGCGGTGAGCGGCAGGCCCTGGAAAAAGGCGTCAAAAACATAGCAGCCGTTATCGAGTTTTTCAGGACTGGTTCCGTTCATTTGCCGGGAGAAAGTTTTGCCGAATTCCTTGGCGTTTTTGCCGCTGTTGGGCATAAGCTGAATGGAGGCGGCGCAGTCCTCCAAAGGCGAGGCCAGCAGGATTTGCATGTTCGGCGCCTCATATTCGGCTGTCCAGTCTTTCGGCACAGCCACGGCAACGCCGTTGTCGCCGGTAAAAGTTTGCGCGCGGGTCGGCGAAGCGACGGCCAGACAGGCGAGGAACAGCACAAAGGCAAGAAAAAGAAGCTGGTTGCGCATGAGTTCAACTCCCCGTTAAATTACGCCCGAACCCAGGGCTTTGAGCAGTTCGATTTTTTGTTCGGCTGGGGCTTTTTTGATGCGTGCTTCCAGGCGCAGGGCCGCGCTTTTATCCGGTGTGGCCACGGCCGCCGCCAGGGTCACCGGCCGGCGGGCGCGGGTGCAGCGCGAAGCCGTGCCCGCGTTATGTTCCTTGAGGCGTCGCGCAAGATCTGTGGTGATGCCGCAATACAAGCTCATATCCGCGCAACGCAACAAATAAACTTGCCAGGCGCGGGCTTCGCCCCGGCTGTCGCCCTTGTGGTCGTTCATGCCCGGCCCAGGTGAGCCGGTTCGTCCGGGCCGGGAAAGCGGCAGGACTCGCCGGGGCTGAGGAGCAGGGGTTTGCAGAACGGAGCCAGTTGGGGCAAGGCGGTGGTGAAGCGGGCCGTGTTCTGCTCCAGGACCGGGAAAGTGCCCCAGTGCATGGGAATGACGTGCCGGGCGTGCAGCAGCTTGCAGGCCATGGCCGCCTGGGCCGGACCCATGGTGAATATGCCGCCCATGGGCAAAAGGGCCACATCCAGGGGATACATCTCGCCCCACAAGGCCATGTCGCCAAACACGCAGGTGTCTCCGGCATGGTAAACGGTCAGCCCGTCGGGCAGGGTGATGATGTACCCGGCCGGCGTGCCCGAATTGCTGCTGTGAAAGGCCGGGATCATGACGATTTCGGTTTCTTTGTGGGTTATCGTGCCGCCCATGTTAAAGCCGATGCCGTTGAGAATGTGCTCCGGGGCGAGCTTATTTCTGGCGATGGGCCCCACGCTGCCCACAATGCCGCCGAGCAGCGCGCCGTCTTCCAGGCAAATGTCCACAGCCGAGCCCACATGGTCATCGTGATCGTGGGTGACCAGCACGAGGTCCGCTTTGGGCAGATCCCGCCACGGTTTTTGCTCTGCATCAGCGGCGAAAAAGGGATCAATGTAAATATTGATGCCCGGCGCTTCGATAAAAAAATTGGAATGGCCCAGCCAGGTGATTGTGGTCGCCATGTTGTTTACCTCCTTGCCGTGGCATTTTGCTGGACGGTAAATTACCCTGCCAGATTTTTGCTTTTAAGTCGATAGTTGGAAAAAATAAACCGGCTGGGTATTGGTGATGCTCACTGCCGCGCCGCACTGCGGCAAAAAGCCGGGCGCGGGCGCCCACTGCGCTTCGCTTCGCGTCCGCCAGAGCAAATCAACTTTTCAAAGTTAATTTGCTCTATGCCGAAAACGCCAAAGGGACAGGAAAATTCCTGTCCCTTTGACGTCCTGTCATTGCCGGGTCCGTTAAATTCTCCTTGGCCTCCAGCCGGCGGCGATGAGGAGATTCCCCGGCCCGCAGCGCAGACTACGGGCCGGGAAATCTATGGGGAGGGGAGAAATTTGTATGCCCCTATTTAAGCGGCCAGAGCATCAAACAGCTCTTTGGCTTCCGCGTCTTCCGGGTTGAGCCGCAAGAGCTCTTCCAGATGGCCCACGGCGTCTTTTTGGCGTCCCATGGAAACCAGGCAGCCCACCAGGGAAATGCGCACGGCGCGGTTATCGGGCTCCAGGGCCAGGAAGTTTTCCAGGCAGGGCAGGATTTCTTCCAGACGGTTCAGGTAATGGGCTTCCTGCACGGCGCAGTGGGTGGCGATCATGTTCTGCGGGTTCTTTTCCAGAGCCCGGAGGAAAGTTTCAAAGGCTTCCTCGTGCTCGCTTTTTTCCATAAGCACCATGCCGATGCCGGTCAGGGACTTGTCGCAGGCCTCAATGGACGCGGCTTTGCGATACAGTACCAGCGCGTCGTCAATATTGCCGCGCTGCACGGCCACAGTGGCCAGCCCCAGGTAGGGGTCGGAATGCACGCCGTCGCTGGCCATGGCCTTGCGATAATATTCCTCGGCTTTGTCCAGGTCGCCCATGAACAGGT
>JAVBRZ010000089.1:0-7002 GCA_031547425.1 Desulfovibrionaceae bacterium
TCGACGACTCCCCTCTCCCTCCCGTCCTCTCTTCTTATTCCTTGTCTATTGTTCTCCAACCACGCACTCCCCCCCCCGCCCTCCCCCGCCCCCCGCCCCCGCCCGCCGCCCCCCCCCCCCGCCCCCCCCCCCCCCCCCCCCCCCCCCCCCCCCCCCCCCCCCCCCCCCCCACGCGCCTGAAAAAACCTACCAGGACATGCGCATGGGCAGCCCCTTGCCCGCGCAGTAGTCCTTGACGTCTTTGATGGTGTATTGGCCGAAGTGGATGATGGAGGCGATAATGGCGGCCGAAGCCTTGCCCTGGTCCAGGGCTTCGTAGACATGGTGCGGGCCGCCCGCGCCGCCCGAGGCGATGACCGGAATGGTCACGGCTGTGGAAATGAGCCGGGTGAGGTTAAGTTCAAAACCGTCCTTGGTGCCGTCGGCGTCAATGGAGTTGAGGCAGAGCTCGCCCGCGCCCAGTTCCTGGCATTTTTTGGCCCAGGCCAGAGCATCCAGGCCCATGGGCGCGCGCCCGCCGTTGATGACGATTTCATAGCCGGAAGGAATGCTTTCGCTCACCGGCACCTTGAGCACATCCATGCCCACCACAATGGCCTGGGAGCCGAATTGACGCGCCCCCTCGCTGATGATGGCCGGGTTGCGCACGGCCGCGGAATTGACCGAGACTTTTTCCGCCCCGGCCAGAAGCACGGCGCGCATGTCTTCCACGCTGGAAATGCCGCCGCCCACGGAAAAAGGCACAAAGACCTCGGCGGCCACGCGCTTGACCACATCCAGAAAAATGCCCCGGTTCTCGGCCGAGGCGGTGATGTCGTAAAAGACAATCTCATCGGCCCCGGCTTCGGAATAAACGCGGGCGCTCTCCACCGGATCTCCGATATCCTCGTTGCCCATGAATTTCACGCCCTTGGTCAGGCGGCCGTCGCGCACGTCCAGGCAGGGGATTATTCTTTTGCTGAGCATGTTTACCTGCTTTCCAGACAATATTTATAAAAATTATTGAGCAAAGCCAGGCCTGGCCGGCCACTTTTTTCCGGGTGAAACTGCACGGCCCACAAGCCCGGCCGGCCGAACGCGGAGCAGAAATTCAGGCCGTAGTCCGTGCGGCCGATGACATATTCCGCCGCCGGAACCGGATAATAGCCGTGCACGAAATAAAATTGCGCGCCGGGCTCGATGCCCCGGAACAGCTCGTGCTCCTCGGCCGTCTCCACGCTGTTCCAGCCCATGTGCGGAATGCGGATGGGCTCGCCCCCGTCGGTCCAGGCCGGGTCAAAGGCGCGGTTATAACCGGGGATGTGCCCCAGGGTGGAGGTGTTGCCGTTTTCTTCACTGTATTCCAGAAGAATCTGGCAGCCCAGGCAAATGCCCAGAATGGGCAGGCGCGCGGCCACAGCCTCGGCCAGCACCTGGTCCATGCCGGTGTCGCGCAAATGGTCCATAGCCTGGCGCGCCGCGCCCACACCCGGAAAAATCAGCCCCGCGGCGCCTTTGGTTTCTTCAGCCGTGGCCGCGATGCGACAAGGAATGCGCAAATACTCCAAAGCCCGCCGCACGCTGGTCTGGTTGCCGGCTTTATAGTCCAAAATCGCCAACATAGGTCATAATCTCCTGAGAGGAATCTTTTAGGTCTTATCCGCGCGCCTGGCAAGTGTTTAACCCGTTTAAACGGCTTCAAGCGAACCCAATGAGCCGGGCAAGGAGGGGCCGCCCTTTTACTCGCGCCCAATAAGGGTTAAAAAGAGGGAAAGCCCCAAAGAGGAGGAACCATGCGGGCTGCTTACACCGCTCTGCTGGTTGCCTCTCTCCGGCTCTTGCCAAGTCTTGCGCATGGGATTAAGAAACTTTTTTAATACCCCCCAAAGAATGGAGAAAGACCATGGGACTTATCGGCATTTATAACCACCCGGAAGCGGCGAAGATGGCTTATTTCGGCCTGTACGCCCAACAGCACCGGGGCCAGGAGAGCTGCGGCATCCTGACCTGGGATGGAACCCGGCAAACTGACTATCGCGGCCTTGGCCTGGTGCCCGATGTTTTTAACGAGGACATCCTCAACAAACTGCCCGGCCCCATTGCCATGGGCCATGTGCGCTACGGCAACAAGCGGCAGCAGCTTTTGCGCAACGCGGAGCCTTTCTGCGTGCGCCACGGCGATCTGGACCTGGCCGTGGCCCACAACGGCGCCCTGATCAACAGCAAAATGCTGCGCCAAAAACTGGAAAGCGAAGGCGCCATCTTCCACACCGATACGGACAGCGAACTGATGGTCCACCTGATTGTGGTGCACTTAAGCAAGCATGACCTGGTGGAAGCCGTGCGCCAGGCCTGCCTGGAAGTGGAAGGCGCTTATTGCTTCCTGATCCTGGCCAACGACACGCTCATTGCCGTGCGCGACCCGCACGGCGTGCGGCCTTTAAGCCTGGGCAAAACCGGGGACACCCTGGTGGTGGCCTCGGAAACCTGCGCCCTGGACCTCTTGGATGCCGGGGACCTCGGCACTATTGAGCCGGGTGAAATGCTGGTCATCAACAAGAACGGCATGACCAAGGAATCCCTCGGCGTCTCGGCCCCTCGCCGGCACTGCATTTTCGAGCTGGTCTACTTTGCCCGCCCCGATTCCGTGGTCTTTGGCGAAGAGGTCTATTCCTGCCGCAAGCGCATGGGCAACCAGATGAGCATCGAATCCACGCCCGACGCGGATTTCGTGCTGCCTTTCCCGGACTCGGGCGTTTATTGCGCCTTGGGGTTCGCCCAGCAAAGCGGCCTGCCCTATGAGCACGCCATTATCAGAAACCACTATGTGGGCCGCACCTTTATCCAGCCCACCCAGGAAATGCGCAACTTCGGCGTGCGCGTGAAGCTCAATCCGGTGCGCGCCTTTTTGCGCAACAAACGCGTCATCCTGGCCGACGACTCCATAGTGCGCGGCACCACCATCCGCACCAGGGCGCGGCATCTGCGCGAGTTGGGCGTCAAGGAAGTGCACTTCAGGGTCTCTTCGCCGCCTGTGGCCCATCCCTGTTTCTACGGTGTGGACTTCCCCTCGCGCAAGGAACTCATTGCCGCCAACCAGGGCAAAGATGACATCGAAAAATTCATCGGCCTGGACAGCCTGGAATACTTGAGCCTCGACGGACTGCGCAAAACAGTGACGCACCCGGAAGACTTTTGCTATGCCTGCTTTACCGGCGATTACCCCATCCGCTGCCCCGGCTGCCTGCCCGACGACAGCGGCGGCGACGAGGAATAAAAACTATAGCCTAACGACAGCTTATCGATAACAATCCAAAGCTATGCGGCCTGCTTTCTTTTGGGGCGGGCCGCGTTTAAAACATTATGAACAAAGATTGGCTCTTGGCGGGACGCGAAGTTCTGGATATTGAAATCGAAGGGATCACGGCCGTGCGCGATGCCCTGGACGACTCCTTTAATCGGGCCGTGGCCGCCTTGATCGGGTGCGCGGGGCGCATCGCCGTGTGCGGGTTGGGCAAGTCCGGCCTGGTGGGCCGCAAGCTGGCCGCCACCTTTTCCTCCACCGGCACGGCGGCCTTTTTCCTGCACCCTGTGGAAGGCGCCCACGGCGACCTCGGCGCCCTGCGCGCCGAAGACATTGTCCTGGCCATTTCCTATTCCGGCGAAACCCTGGAACTCAACGCCCTTTTGCCGGCCATCCGGAGCCTGGGCTGCCTGGTCGTCGCCCTGACCGGCAACCCCAACTCCAGCCTGGCCAAAAATGCGGATATTTTCTTAAACTGCCGCGTGCCCCGCGAGGCCTGCGCCATGAACCTGGCGCCCACGGCCAGCACCACGGCCACCCTGGCCCTGGGCGACGCCCTGGCCGTGTGCCTGTCCGAAAGCAAGGCCTTCAGCGAATCGGACTTTCTCAAGGTCCACCCAGGCGGTTCCCTGGGGCAGCGCCTGCGCTTGCGCGCCGAAGAACTCATGCATGCCGCCATTCCCACCACCGGGCCAGACACCAGCATCAGCGAAGCCCTGCGCATTCTGGACGCCGGCGGTTTCGGGGCCGTAATCATCACTGATTCCGGGCAACGCCTCAGCGGCATTCTCACCGACGGCGACGTGCGCCGGGCCGCCCGGCATAACCGCCTGCAAGGCGACCTGCCCGTATCCGGCATCATGACCGTCAACCCCAAATGCGGCGTTGTGGACCAGTCCTCGGCCGAACTCCTGGACATCATGGAAAATAAGGCCATTACCGTGCTGCCCGTGCTCGACGCTGACGGCCGCGTGGCCGGCATCATCCACCTGCACGACCTTCTGGGCAAAGGCGGCCTGAAATTCGCGTAAATTTTCCTCAAGCGCGCCGGGAAGAGGAACCACAATGGCCCGCCCGTCCTGAGCGAAATGCAGTGAAGCGAAGGCGAGCTATATTTATAAAGACACTCCTGGAGATTCCCCCCTCCCAAACCATCCCCCCCTGAACCCTAATTGGGGGGGGGCGGGTATATACCCCATGGGGACACGCTCCTGAATTCTTCCCAACACACAGGAACTGTGAACACAAAAAAGGTCCGCTCAGCGTTTAGCTTTGCGGACCTTTCCGCATTTCACCGGAGATTGAAATGGCGCTAAGGGGAGACTTGAATTCCCACAGGGGAAGCTTCACCAGACCATAAATTTGTTTTTCGACTATTTCACGCCAGTTCATGCGCTTTCGTCATTAACTTCCAGAGCATTTCACTGTTGAAATAGCCCATAACAATTTATATTCAAAGCCGTTATCTGTTTTTTCTTTTCAAGATAAGAGCGGTCTTTTATCTTAACGTACAAGCCGAAGCGGCCTGAACTAAAGACACGCTGCGCTGCTCGCTTGCGGGCGTCGCGTCGTTGCACCGCTCGCCGCCAAAGCATTTCAAGAGTTAAATGCTCTGGAATTGTTCAGCCCCGCATTGAGGTGGTTCGCCACAAAAAACAAGGCATCATGCATTAACGCTTTGTTAAGATGTAAAAGAAGCCGTAAACTACTTCTTAAGTTTGGCAAAAGGCCTAACCTTGAAGCCAAGGAAACCTCTCATCCACGTGATGCCCTTGGCAAGCGAAAAAGGATGCCCAATACTCAAAAGGTGCGAGCCTCAGATTTTAGGAGGAGATATCCAATGGGTGGTGCGGCGCTGGCTGGGCCAGAACTGACCCTGGTCAACTGGATCCTGGCTTTTTTACCGATTTTGCTTTTGCTCTTGAGCATTCTGTTCCTCAACTGGGGCGCACCGAAATCAGGCGCGCTGGCCTGGATAACCGCCATGGCCATCGGCATCGTGGTCTTTAAAGCAGACCTGCAGGTAATGGCCCTGGCCAAC
This sequence comes from Desulfovibrionaceae bacterium, assembly GCA_031547425.1. GTDB lineage: Bacteria > Desulfobacterota > Desulfovibrionia > Desulfovibrionales > Desulfovibrionaceae > JAVBRZ01. The sequence goes on from JAVBRZ010000089.1 coordinate 5,325, forward strand.
ACCAAAGGCATGTCTCTGAGCCTTTACGTGCTTCTGATCATCTGGGGCGCCGTTTTGCTCTACAACCTGGTGGCCCAGCAGGGAGCCATTGACGTCATAGGCGACACCATGGCCAAGGTCTCCAAGGACCGGGTCCTGCAGTGCCTTCTGATGTCCTGGTGCTTCGCCGCTTTTTTGCAGGGCATCGCCGGCTTTGGCGTGCCTGTGGCCGTGGTGGCCCCCATCATGGTGGTCATGGGCTTCGCCCCAGCCGTGGCCGCGGCTTCCACCCTGGTTGGGCACTGCTGGTCAATATCCTTCGGCTCCATGGGTTCCTCCTATTATACCATCCAGTTGACCACCAAAATCCCTGGGGAGATGATCGGCCCCTGGATGGCGATTATGTTCCTCGTCCCCATTTTGACCACCGGCCTGGCTGTGGCGCACATTTATGGCGGCGGCGCCGCCGTGAAAAAAGCTTTCCCGGCCATTTTCGTGACCTCCATGGTCATGGGGTTCGCCTGCTGGTTGATGAACAAGATCGGAGCGGCCCAGTTGGCCACTCTGGTGCCGGGCCTCCTGGGTTGCGGTGCTATAACCTTAATGGCCCGGACCAAGATGTACGCCGACACGGAGGACAGCGCCGGCATGATAGAGCGTAAAGAGGCCCTGCCCATGGGTTTTGGCCTGGCCTTTTCGCCCTACCTGGTGCTGATCGCGATCTCTATTTCCTCCCAGATCGGCCCGATCAAAAAATTCTTCGCCCCCTACAGCTGGTCGTTGCCCTTCCCGGAGCTAACCACCGGCCTCGGCTACGTGGTCAAGGCGGAAAAGGGCTACTCGTCCATCAACATCCTCTCGCACCCGGCGCCGCTCCTGTTCTTCGCGGCCATCGCGGCGATAATCATCTTCGGGGCCGCCGGCAAATGGCGCCCCGGCTCCTTCGCCAAGGCCTTTAAGAATACCGTCACCCAGTGCGTCCCCACCAGCTATGGTATCGCCACTATGGTCATGATGGCCCTGATCATGAACGATACGGGCATGACCGATGTCCTGGCGCATGGTTTGGCCAGGGCCGCCGGGGCCGTCTTCCCGATCTTCTCGCCTTACATCGGCGTGTTGGGCGCCTTCCTCACCGGCAGCAACACCAACTCCAACGTCATGTTCGGCCAGTTGCAGTACGCCACGGCCCAGTCCCTGGGCATCAGCACGATTATCATCTGCGCGGCGCAATCGGTGGGCGGCTCTTTGGGCTCCTCCATTGCCCCCTCCAAGGTGCTGATCGGTTCGGCCACTGTGGGGCTCGAAGGTCGGGAAAGCGAGGTCATGAAGCGCACCATCCCATACTGCCTGGCCATCGCCCTGTTGGTGGGCATTAGCACTTGGCTCTTCGCTTCGTATTGGTTCCCGCATGTGAATCCGTAAATCCGGACATGTAAGGTATGCCGGCCGGAGAACTTTCGGCAATGGCGCGCCCTGGGCTCCCCTCTTTTGGCGGGGGAGAGCCCAAAGTGACGGAGGAAGTATATTATGGCTGACGCAAATACCCCCAAGCCGCAGACGAACTGGCGGAAGCGGCTTCGTAACCCCTTGCTGAATTGGGGTTTCTGGTTGTTCTGGATTGGCATGCTCCTGTCCTATAAAGGCGGGATGGCCGACCCGCCCAACATGGGCTTGATCTATTTGTCATTCATTTTAT
>JAVBRZ010000167.1:0-13015 GCA_031547425.1 Desulfovibrionaceae bacterium
CCCTGGTGCTCAGATCTCCTGTGGCCATATTGGACACGGCGTTGTGCAGGCTGCGTAGCGGCCTGGAGATGAACCAGGTCAGCAAAAACATGAGCACCACGCCGGACAGGAGCACGGGGGCCAGGCCACGCAGAAACAGAAGTTCGGGCGCGGCCCTGTCCCGCAGATGATTGCTCAAATACAGGGTGTATTCTTTGCCGGACAGGGTCATGGGCACCGCGGCCACCACTTCGGTTTCGCCTTTGTGGATTTGGTACAAAGTGACTTCGTCCAGTTGCCAGGAGCGGGTGTACTCCAGCTTCAGGGCCTCAGGAGGAATCTCGCCGGCAATGGAGCTGGCCACGGTTTTGCCGCTGGCGTTGTTGACCCAGGCCAGCACGCGCCCGGAGCGGCCTATGGCGGTGAGCGTTCTGGACACATTGTTGCGTCCGGTTTCTTCTAAAATCAGCTTAACGATCATGGCGTTTTTGGCCATGTTCAGGTTGCCGGGCTCATAATCCTGGCTGGAGCGGAACAGGCCGAAAACCAAAAGCCCGGTCACGGCCAGAATAAGCACAAAGGAGATGAAAACCTTCATGCCCAGGCGGTTGAAACGCATCATGGCGTGCCCACAAACAAGTATCCTGTGCCCCAGATGGTGCGGATACGGTTGTTATGTTCGGGATACGGCTTTAAAAGCGCGCGCAGATGGCTGATATGCACGTCGATATTCCGGTCATAGGCTTCGAAATCTCTGGCCCAAACCAGGCTCATGAGCTCGTCGCGGGAAAAAATGGTGTCCGGGCGGCCCATGAGTGTGGCGAGCAGCCGCGCTTCAGTATAGGACAATTCCTTGTGTTCGCCCGCCACGCACAACTCCTGGCGGGTAAGGTCCAGCAGCAGCCCCCCGGCCTCAAGGCGGGAGAGCTTGTCTTCCCCTTGCGCGGCGGGTTCGGACCGGCGCAGGACCGCGCGGATGCGGGCCAGAAGCTCACGCGGATTGAAGGGTTTGGGCAGGTAATCATCAGCGCCCAGTTCAAGGCCTACAATGCGGTCCGCGTCATCACCCTTGGCGGTAAGCATGATTACCGGCACCTGGGTGTGGGCGCGTAATTTTTGTAAAACCTCAAAACCGTCGGGTCCCGGCATCATCACATCCAGGATAATCAGGTCCGGAGGTGTGGCGGCCACTGTTTCCACGGCTTTCACGCCGTCGGGCAGTGTGTTGACTGTAAACCCGTAGCCTTTGAGGTATTCCGTGACCAGGCCGCGCAGGGGCTCGTCATCGTCAATAAGCAGAATATGTTTGCTTTTATGCATATCCATAACGCCTCCAGGGCTGGGCTATAGGAAAGATAGCAGGTTCGCGCGCTAAGTTAAGCGTTTTTGCGGTCGTTTAACATAAATTTACATTATCTGTATATTCTTTACGGTTCCTTGGCGCGATGCGCCCCTGCGCTGGAGCATTCAGCAAATATATTACTTCAAGCGTGAAATGATATAAAGGAGCAGCCGGAGCATCCTCTTGAAAAAACGTTTTCTGTTTTACAAAAGCGCAGGTCGAAGCAAGCTTCTCCTGCGCTTTGCCGGATAATGTCGTTGCCCGCCGGCCAAGGTGTAAAAGTGCTCTGAATGCGGCGCGGCATGCGGCGTACGGGCGCGGCTATTTGGACGGCGCCAGCGCGCCTGTCAGGTCCGGGGCTTCCCGGGGGCGGCCGTTGGACAGGAGGCTGTCATACAATTCCAATTCCATTCCGACCACGGCGTCGATATGGTAGTGCTCATAGGCGAATTTTCTGGCGTTGCAGCCCAGATTTTCCGCAAATTCAACATCGGACAAAAGCTTTTCCAGGCCTTCGCGGATTTCCCGCGCGGACGCGCCGCATAACAAACCGGTGCGCTGGTCGGCAATGATATCGGCAATGCCCGGCCGGTTGGCGCCCAGTACGGGCGTGGCCGCAGACATGGCCTCAATAAGTTCTTTGGGGTGCCCTTCATAATGTGAAACCAGGGCAAAGACCGCCGCGCGGGCGAGGTGTCCGGGCAACAGGCGGTGCTCAATTCTGCTGGTCAGGTGCAAATTCACGCCCTGGGCAAGGACATGGGCCGCCAGGGCCTCCTTTTGCGAGCCCTCGCCAATGATTTCTAACTCCACATCAAGCCCGGCGCAGGCTTCAATCAGGGCGAAAAGGTTTTTTTGAGCTTCAAGGCGTCCCACAGTGCAGATGCGCGGCGGGGTGCGCACCGGATGGCGTTTAACCAGGAAAAAGTCTTCCAGCACATAGTTGGGGATGACTCTGACCTTGTTCTCGTCCACTTTGTGCTGTTCCATGATGTAGGCTTTCATGGCTTTGCTGGTGACCACATTTACAGTGGAATCGTTGAAAATTACGTCTTCCAGGGCCAGGGCCTCGGCAAAGCCCTGTGGGTTCTCATGGCTTTCGAATTCAGAAAGAAGATAGCCGCAACGGGCGATGAACGGAATTTTAAAGCGCCGGGCTATGTTTAAAGCTACCCGCGAACCGCTGATTTGCCGGCTTTTTATGATATTGGCCCTTTCGAGGCGGCGTCTGTGCAGCCAGGGAATGGCCTTGGCGTAAATTTTATCGGGCAGCTTAAAACGGTTGATGCCGATATGGATGCCCGGGAGCTGGCTTTGGTATTTTAAGTCCTCCACGCCTCCGTAAGAAATTACGGTGATATTGCCGCCCATTTCAGCCAGACGGCGGCAACCGGCTATTTCTCTTTGCAAAGAACCGTTTCTGGCCCAGGCGCTGAGCGACCCTCCCTGTGGTAACAGTAGAATCAAACGCAAATCTTGTACCGACATGCAAGCCCCCTTTGAGTCCTGATGCATTGACCCGCAAGCCGCGATTACCCCTTATCCGGTGGCGGGATTGAAAAGCTTGGTTTAAAATTTATTTCATAAGCATCCTTTTTCGCCTCAAGGCCGCTGGCGAGGCAGGTCCTAAACAGTCATTTCCACACATAAATAGTAGCATTTTAAAAAATAAAAGCAATCAGCGCCCGGAATGTGAACCCGCGCGAGGGAGGGGATGGGCTTTGTTCCGGGAGCGGAGAAAGGCCTTTAAATTTGCCGGGAATGTGTTTTTGGCGTAATTGTTCTTGGCATAACGCTTAAATCAGGGTAGGAAGAGCGCAGGCAAGGGAGTGTGAGCGCGAGGCTCGGCTTGTCCTGAAACTTTAACCCTTCGGTTCCAGACCATGAAGTGGTTCACGCATATTTTTTGGGCAGCCAAGTATTCCCTGGAAGGCATCGGCGCCGCTTTACGCACGGAGATCGCCCTGCAGCAGGAGGTTCTCGTCCTGGCGGCGCTTTTGATTCTGGTGCCGCTTAGCGGGCTGGACTTTCTAACCGGCGCCTTTGTGCTGTTTTCCTGGGTCATGGTCATGGTTGTGGAGTTGCTCAATTCCGCCATTGAAGCGGCATTGAACCGCTTCGGCTCCGAAATTCATCCTTTGACCAAGCGCGGCAAAGACATTGCCTCTGCGGCGGTGTTCTGCGCCGTGTCCTTTAACGTTATTCTTTGGGCGGTCTTGGCGTACAGGTTGTGCTTGGTGTGATTTTAAGCGGGCCCGGCGTCAGATTGCGATAATTTTTACTATCTTTATTTTTCAGGAAGTGTCCATGTCCGCAATGATAGAAGTTGTTGACCTGCGAAAGAGTTTTGGCAACCTGGAGGTCCTGGCCGGGGTCACATTCACGGTGCGCGCCGGCGAGCTGATGACCATCATTGGTCCCTCGGGGTCAGGCAAGAGCACGGTGCTGCGTTGCATCACCCGCCTGGAAGTGGCGGACAGCGGCACCATCATTGTGGACGGCTATGATGTGAACTGTCCCAAGACCAATATGAACCATGTGCGGGCCGAGGCCGGCATGGTCTTTCAGCAGTTTAACCTTTTCCCGCATATGACCGCCTTAAGCAACGTGACTTTGGGTCCGCGCAAGGTGCGGGGCATGCCCCGCCACGCTGCCGAAGACCTGGGCATGCAGCTTTTGAGTAAAGTGGGTCTGGCGGACAAAGCCTTCAGCTATCCGGAGCAGCTTTCCGGCGGGCAGAAGCAGCGGGTGGCCATTGCCCGGGCCCTGGCTTTGCAACCCAAGGTCATCCTCTTTGACGAGCCCACTTCCGCCCTTGACCCGGAGTTGGTGGGCGAGGTGCTTTCGGTCATGCGCAAGCTGGCCGAGGAAGGCATGACCATGGTGGTGGTTTCCCACGAAATGGCCTTTGCCCGTGAAGTGGCCGACAGAGTGGCCTTCATGAATCAGGGCCTGATCGTGGAAGAAGGCCCGCCGGACGAGATTTTCGGCAACCCCAAAGACCCGCGCCTGCGGGACTTTTTGCGTCGGGTGCTCAACCCCAATACTTGAGTTTACGCCATGGAAGGCCTGGCGCGGAGGTTTAAATGGGTGGCGATTTTCCGGCAGCGAAATTTTTTTTATAAACTTTGTCTTGAAGAGTTGACACCCATTTTGATTTAGGGCAAAGAGGTATTTCTTCATGGGGCTGTAGCTCAGTTGGGAGAGCGCTTGAATGGCATTCAAGAGGTCGTCAGTTCAATTCTGTCCAGCTCCACCAGGAAAGTTAGAAAGGGAACTTGAAAAAACGAGTTCCCTTTTTTTATTTTACCCCTTGGCAATGCAGTCAATAAAGTTTGTCAGGCCGCATGGCGGCGCGTACTATTTTACTGTTCATAAGCAAATAGAGGGAGATGAGCCAACTGGATAACTATTGTCAGTCCTGCGCCATGCCGCTGACAAAAGACGGGCAATACGGAACCAACGCCGATGGTTCAGCGAATGCGGAGTATTGTGTTCATTGCTTCAAAATGGAGCATTTACCGCGGAGATCAGCATGGAGGAAATGATAAGCTTTTGCTGAAAACCCATGTTGGAGCACAATGAGAATATGAGCGCGGAACAGGCAACGTCCATGTTGCAATAACTTTTTCCGACTCTTAAACGTTGGAAGTCCCGCTAAGCGATTTGCGGGGCCACGAGGCGCGGTTTTGCATTGCCCTTCCCAAAAGCGGCATTCAAGAGATCGCGATTTTAATTTTCCCCAGCCGCGCTACAAATTTTGAAAAGGACTTCGCTTTGCGGCGGGGTCCTTTTTTGTTTTAATGCGGACCAAGCCGGGAGGTTCCTGATGCGACGCATTTGCTGGCGGACCTGTGCCGTGGCACTGTTTTTGTTCGCTGTTTCAGCGGGAGGCTTTTGCCCGCAAAGGCGGATCCGTTCCGGTCAGCTTTGGTCCAGGCGGATGAGGTGGGTGAGCTTGAGCGCCGGCCCCCGCGTTTCCAGAATCCAGGCCGTGAGATTGAACCAGCCCGCGCAGCGGTCGAGAATAACGGAATCGGCGCTGGCCACAGGGCTCAGGCTTTGCAATTCCACATCAGGATTGCGCGTTAGTTCCACCCTGAGCGGCAGAGGCCAAGTCTGTTCGCGGATCTTGGTTTTCAGTCTTCCGGAATTGGAAACGGGCGCATCCAGAAAAATAGTGGCCTCCGAGATTTTGAGATTGGCAAGAGCCTCGCGCAGCAGGGCAATGGCGGTTTCCGTCTGCGGAATGATCCGGTAGGAGCCGCGCAGCTCGGCCAGGTCACGAATGCCGCCGTCCTGGGCCACAAAGAGCACGCCGTCGCACAGCGCCACTTCTAGGGTGATGATCAGGTTAAGGCCGTCAATGTATATGGGCCGGCCGGCCAAGTCTTGCGGGGCGAATCTCTTGGCTTCCCGTTGCGCCAGGGTTTTGCGGGCCGAGGTGGTGCGGGCCAGGGCCAGCCTTTGCCGGGCGGAAAGCTGATGATGCCCGCCCACAAAAGCGGTTGCGCCGGAGATGGGGTAGCCTCTGTCCAGCAAAAACCGCAGCTCACATTGCGCGGCAGCGAGTTTTTCCAGCCTGGAGCCTGAAAAATCCCGCTCATCCCCGGGCAGCAGTCCCCTGCGGTGTATCTGAAGCGTGGTTTGTTCCATATCTGCGGTATAGCCCCGGGCGCTGTTCGGAAGCAAGTCATGGTCTTTGCTTCGGGTGATAGACAAAGCCTGCGGCATAACGTGTATATAAGTACGGTTTTTTTCAACAGCGCAAAAAAATTTAAAACCGCAAGTTCGGACGCTCGAAACAGGTGCGCGTGATGCCTGACAATATTAATGCATGATTCATGCATATATTATGTAAACAAGATGTGCCACTCCGAACAGATTCAGGAAAGGCGTTGTCTCAGTCGGTCAAAAACTTTGCCAGTTGCTGCAGAATTTCGTTTTTGTCGATGGGTTTGCCCACATGCCCGTCCATGCCCGCATCCAGGCATTTTTCAATATCCTCGCGGAAAACGTTGGCTGTGGCGGCAATAATGGGTACGGTTGCGGCCCGGGGGGTGCCCAGGGAGCGGATGCATCTCGTGGCCTCGTAGCCGTCCATTTCCGGCATGTGAATATCCATCAGGATCAGGTCATATGCCTCCGGATTATCCGAAAACATCTTAAAGGCTTTGACGCCGTCCTCCGCGCATTCAATTTTCAGGTTGTAGGGTTCCAGCAGCGCCAGCAGGATTTCGCGGTTGATATCCATATCCTCGGCCAGCAAAATGCAACGGCCTTTGAAGTTGGGGGCTTCATCCTTCGTGCTCGCGTTATTCGCCGGGGCGGAATGGTGTTCAGAAAAACAGGCATTAAGGCAATTTACTATGGCACTGGGGAAAATGGGTTTTTGAATGAATTTGTCGACTCCGGAAGTCTTGGCGTCATGTTCAACCATGGCCCATTCCGTGGCGGAGACCATGAACACCACGGTGTTCGCGGCGTCTTCCTTTATGCGGGCGGCCAGTTCCAACATATCTTTGTCCGTTTTGGCCCAGTCGATAAAGGTGACGTCATAAGCCCGCTCGCTCAGCAGAGCATGCGCCGCGGCCATGTTGTCAGCGGTATCGCAAGTAAACTTGAGGGCGCGGGCAATATCCATAAAACATTCCCGCACGCAGACCGCGGTGTCCACAGCCAGTATGCGGAAATCCGGGCGCGCGATTTCCGGCAGAAGAGTGTGTTGCAGCGGGCGGGAGCTTTTTTTCACCCGGATGGTGAACTTGAAGCTGGAGCCTTTGCCCACTTCCGAGTCCACCCAGATCCGCCCGTTCATCTGCTCGACAATACGCTTTGAAATGGCCAGGCCAAGGCCTGTGCCGCCAAAGCGCCTGGAAATGCTGTTGTCGGCCTGTTCAAACGAGCGAAACAGCTTTTCCTGCTGCTGCCGTGTAATGCCGATGCCCGTATCCTTGACGTCAATGAGCAGCTCGCAATATTCTCCGTTATCAGAATTCTTTTTGACCGAGAGTAAAATGGCGCCGCCTTCGGGCGTGAATTTTGTGGCGTTGGAGATAAGGTTTGTGAATACCTGGGCCAGGCGCTGCTCGTCGGAATAGATGAAGGCCGGTATGTCAGGGGCGAGGCACACGGTGAAAATTTGCTTTTTCTCGTCAATGCGAAAAGCCAGGACATTGGTGACCTTGCTCAGCATTTCCTCAAAGCTGAACTCGCTGTGTGCGAGCTCGAATTTATCAGCCTCAATTTTCGACATATCCAGGATGTCGTTGACCACGCCCAAAAGGTGGGAAGAGGCGTCTTCTATCTTATCCAGGCAGTAGTCCTTTTTGTCTATGTCGGTGGTGGTTTTGGCAATGTCGGCCATACCGATGATGGCGTTCATGGGCGTTCTGATTTCATGCGACATGTTGGCCAGAAATTCGGATTTGGCGCGGCTTGCTTTTTCCGCTTGCTCCTTGGCCAGCACAACGTCGGTGACATCGTGGAAAAGGACTATGGCCCCGCCTGTTTCGCCGGATTCGTCAAGCATGGGGGCAAAATGTATTTTAAAATGCCTGAGGGTTTTTTCAAAAATATCGAGTGATTCATCCAGAACAACGGTTTCTTTTTCGCGCATGATTTCTTTGAAAGTAAAATCAAACACTTCCGCCCATTCCGGGCTGAACAGCGAAAAGATGTCCAGGTAGTGGCGCCCGTTTACCAGCCCGAAATTGGGAATGTTGGCGCGTTTTAAGAAACTGTCCGTGCAGTAGGCAAAGGTGCCGTCTTTGGCAAGCAGAAGAATCATGTCCGGGCTGTTGTCCAGCAGCAGGTGCATGAATTTTTCCTGTTTTTTCTGGTCAGCGGAAATGGCCGCCTCAATATTCGTTTTTGTGGCGGCCACACTTTTGCTGCGCTCGAGCAAAAGCGCCAGCTGTTCAATCTGGCGCGCCTGCCGCTTATTTTCGCGGCGCAGGATGCGCAATTCCTCATCTGGTGGTGCTGGGGGTGGTACTTTTGGCATACTACGGCCTTATCGGCAAAAGATTACAGAGCGCAGGCTATAAATGTGAAGTTGTGAAACCGATTGATGAGTTCACTGCTGTCGCTGAAGTCGGGGCAGAGTTCGCCTCCGGCATAGGCCAGCAAATATGGGATTTTTTTGCCCGCGCTGTTCTGAATAATTTCCACTTCCGCCAGGTAATCGGCGCCCAGGGCCAGGTTTCTGGACATGCAGGGGAATATGAGCAGCGCGTTGGGGGAAGCGCCGCTGACGGCTTCGGTAACAGTGCTCCTGGCGGTTTTCAAAACATCATCCCGATCCAGGCTGCCCACGGCCAAAGTTGAACCCACAGGCATTCTTCCGGCGCAAACGGCGTGCCCTTCGGGGGTTATCTTATATATGGCCCTGGCCACGGGCGGCGTGCCGTCATTATACTTGATAATAAACGGCACCACATTGATGTTTTCAATGCCATTGTTTTTTGAAACGCCAAGCATTTCCATGTATTGCATGAGCGGTATGCCGTTGACTTCATAGAGCGTCCTGCCTTCCGAGCCCGTGATCATGGCCTTTTGTTTCTGAATTTTTTCATCGGAAATGATTTTCAGGAAAAAACGCGGGTGGATATCGCCATAGATGAAAACCATGGCTGCGGCCGCCTTTTCCGCCCTGCCGTTGAAAATGGTGCAGGAATTTTCATATTCCAGGGTGTGCTCGCAGGCTACCGGCCCGAACACTGGAGTATCCCCGGCCACGCTGAAAAGGGCTTCGGCCATGCCTTCGCCGCCGGCCTGCTGCTGAGGCGCAAAAGCAATGATCAGAGCCGGGTTTTCGGGGCGCCCCCGCCTTGCCCGGTCAAAAGCGTCGCGGATATTTGCCAGGGGGTCATCAATCAAGGGCTCGGACATGACGGCGGAAAACCGCGCCTGGTCGCTGGTCAGCACGGCGAGGCTCAAGGCGGCCATGCCGGCGCCGCCCGGCACGGCGTTGGTCAGCGTGGTGCCCCCGATAACGTCAAAGGGCAAGGCGGCGCAGATGGCCTGCATAACTCCGGTATCTATGAAGCCGGTGTGGCAGGACAACAGCCCCACCGAGTTTTTGCGCAAGTTGTTGTCCAGGTCGAGCTGGTCTAAAATTTCCTGTACAGCAAATTCGGCATCATCGACTTCGTCAGTGAAAGCTGTAAGCATTTTCAGCATAGCTCGTCTTCCTCCCCTGGGGCTTTTAAAAGAGCTGTGAAGATATAGCATATTAGGGCATTTTAACATTTAAATTATATATTAAGGAAAAATGCTCTGGCGGATGCGCCGGCAGACGCCCGCAAGCGAGCAGCGCAGCGTGTCCTTCGTTCAGGTCGCTTCGGCCTGAACATGTCTGATAAAAGGCTGTGTTTTTTGTCTTTTAAATGCTGCATACGGTGTAACATTTCAAAGTTAAAATGCTCTAGAAAATTATTATAGCCTATTTTCCAGTTCAAAAAAACAATTTTCTATGCCCTGTCGTGCAAGAAAAAAGCAAATGAACACAGCGGGTTTATGCCGGGACCGCGCGGCCCCGACCATACGCCGGGCCACAAATTAATTTTAACCGGGCCCTTTGAAGGGAGATATATCTTAGTTTGGGGATAATATTTTTAAAATTTGACATATGCATGATTCATGCATATGTTTTTGTAAACAATATATCCGGGAGCCGGGCAGGCCGATGAACAAAAGCATAGATCCGCGCACGCTTAATATTTTTGGCGCATTCGGTCTGTTGTTGGCGGACCGCGTGTTTACGGCCGTTGGTGGCGGCGGGGAGCTCGGCCGCCAGGAGAGCGTCGCCTTGATCCAGATAGGCCTGTTTTCCCCGGCTTTTGCCAATTTGCAAACAACCCTGCGCCTGACTCAGTCCGCAACGTCGCGGCTGGTGGGCAGGCTGGCGGCCAGGGGGCTGGTTGCCAAGCAGGCGCGGCCTGACGATCCCAGGGGAAAACGGTTGCGTCTCACCCGGCGGGGCGAGGAGATGATGCAGGCCATGCTCGCGGCGCGGCAGGCCGCCTTGCAGGAGCTGTTTGCCGCGCTTGGGGAGGACGAGGCCGCCACGCTGCTGGATCTTGTTTCCAAGATTTTGGCGGCCAACATCCGGGACGAGGAAGAGTCCGGCACGGTCTGCCGGATGTGCGATTTGGGCAAGTGCCCGCAAGAAAGATGCCCCGTCCGCCGTGCCCCGCAAGGCGGGTTTGTGGAGCCCGACAGCAAACGGCTGCCGACCCATCTGTTGTGACTTTCGCATCAGCCAGGGGCATCCGGCCAAAGTTGGGATATTTTGGGATTGTGAACTTGCCGGCATTCCTGCCGGCGGCGTTTTTGCTCAATGTTTCGCCCGGTGCGGGCCAGGCCTGTGTTCCAAAACGGCCTTGATCCAAGGGTGGTTTGTGGGGTTTGTTTCCAGTTGGGGCGCGCGCCGGGGGGGGGCTCAAACAATATCTTTGCCCGCCCTGCGCCCGCTGCCGGCTCTGCGGTGTTCTACCCATTCCAGCATGCGCCTGCGGCTGTGCTCACGGTTCATGCTTTTCCGGCGCAACATGGCCTGGTCGGCTTCGCGCAGCAGCAGATTCAGGCTGATGCCCTGATCTGTTCCCGCCGCGCCCAAAGAGAGAAAGACCGGCATATTTTCCGGATCACTATTGCGCTGGCGTTGAGCGTCGCTCAATTTGGAAATAATGCTTTCCGCCGTCCGGCTGGAGCAGTGAGGCATAAGCACGGCAAACTCATCGCCGCCTATGCGCGCGGTAATGTCGGTCACGCGCACCGCGCTGCGCAGAATATCCGCGGCAATAATCAGCAGCCGGTCACCCGCGTCATGCCCCAGAGAATCATTGACCACTTTCAGCGTATCCACATCAACATAAATAATGGAAACCGGCTCATCCTCAGACGCAAGCCCTTTGAAAGCTTGATCAAAATACAGGCGGCTGTACAGGTTTGTAAGCGAATCATGGTTGACCAGTGCGGTAAGGTTTTCCTGGGCTGCGCGCAGATCAGTTACATCGGTATGCAGGCCCACGATGCGTTTTGCCCGCCCGCCTTTGTCGCGCTCCACAACCTTGCCCCTGGACAGAATCCAACGGTAAGAGCCATCCGCGGCCAGAAAGCGATAAGTGCTTTCAAACAGGTCGCCGCGGTCCGGGGAAATGATGTAGGCCAGTTGCTGCATTTGCGTTTTCTCCAGGTCATCTTTATGGATGCGCGTAAGCCAGGCTTCCGTGGTAGCGGGGAATTCGTTCTGCAGATAGCCCAGCATGGAAATGTAACGCGGGCTGTAATATACTTCATTGGTTTCCGCATTCCAGTCCCAGACGCCGTCGCGGGCCGCTTCCAGGGCAAAATTGGCCCGCTCCTGCCATGTGGTCGCGGCTTCAAGCTTTCTCTCCAGCATGTCCACGGAAATCAGCACGCCCACAACATACCTGGCTTTGCCAAGCTCATCCCGCTCAACAATCACGCTCTTGGATAAAAACCAGGTGTAACCACCGCCCACGCATCGCACCCGGTAGAAATTTTCCGCATCATCGCCATGCTCCGGGCCGTCCGTGACGGCAAACCAGTCCTTTTTCACATATTCTAAATCTTCAGGGTGGATACAAGCCACCCAATCATCCAGAGAAGACGGCAAGGGGTGTTTTTTCTCAAAAGAAGAGATATATGCATTGTTGTAATATATGCAGCGGTTCGTAATATCCAACAGCCAAACTATAAAGGTGTCAGGGGAAAAACTCTTCAGGATATCGTTGTAACGCTCTTTATATTTTTTATAGATGTCTTCTGGAGAATGAGATTTTGGCATGGAAGAACGCCTTTTGTATTATTGAGCATGTATAAGCCCGTTGCTTAATCATAAATTAGTGAGTTATATGGAGAATATTAAATCAAAATATAGCCAACAATCAGATCAAAAGCAAGGGGGCGGGAAAGAAGCCCATTTCAAACCCATCCCATAATCAGATTTGGCTGCAAAAGCGGCCTTTGCGCCATTGGCCGCGTTAATGGGGCAAAATTTTCTTTGCTGCAACACAATTACGCTTTTGCCGGCTTTTGTCCATTTGCCCCGCCGTTATCGCCAATCTCGCTTTTTTGTTGCAAGGTTGATTGCGGGACAGGTTCCAGGCAACCATTCCTTGACAAAGCGGCGGTACAAAGATAGCAAAAATCTGTTGATACAACGGGCGATTAGCTCAGGTGGATAGAGCGTTGGCCTCCGGAGCCAAAGGCCGCAGGTTCGAGTCCTGCATCGCCCGCCATTGTACGCCGAGAGATCAGGGATTGTGGCGTCCCGTCCCTTTTTTATTTTGTGAAAGCTTGGGCTTTGCCGACAAACAACCGTCCGCTGTAACGCCGCCTTATCTTAAAGAGGCTGCGCGGGCCGGCAAAAAATCGATCGCGGAGCGGGTCGGCTATACCGCTTGCCAATTTTTGCCGGTCGCCCCGCCTTTGGAAATGATTCGACTTTTTGCGGTGGAAGTTTCTTTACCGGTGGAATCCGGGGCAACCTTTGCTGTTTTGATGAGCCATGACCTACTCCATAAAATCCGTTAATTTGTTGTATAAGGGCAATTCCAGCGAAGCCGCCGGCCTGGCCCGCGAAATAGCCTTGTGGCTGGAAAAGCGGCAGGTAGCTTCGCGTTTGATGTTCGCAGGGCAGGGCACGCCGCCGCCTGGCGCTGA
>JAVBRZ010000173.1:0-4687 GCA_031547425.1 Desulfovibrionaceae bacterium
GCCTGGGCATTCCCATTTCCAAAATATTCAACGCCACCCAAAACACTTTCGGGGTCGGCTATGTCAACGACATCAACCTGGCCGGCCGCACCTACCGCGTGCAAATGCAAGCGGACAAGCAGTACCGCGCCCACCCGGAAAATCTGGATGAGCTGTTTGTGCGCAGCGAAACCACCGGAGCCATGGTCGCCCTGTCCTCTCTGGCCGAGTTCAAAGAGACTACCGGCCCCAACCAGGTGCAGCGCTTCAACGTTTTCCAGTCGGCCAAAATCACCGGCAGCCCAGCGTCGGGCCACAGCTCGGGCGAGGCTATCGCCGCCATGGAACGCGCCGCGAGCAAACTGCCCTCGGAGTACACCCTGGGCTGGATCGGCACGGCCTACCAGGAAAAGCTCACCGGAGCCGCTTCAGCTTCGGTGTTTGTTCTGGGCCTGATCATGGTCTTCCTGATCCTGGCCGCACAATATGAAAAATGGACCCTGCCCTTTGCCGTGCTCTTTGCCGTGCCCTTTGCCATTTTTGGGGCCATCGGCCTGACTTGGCTGCGCGGCCTGAACAACGACGTGTATTTCCAGATCGCCCTGGTCACGCTCATCGGTCTCGCGGCCAAAAACGCCATCCTTATTGTGGAATTCGCCCTGGATGAATGGGAAAAAGGCGGCAAAGACCTGTTTGAGGCCGCCCTTTCCGGCGCGCGCCTGCGTTTCAGGCCCATTGTCATGACCTCCCTGGCCTTCATTTTGGGCTGCGTGCCCCTGGCCCTCAGCACCGGCGCCGGCGCCAACAGCCGTCACGCCATCGGCACGGGCGTCATCGGCGGCATGCTGGCCGCCACCTTCATCGCCACCAATTTCATTCCCATGTTCTTTGTGTTGGTCATGGGCGCCAACACCTGGATCAAAAAACGCGGCGAACGGGCCAAAGCCAGGCGTGAAGCCAGACTCAAGGCTTTGGGACTCAAAAAGTAAGCCGTAATTTTAAGGAGTTAAGACCATGTCCGCTTGCCATTGTTCTGATCAGCCCCGCCGTTTTTTGGGCTCGGAACTGCCCTGGCGCCCGGCCGAGGATTGCCGCTATCATATCATTTCCGTGCCTTATGAAGACAACGTTTCTTACGGAGGCGGCACTTCCCTTGGCCCGGCGGCCGTTCTTGAAGCCTCCGATCAGCTGGAGGCCTGGGACGGCGAAAGCATCCCCGGCGACGACGGCATCTTCACCGGTCCGGTTGTGGACTGCACAGGCTCGCCCGAAGCCGTGCTTTGCCGCATTGATCGCGCGGTAAGCGCGGCTCTGGGCCTTGGCAACTGCCCTGTATTGCTGGGGGGAGAGCACACCGTGACCCTGGGCGCCTTGCGGGCCATTGCCCGCCACCGCAAAAGCCGGGGACAAAAAAAAATCGGCCTGATCCAGTTCGACGCCCACGGCGACTTGCGCAATACTTATGAAGGCACGCCCTACAGCCACGGCAGCGTCATGCGCCGTGCCTGCTACCTGGAACTGCCGCTCATGCAGATCGCCGTGCGCAGCTTGTGTCCGGAGGAGGTTGAGTTCCGCAAAGCTTACGGCGTGCGCCATCTGGACGCGGCCGAGTTCTCCCGCCTGGGCGGCCTCGCCGCCGCTTCCCAACCCGGTTTCAAGCTCCTGCCGGCTGACTTCCCTGAAGACGTTTACGTCACCTTTGACATCGACGCCCTGGACGCTTCGCTCATGCCGGCCACCGGCACCCCGGACCCGGGCGGCCTTTCCTGGTATGAAGCCCTGCGCTTGCTGGAGCTGGCCGTGTCCGGCCGTCGCGTCATCGGCCTGGACCTCGTGGAAGTGGCTCCCATGCCCCACTATCATGCCGCGGAATTCACGGCCGCCAAGCTATTGTATTATTTTATGGGCATCATCCAGCGCCGGGCCTTGCGCTAAAGTTCTGTTGATCTGTAAAACCAGACTTGACCGGCCGGGTGGGAAAGGAAAACTTTCCACCCTGGCCGGTTTTTATTTTTATAGCTCGACAACCAATTCTCCACAGCCCGGCCTTAAGAAAAAGCTTGAACATTCCCTTTTGAGGGGATACGAAGAAATCTTTCTCTTTTTTCAGGACCAGATAACGCGCTTCTTCAGCCTATCCGGCCAGGTCCTCTTTTTCCTTGCCAGGTTTGAGCGCAAAGCAATCAGGTTGCCATAGGGGGTAAACCTGGTGGGAGTTTAATTTTATGAAAGTTCTGGTTAGTGATCCAGTCTCGGAACAAGGCGTAGCCATTATCCGGGAGCACTTTGAAGTTGATGTCATCACCAAGCTGCCGCCGGAAGAACTGATTCGCATCATTCCTGAATATGACGGACTGGTGGTGCGCAGTGAAACCAAAGTCACCGCCGAAGTGCTCGACGCGGCCGTGAACCTGAAAGTCATCGGCCGGGCCGGCGTGGGCGTGGACAATATCGACGTGCCCCACGCCACCCGTTGCGGCATCATTGTGCTCAATGCGCCCGAAGGCAACACCATGGCCGCCACCGAACATTCCGTGGCCCTGATGATGGCTCTCTCCCGCAACATTCCCCAAGCCTACAAGTCCATGTCCGAAGGCAAGTGGGAGCGCGCCAAGTTTATGGGCATCGAACTGCGCGGCAAAACCCTGGGCATTTTCGGCCTGGGCCGCATCGGCACCGGCGTGGCCAAACGTGCCCTGGCCATGGAAATGAAGGTCATGGCCTATGACCCGTTCATCAATCTGGACACGGTCAACGCGCTGGGCATTGAGGCCGCTGATATCGACGAAATTCTGGCCAGGGCCGACTTCATCTCCCTGCACCTGCCCAAAACTCCGCAAACCGTGGATATGATCAACAAAGCCGCTTTCGCCAAGATGAAGAAGGGCATACGCATCATCAACTGCGCGCGTGGCGGCGTGGTCAACGAAGCGGACCTGATCGAAGCCGTGCGGGAAGGCATTGTGGCCGGCGCGGCCCTGGACGTGTTCAGCAAGGAGCCTGTCAGCCCGGACGATCCCCTGCTCTCCCTGCCCCAGATCATCACCACCCCGCACCTGGGGGCCTCCACTCTGGAAGCCCAGGTGGGCGTGGCCGTGGACGTGGCTTACGGCGTCATCGCCGCTCTCAAAGGCGAACCGGTGACCACGGCCGTGAACATGGCCGCTGTGCCCCCGCACATCCTCAAGCAGATCCAGCCGTTCTTCCATCTGGCCGAATGCCTGGGGCGCCTGGCCATGCAACTGGCCGCCGGCCGCCTGCAGAAAGTCACGGTGGAATACAACGGCGAAGTCTCCCAGACCGACACCAAGATGCTGTCCACCAACGTGCTCAAAGGCATTTTTGATTTCATCCTCCAGGAAGGCAATCCGGTAAACATGGTCAACGCGCCGGGCATCGCCAAAGCCAGGGGGGTGGAAGTCAACGAAATCAAGCACCAGGAATCCAGCAGCTTCACCAACCTGATGACCGTGCGCCTGCAAACCGATACCAGCGAGCATGTGGTGGCCGGCACCCTGTTCGGCGATGAAAGCCGCATTGTGTACATTGACGGCCATCGCGTGGAAGCCGACCCCGTGGACTATATCCTGCTCTGCCCCCACGAGGACCGGCCCGGCATGGTCGGCCAGGTGGGCACCACCCTGGGCCTGGCTGGCATCAACATCAACGGCATGCAGGTGAGCCGCGCCGACGAGAAAGGCATCAGCCTCATGGTTCTCTCCGTGGATGGCGACGTGCCTCAGAAAGTGCTGCACCAGGTGCAGGAAACCGCCGGCATCCTCAATGCCAAAGTCTTTAATTTTAAACCGGTCATTGCCCAATAAGCAGACCGCGTACAGGAAATACAGCCATGGATGATCGCATTTACAATTTCAACGCCGGCCCCGCCACCCTGCCCCTGGAAGTGCTGGAAGAAGTACAGGACGAGTTTCTGGATTTCAAGGGCGAGGGCATGTCCATTATTGAGATGAGCCACCGCTCCAAGGCCTATGACGCCATCAACGCTGAAGTGGAAGCGGACATGAAAGAGCTGCTTGGCCTGGACGACGATTATCGCGTGCTGTTCGTCCAGGGCGGGGCCACATTGCAGTTTTCAATGGCGCCCATGAATTTCTTGCCCGCAGGCCACACCGCTGACTACGTGCTCACCGGCGCCTGGGCGGAAAAAGCCCTGGCCGAAGCAAAAAAGGTGGGCGCCACCCACGTGGCCTTCAGCGACAAGGACAACAACTACAAGCGCATCCCCAAAATGGCGGAAATCAGCTTAAGCGACAACCCCGCCTATGTGCACATTACTTCGAATAACACCATCTTCGGCACGCAGTGGCGGGAGCTGCCCCATTTCGGCAATATCCCCATGATCGCGGACATGTCCTCGGATATTTTAAGCCGCCCCTTCCCGGCCGGGCACTTCTCCCTGATTTACGCCGGCGCGCAAAAAAACCTGGGGCCGGCCGGGGTCACAGTGGTCATCATCCGCAAGGACATGGCTGAAAGCAACCCGGAAACTCTTCCCACCATGCTCCGCTACCAGACCTACGCCAAAAACAACTCGCTCTACAACACCCCGCCGGTGTTCTCCATCTACGTCATGGGCAAAGTGCTCAAATGGATCAAGGCAGGCGGCGGTCTCGCCGGCATGGCCGCGCATAACGAAGCCAAGGCCAGGATCATTTACGAGGTTATGGACAAGTTCCCGGACTTTTTC
>JAVBRZ010000054.1:0-3179 GCA_031547425.1 Desulfovibrionaceae bacterium
GAGAGAGGGAGCTTAACGGGTCAGCGAACCTTTAAGCTCCCTCTCTCCGGCCCTCTCTTCACCCTTGACCCGCATGGGGGCGGGGGAGATGGCGACGAACCTGTTTCGGGATCAAATTACATGTGGGGTTTCGCGCCTTCGCGTTTGGCCTTGCCGGTGATGCGCTCGGGAAGAATGGCGTATACGGCGGTGCGTGAATTGGAGCGTTGCATGGCCTCGTCAAAGTTGTCCATATAGTCGGGCAGGTATTTAAGGCAGAGGGCATGCATGGCCGCGTATCTTTCGTCCTGGTCCGCAATTTCGCTGACGCGGCCAAAAACAATGACGCTTTCAAAATATGTGGTGAAATTTTTGTGCTCGTAAGCGGGTTTGGGCTGTCCCACGCAGGTGAAGCTGACCCGGTCGTTGGCGTGGATATTGTCGATTTTGCGGCCGTCTCTGGCGCAATGAAAATAAATTTTGTCGCCTTTGAACACAAAAGACAGTGGAACGCCATAGGGCTGGCCGTCCGGAGAAACGCTGGCCATAATCCCGTATTGGGCCGTCAGCAAAAGCTGCCGGCTGTCATCGTCACCTAGCAGGCGGTCTTTTCTACGCATGGGGCGGTCAGGCATAAAGCCACTCCTGGATCTGAAGTTTATTTACAACAGAGGCTCAAGGTATAAGGTCTTGTCAATCTCGGCAATAAAATCATGCGAATGGTGGCTGACCTGGATAATCTGGATGGTGCGGGATCGGGCCGCCAAGGACAAATCTTGCAGGAACACGGCGCGGGATCTGGCGTCCAGGCCGGAAAGGGCTTCGTCCAAAAGCAGGAGCGCCGGTTTATGCGCCAGGGCGCGGGCCAGCAGCACGCGGCGGGCCTCGCCGAACGACAAGCCGCCAAACAGGCGTCCGCTCAGGTGTTCAAGTTCCATGCGCCGCAGGATGTCCACCGCGGCCGGGTACATTTCCGGCCCCGGTTCTTCGTACAAACCTATACTTCCGAAAAAACCCGACAAGACTATGTCTTCCACCGGCATATCCGCAGGCATGGCCTGATGGACGCGGTCAGACACCAACCCCAGCCCACGGCGCAGGGCGGAGACGTTAAACGGGCCGCTCCGGCCAAACCAGCGCAACTCGCCGCCCAGGGCCGCCGGAATCTCCCCCCAGAGCAGGCGCAACAATGTCGTTTTGCCGCTGCCATTGGGCCCGGTCACGGCCCAATGCTCGCCCCGCTCCACCCGCCAGTTCAGATCTCGCAGCACCGGACGGCGGCCGAGATACACGCTGACCTGGCGTAATTCCAGCACGGGCGCGGCCGCGCTCCCGGGCTCCGTCGGCGCAAAAGCGCGAGCTGCGGGCGTCTTGGCGGCCGGTGCGGAAATTATGTCCGCCCGCGAATTTTCAGGCAGCAGGATGTCTTTATGACTCACAGGTCCTTGACGGCTGACCCTTCCGATTTCCAGGCATAAAGCATGGGTGATGAACGGCGGCAAGTCTTCTTCGCGGTGCGCGGCCATGAGCATAGTCATTGCGCCGCCCCCGGCCGGAGTGTCCTTCCCCGGTCCGGCGGCCAGCCCGCCCAGCAGGGCGAATAGCTCTTCCCGCCCCCTGGCGTCCAAACCGTCCGCGACTTCATCCAGAGCCAGAATGCGCGGTCGGGCAAGGCACGCCGAAGCAATGAGCATGCGCCGCAGTTGCCCCTGGGACATGGCCTCCAGACCGACATCCAGCAAGGCGTTCAAATTGAATTCCCCGGCCAGCTTGCGCGCCAGACTTCGGTCTTCTTCAGCCGCCGCCCGGTAAATGCGCGGCGTGCCGTACAGGCCGCAAAGCAGCAGTTCCTCCCCGGAAAGATCTCCGGCATTATGCGCATACCAGGCCTGTGTTTGCGGCGAGATGATTGCTGAAATTCCGCGCACGGGCAAAGGCGATTCCTCCTCCCGGCCGTTGAGCCCCCAGACGATGCGCCCGCCGCCCGCCTGATCCGGCCAGACAAGCCCCAGCGCGGCCTGCAGCAGCGTGCTCTTGCCCGCGCCGTTGCCGCCGAGCACGGCCCAATGCTCGCCCGGCCGCACGGTCCAGTCGATGTCGTTAAGCGGAACGGACCGCCCCCGGCTGACGGTCAAACGGCAAACCCTGATAAGGGGGAGAGTGGCGTCGGAGGTGGTTTCAAGCGTAGACATGGCATTAAAAAACGGGCCGGGCATATTTGCGCGACGGCCCGTCGTAAAATTTGCATCAGCAAGTTAAAAAGGCAAAGAATGCATCCGGCCTCCGGCCATGTACACGCTGGAAACATAGCCGTATTCGCGGGCGTAGGCGATCAGTTCGTCAAAGCCGTGCATCAGGTCGCCCGCATTATGGGCATCGGAACTAATGGTCACGGGAATATCCAGTGCGGCGGCCATCTCCATGAGGACCGGACCGGGGTATATTTCCCGGCAGGGCTTGCGCAGGCCGGCTGAGGAAATTTCCATGGCCATGCCGCTTTTTTTCACAGCGGCCAGGGCTTCGCGCGCCAAATCCCGGGCCGCGGTTCCCGACAGCCAGTTGTGGAAATGGTCCACGCTGAAAATTTTGATAATGTCCGGATGCGCGGCGATGTGCGCCAACCCCGTGCGGGCCATGGCCGCCAGAGTTTTAAAATATTCCTCATAATAGCGGTAGATATCCTCTTCGCGCAACAGCCGCCAGTCTTCGGCCGTAAAGTCAAACCCCCAGGCGCCCAGGTAGTGCACGGAGCCGATGATGTAATCGTAAGGGTGAGCCGCGACCATGCGCCGCAAATAGTCTTCCTCGCGGGGGAAATAGTCCATCTCCAGGCCCAGAAGCACTTGGGGCGAGCCGTTGCGCTCCTTAAGGCGCAAAACGCTCTCTATATATTCAGGAAAAGTAGCGCTCAAATGTTCACGATATTCCTTGGGGTAGGAATAAGCCTCGGGCCGGGGGGAGTGCTCGGAAAACCCCAGCACGCCAAGCCCAAGTTCTTTGGCCCGTTCGTACATGGCCGCCACGGAATCCTTGCCGTGGGAGTGATTGGTGTGCACATGCACATCGGCTCTGTTCAGCATATAAACCTCTTTGCCGGCGGCTCTAGAGCATTTTAACTTTGAAATGTTACACCATATGCAGCATTTAAAAGACAAAAAACACAGCCTTTTATCATACACGTTCAGGCCGAAGCGGCCTGA
>JAVBRZ010000008.1:0-13481 GCA_031547425.1 Desulfovibrionaceae bacterium
ATTATATATTAAGGAAAAATGCTCTGGCGGATGCGCCGGCAGACGCCCGCAAGCGAGCAGCGCAGCGTGTCTTTAGTTCAGGCCGCTTCGGCCTGAACGTGTATGATAAAAGGCTGTGTTTTTTGTCTTTTAAATGCTGCAGAAGGTGTAACATTTCAAAGTTAAAATGCTCTAACGATCGACAAAGACGTGATCGCCGCTATCCTCAGCCGTAAAGCTCGAAGATCCGCCTGACGGTTGCGCTTCGGTCCGCAGCACTGGAGGCAACGGCGAAAGCAAGTTGACCTCTGGCGCGTCCTGCGCCTCACCCTTCGGGTCTCGCCCTTGGGCCGTGAGTTTGGCATTCTTATAACTGTTGATCCTGTCCTCGTTCCGGCTAGCTGTTGTCTTGCAATTCCAGCTCTGCCGATTTGAGGCGGGGTGAACAACCTATTGGAACATTACAGCTAAGTTTTACATGCCCTGGCCGCGGGCGATATGGACAGCAGGGCCATGCTGGCGAAAATCAGCAGCATGCCCAGAAGAATTTGCGGGGAGACAGGCTCTTCCAGCAGGAGAAAGCCCAGGAGCGCCGCGCCCAGGGGATCGGTGAGCACCAGGGTCATGGCCGTGGGCATGGAGGTGATTTTCAAGCCTTTGAGATTGAGGGTATAGGCCAGGGCGCCGGTAACCACTCCAAGGTGCAGGGCCACCAGGACGCCGTGCGGGGTAAGCAGCCACGCGGTGGGGAAGATGAAAAATACGGGCAGATTGAGCAGCCCGGCCACGATAAACAGCAAAGACATGACCGCTTCCGGAGGCTGGGTGCGAGCGAGGCTTTTGCCGGTCAAGGTGTTGCCCAGGTAAAACAGGGTGGCCAGAAGCGCCAGAGCAAGCCCCAGAGGCTCCACGCGCATGGTGTCGTTAAAAGAAAGCAGCACAACCCCGGCCACGCCGGCGGCTGTAGCCGGATACCAGATGCGCGGCGGTTTTTCCCTGAAGAAAATCCAGGACATGAGCCCGCCTAAAATGGGCAGGCTCCCGGCGCAGACCATGGTGCCCACGGCCACGCCGGTTTCTTTCAAGGCCAGGAAAAAACAGACTTGAAAGGCCGCCAGGCTGAAGCCCGCCAGGAGGACCTTATGCACCGCCCAGCCTCCGCGACGTGGCAATTTACGAGCAACGGCGCACCACAGCAGCATGGCCGCTCCGCCGATGAGCAGGCGCAAGGCGCCAACCACGGGTGGCGCGGCTCCGGCGGGGGCCAGGGCTTGGGCCGTGCCTGTGGTGCAAAAACACAGGTTGCTGAGCAGTATAAGCAAGGGCCCTGGCGCCAGATGGAATTTTTTTAAGCTCATGCCCAAACCCGTCTTATGGCTTATGTCGAGCGCAGGCGACCGTCTTCTATGGCAAAGGTTCCGACAGAACGATTCGCCTTTCGGGCCAGGTCCGCGAAGATTTTGGCCGTATGCGGGTGGCAGGTGAAAAACAGGATCTGATGATCGCCGGCCAGGCTGAGCACCGCGGCTGCGGCGGCTCTGGCCCGTTCCGGGTCAAAATTGACCAGGATGTCGTCCATGAGCACAGGCAGGGGTTCGGAGTCGCGACCGCGCTCCCGGATCAGGGCCAGACGCATGGCCAGGAAAAGCTGCTCCCGCGTGCCCCTGGATAATTGGGTCACCAGGCGGGGTTCTTTTTGGGCTGTGAGCACGGCCAGGGCGCCGGGTTCGCTGTCAGGGCTGATGCCGATGTATTCGCCCAGGGTGATGGTTTTGAACCAGCATGAAGCTGTGCGCATGACCTCGGGCTGCCGTTCCTGTTCAAAAAAGGCTTTGGCTTCGGTCACAGCCTGGCGCGCCAGGGTGAGCATGGCCCAGGACCGGGCGGCCTCGCTTATTTCCTGCTTGAGAGCTCCTTCCCTGAAGCGCAGTTCCTCAAAACGTCGCTCGTCAATAAGCGCGTCGCGTTGCTGCCTTATTTTGCCCTGCTGCTGCTGCCGCTCGGCCACCAGGCGGCTTTGTTCCTCAATATGCCGCGCCAGGTTGGCAATCTGGCTTTCCAGCTTTTCAGCGGAAATATAGCCCAACAGGTGCAACACCTCTTCCGGCCGTTCCCCGGCGCCGGATAGAATTTCTTTATGCAGTTGCTCCAGGCGGGTTTTGGTGTCCTGAATTTTTTGCCAAAGGGCGAAGGCCCGTCGGAACTCGTCGCCTGTACTCACTCCCCGGTGGCGCAGAAGTTCCAGCAGTTCGGCGTCCAGCGTCTTGCCTGCGCTGGCCTGCCGCTCCCATTCAGGCTTAAGTTCGGCGTGTTGCCGCTCCAGGTGTTGGCGCCCCAGGCGGTCATCTCTGGCCGCCCGCACGGCGGCCTCCACTTTGGCCAGGGTGGCCAGAGGGTCGGGGATGCCCCGCTCATCGAGCCGCCAGTCAATGGCGGTGCGGGAGACCAGGTAGCCCAGGCCGTTGCTGAAGTCGTCCATGTGCCTTTCCAGGTCTTCGATATCTTTTTTCAAAGTGTTTTCTTCAGCAAAAAGAAACTGCAGTTCCTGGCTTCGCTCCAGAAGAGCCTTGACTTCAGCGCCGGTGCAATCAGGGTTAATGCCCAGATCCGCCAGAGATTCACGCAGCTTGAGGCGCAGACCGGCGAAACTGTTGTTATTGACTTCAAGCTTGGCCGCTTCAGTGCTCATGTGCTCTTTTAGTTGTTCGATTTTAGCGATGCGCGCAATGCGTTCTTCCACCGCCGGGAAATTTATATCCGTGGTATCGTTCAGGCTCAGAGCCGCGCAGGAATCCGCTTTCCGCACCGCTATCCCGGCCAGTTCCGCCTGCAGGTCCATGATTCGCGCATCCGGCTTTTTGGGCATAGCCAAGGCCAGAATCACGAATAGAGCCATTATCCCCAGGCCCAGGCCCAGGCCTGGCCCGGGAGCGATCCAGAACCCGGCTGGAACGCCGCCCGCCAGGGCGCAATACAACCCCAGCGACAACAAGCCGTATTGCTTGGTGCGCCGCCGCTCGGCGCCGCTCAGGTTTTCCATTTGCAAAGCGTGCCCCAGGTCGCGTTCCTGATCACGAATTTCGCGCAGGGAGCGCAGATTGGCACGCAACGTTTCCGAGGCGGGCAGAGAGTCCAAATTTTCCGGCGCGGCCAAGGCTTCGGCTTCTTGCCGCAAACGTTCTTTTTCCCGCTGGGCCAGGCCCGCGTCTCTTTCGCTTTGCTGCAGATCAGCCAGGAGCTGCTCCAGCCAGGCTTTTTTGCTGAAATTAAAAGATACGGCTTGGCCGCTGGACCAGTTTTGGTCAAGCCCGGCCAAAATAGCCGCGATCTTGGCTTCAACTTCCACAAGCCGTGTTTTTTTCAGGGGAATCAACTCCCGGCTTTCGCTGTACTGGCCGCGCCGTCCGCCAAGATCGGCCAGCAGGTCGTCCACTTCCAGAAGCACGGGATTGGGGAAGGGTGAAGCGATTTTGGCTTCCAATTCGTCAAGTTGCGCCCGCAGGCGAGAGGCTGACGCCTGATGGTCTTTTTGGCGTTCCTCAAGGCGTTCCAGGCGGGCCAGGTCATCGGCCAGAAAGTCTTGGCCCGGGGCCGGCAGGCCGCGCAGGGTTTCTTCCAGGCCGTTTCGCTCTCGCCACAAAGGAAAAAGGCGTTGTGCGGCTTTAAATTTGTCCTGCTCCGCCCGGAGCCGGTCGAGCTCAGCCCGCAGGGCCGCGTTTTCTCCGGCCATGTCGGCCAATTGCGCATCCAGCGCGGCGTATTCCTCAAAATTGTGGCGCAGGGGCGCGAGTTTTTCCCGCACCTGCTTAA
The DNA here is from genome assembly GCA_031547425.1 of Desulfovibrionaceae bacterium. Lineage (GTDB taxonomy): Bacteria > Desulfobacterota > Desulfovibrionia > Desulfovibrionales > Desulfovibrionaceae > JAVBRZ01. The sequence continues at coordinate 3,790 of JAVBRZ010000008.1, forward strand.
GTTCCCTGAACAGATCATTGAGCGCCGGGTTAGAGGCGCGGGGCGCGTAAAGCTTGGCCCTTTGCTGGTCCAGGTCCCTGAGCACGGCGGAAATGGAAATGTTCCCCAGCCCGAAGTTGATGCCGCAAAGCACGTCGGGCGTCTGTTTGGGGTCCAGGGCATTCAGGTCATAAAGCTCTTTGATGCTGAAGGCGAAGACAGTATTGTACAGCTCCGGCCCGGCCTGGCCCAGAACGTGGGCCAGCATTTCCGGCCCCAGCTCTTCCATATTGGCGTCAATGAGCCGGAATTTGTTGGGAGTTCTGCCTTTGCGGGTTAGGCGGAAGCTTTGCCCGGCCAGGGTGACCAACTCAAGGCTGCCGCCGTGCTCGCCCCCGGCCAGGGGTTCATAGCGCGGCGCTCCGCGCGAGCCGCTGCCTGTGGGCGGGCCGTAGAGCACAAAGCGTACAAATTCGTGGCAGGTGCTTTTGCCGGCTTCATTGGGCCCCAGAATAATGTTCAGCCCCTGCTCCAGATTGAGGGTCAGGCCGGAATACAGGCCAAAGCCCGAGATTTCCATCTGGTCGATGTACATCAGGCTTTCTCCGGCGGGCTTAAAGCTTCCAGGCAGATAAAGGCCGCCTCACGCAGCAGGCCGCGCAGTTCATCATTCGACGGGGGTGCAAGTCCGGCGGCCCTGGCCTGGGCCGCGCGCGGGCCGTATAGCTCAGCCAGGGGGCCCTCCAGGAGCCGGGCGAGCTCAGCCGGGTCCTTTTGCCAGGCTGCCAGACGGCGCAGGGTTTCGCCCAAAAGGTCGTCGCGCTGCTCCAGGCTGTTCATATCCCGACCGGGGGAGGTGTTCAGCCGCAGGTCTTTCAGCCAGACAAAGGGTGAGCGCTCCCGCCCCCAGGCCCGCAGGCGCTCCAGCACCTCCGGTCCCCAGGCGCGGCGCAGCTCGGCGTCAAGCTCGGTGCGTCCTTCAAGAACAAGGCGTACAATGTAGCCGGCCGTGGTGGGCGCGGTTTCGCGAAGAATTCCTTCCAAGGCGGTTCTGACGCGCTCTTCGGCAATATCCAGCTTGTCCGCGTCTTGCAGAGAAACTGAGAGGTTAAGCCACTCCACCGGTCCCAGGGCGCGGAAAGCTATGTCCGCCATATGCCCCTCCCGCACTTTGACCAGCAGGCAACCTTTGAGCCCGTCTTCATTGATGTGCAACCCCTGGGTGTTGCCCGGATACCAGGCGGGCGGAGAGGCGCGGACGGGGCCGCGTTTGTGCACGTGCCCCAGGGCCCAGTAATCCATGCCCGCGCGGGCCAGATCATCCACAGCGCAGGGGGCGTAAGGCGCATGCCCGGCTGCGGCGCCCACCTGGCAATGCAGCAGGCCGATTTGGAAAATATCCTGAGGGGCGCGCCTGAACAGAGCGGCCAGGTTGGCGCTTACATCACGGCGGTTGTGGCTGATGCCGTGCACCAGGGCCAGAGTTTCTCCCCGCCGGGCAACGGGCGCTTGCGTAACAGCCTCGCTGCCGAAAATATGCACATTACCGGGCCAGTTCACCAGAGTCGGCCCGAGTAGGGGGTCATGGTTGCCGTGAGCAATAAAAACGCTTATGTCCGCCTGATCCAGGGCGTCGCAGGCGTCGCGCAAACTCAAGATGGCTTTGGCGCTGCCGGTTTCGCGGTTATAGACGTCCCCGGCCAGCAGCACGGCCGCTGCTTTTTCGGCCAGGGCCAGTTTGACCAGGTTGTCCAGGGCCGTATAGGCGGCTTTTTCCATAATTTCAGCCAGATCGCCGGCCTGGCGGGTCAGGCCGGTAAAAGCGGCGCCCAGATGCAGGTCAGCGGCATGAACAAAGGAAAAAGACGGTTTGGACATGTTGTGTTTAAGCGGTCTGGTGTTGGTTGCGGAGCTTGGAAAACATTTTTATAATCTGCGCACAATAATTTTTGGATAATATACATGAACCCGGCCCAACACAACCACAATTCGTCGCGTTCGGAAAACCGGGACGCGCGCTGGATTATGCATGTGGACATGGATGCGTTTTTCGCTTCCGTGGAAGTGCTGGATAATCCGGCCTTGCGCGGCAAAGCGGTTATTGTGGGCCACGGCGCGCGGGGAGTGGTTTGCGCCGCCTCTTATGAAGCGCGCGCGTTTGGCGTGCGCTCGGCCATACCCATGACCCGCGCCTTGCAGCTTTGCCCGCAGGGTGAATATATTGCGCCGCGCCATGAGCGCTATGCCGAGGTTTCCCGCCAGGTCATGGCCGTGTTGCGCGATTTTTCGCCCGTGGTGGAGCAGGCTTCCATTGACGAGGCCTATCTTGAGGTCAGCGGCCTTGAGCGTCTGTGCGGGCCGGTGGAAAGCCTGGGCGAGGACTTGAAGAACGCGGTGTTCGCACGCACCGGCCTGACCTGCTCTGTGGGGCTGGCGCCGGTGAAATTCCTGGCCAAAATCGCTTCAGATGTGCATAAGCCCAATGGCCTGACCGTGCTTTACCCGGAACAGGTTCAGTCCTTTTTGCGCAATCTGCCGGCCTCCCGCATTCCCGGTGTGGGCGAGCGAACCCTGGACAGCCTTAAAGCCCTGGGAGTCAGCACCGCCGGAGACGTGGCCTGCTATCCCCCGGATTTTTGGGAACGCCGCCTGGGCAAGCTGGGCGTGATGGTTTGGGAGCGCAGCCAGGGCATTGACCGATCCAAAGTTGAGCCCTCTCTGGCGCCCAAATCCGAAGGCGCGGAAGATACTCTGCTTGCGGATACTTCGGATCGCGAAGTTTTAAAATCCTGGCTGCTGCGGCAGGCCGAGACCGTGGGCGCGGGCGTGCGGCGCAGTAAAGCCCAGGGGCGCACAGTGACGCTGAAAGTCAAATTTTCAGATTTCAAGCAAATCACCCGCAGCCGGACCCTGCCTGTGGCCACAGCTTCCACCCGGCTGATTTATGAAACCGCGGCCGCATTGTTGGACAATCTGGAGTTGCCCCGGCCCGTGCGCCTTATTGGCGTAAGCTTGTCCGGCTTTGTTTGGGGAGATGAGGAGCGGCAGTTGCTGTTGCCCGGTTTCGGCGCAACGGAAAGCGACGCCTGTGACGCGGGCGATGCCCGCGACCGGGCCCTGGACGAAGCTATTGACGAGATCCGTGCCCGTTTCGGCAAAGCGGCGCTCCTGCGCGGGGAGTGCAAGCCGCTCTGAAGCTTGTCCCATAATCAATGTTGCGGTCAAAGTTAGAGCATTTTAACATTTAAATTATATATTAAAGAAAAATGCTCTGGCGGATGCGCCGGCAGACGCCCGCAAGCGAGTAGCGTAGCGCATCTTTAGTTCAGGGCGTTTCGGCCTGAACGTGTATGATAAAAGGCTATGTTTTTTGTCTTTTAAATGCTGCGTATGGTGTAACATTTCAAAGTTAAAATGCTCTAATTTGGCCTAACTCCAAAGGGGCATTGTCGACCAGATTGTGGGTTTCCAGTTGTGGCGACACAAGCTCTTTCGTGGTACAGAAAAATATTCGGTGTGCCCTGCGGACCCATGTCGCTTGCGACGAAAACCTTTCACCATTTACGTTTAACCAGAGTTTCACGGAACTATGAGCCCCAAACAAGCCCTTATCGCCCGCGGTCCCCTGCTGATCATCCTCAGTGGCCTTTGTTTTTCCACCACCGGCACCACCCAGGCCCTGTCCCCGGAGGGCGCCACGCCTCTGGTTATCGGGGCGTTGCGGCTTTTGGTGGGCAGCGTCGCGTTGCTCGGCTGGTGCGCCATGGGCAAACGCCTGCCCAACTTGCGCACCTGGCCTCTGGGTAAAACCTTTCTGGCGGCCATGGGCGTGCTCGGCTATCAACTAAGCTTCTTCATGGCCCTGAAGTACACGGGCGTGGCCGTGGGCACTGTGGTGGGCATCGGCGCCACCCCTATTATCGGCGGACTCATGGCCTGGGTTTTTCTTAAAGAAAAGCCGATTAAACTCTGGTACCCGGCCACAATCCTGGCCCTGGCCGGTCTCGGGCTGTTAACCCTCACCGGCGAAATTTCCATCAATCCCATCGGCCTGCTCCTGGCCCTGGCCGCGGCCACTTTTTATTCCATTTACATTATTGCCGGCAAAGTGATCATCCAGGGCCGCGACGCCGACGCGGTCATGGGAGTGCTCTTCGGCATTGGCGCCGTTTTCTGCATCCCGGTGTTTTTCATCTTCCCCACAGCCTGGATCTTTACAGGCAAGGGCATGATCATTGCCCTGCACCTGGGCGTGATTACCGCAGCCCTGGCCTATGCCCTGTATTTGGCGGGCCTGCGCACCACCAACACCTCCACAGCCGTAACCCTTACCTTGGTGGAGCCCCTGGCTGCGGCGTCCTGGGGCATTTTCCTCCTGGGCGAACCCATGACCGTTAATTCCATCCTGGGTATTGTGGCCATTCTGGCCAGCACCGTGCTCCTGTCCGTATTTGGAGACAAAGGCGGCAAAAAAGCCAAGCCAACAAGCGCTTAAGAACGCGCCTGATTATATAAATGCCGTCCCTTTGCGGCGGCCCAAAAAAAGCGCGGCTGAAAAGCCGCGCTTTTTGCGTTAAATTTTTTCAGCAAATCCCATGGCTACATGCGGTTGCGGCAAATCTCCGGAGTATCGAACTTCCCCGCATGGTATTCACAAATCAGGTTCTTGAAATGACCGGAATTTCAGACCTCGAAAATGAGTGGCCTGGCGATGCTGCCCGCCACCACGCTCCGGCGCCAGCCATGGCGGCAGATGCGCATATCTCCGTTTTCCACAATGCAGGCTTGTTTTCAAGAAAAGATCGCACTTGCGTTTGGGCGTGAGCTTACCCTGCTCCTCACTGGCGCGCGGGCCCGCGCTCTTCGGCTCAACTTTTCAACGGCGCGGCCACCCGCCCCAAAATGCCCTGGGCCAGAGATATGGCCATGCCGAAGTTGGTGATGGGCACGCCGGCCGCGGCGCACAAGCGCAGGCGGCGATGCATTTCGCCGGGGTTGAGCATGCAGCCGCCGCACATGATCACCAGGTCGTAGCGGTTGAGGTCAGCCGGGAAATCGTGGCCGGAAGTATACGTGTATTTGAAGTCGCGGGCGGTATACTTTTTCAACAGCGCAGGCAATTTCACGCGCGCAATATCATCGTCCTGGGCATGGTGGGCGCAGCCTTCAGCCATAAGCACAGCCGCGCCGGCGGGCAAGGAATCTATAACCTCGGCGCCGGCCAGCAGGATATTAAAGTCGCCTTTGAGCCTGGCGAATAAAATGGAAAACGTGGTCAAGCGCACAGTTTCCGGCACAATGGCCGCCACTTCGCGCACCGCCTGGGAATCAGTGATGACCAGGTCCGGCGGCCGGCGCAAAAGCTCAAGGGTTCGCGCCAGATCAGCGGGTTGAACCACCACGGCCGGGTGATGGTTATCCAGGAGTTCACGCAGGGTCTGCACCTGCGGCGCGATGAGCCGCCCTTTGGGCGCCGAGGAATCAATGGGGGCTACGCAAACCACCAATCCGCCGGGAGCAAGAAGGTCTCTGACCAGGGGGGGCTGTTTGGCCGCGTCCGGAGCTAGGCGCACCAGAGCCTCCCGCAGGAAAGCCGGGTTTTGGGGTTGCTTGGCGATCACAGCCATGCAATGAATATTATTTTTGGCGCACCAGTTAAGGTCTTGCGGTGTGGGCGGCGCCAGATCGGCTTTGTTGAAAATCAACAGGAAAGGCGTGCCCAGGGCTTTCAACGATTCGCAAATATCCCGCTCCCACGCTCCAAGGCCCTGCTCGTCGGTGACCAGCACGGCCAGGTCCGCCCGGGCCAGCACCTTGCGCCCGGCTTCGCGACGCAAGGCCCCCAATTCCGAGGTTTCATCCAGCCCTGCCGTGTCATACAGGGTAACCGGCCCCAAGGGATGCAGTTCAAAGGACAGGGGCACGGGATCGCCCGTGGTGCCGGGCTCGGGCGAAACAATGGCCGCGTTTTGCCCGGCCAGAAGGTTGAGCAAGGTGGATTTGCCGGTGTTGCAACGGCCGAGGATGGCAATGTGCAGGCGTTCGCCGCGAAAAGCGCCGGTCATATAATTATCCTATCCTTTGGGTTTACGTTGTCTCCGGGAAGGAACAGGCCCAATGGCTGTGGCCCTTGGCAATCCCTTGTTTCAGAAGCTACGCCCGCATCAGCCGCCAGGCGGAACCCGGCCCGGCCGGCAGCGTGAATCCGGCCTCCAGCAGCATCTTGCGCATGGCTGCGGCCCGCGTCGCCGGGTCTTGCGCGTCGCTGTTTTTGCCCGCGTAAATGACGTAATCGCCGCGCACTTCGGCCGGAGTGAGCGAGGGCATGAGCACGCGCGCCCGGGCCATGGCATTTAAAATCTCCGCCAGGCCGCAGGGGGGCTCGTCGGCAAAAGGCGTGCCCGGCGCGGGAGTAAACGGGCTCATGGACACCATATCCAGGCCCAGCCCGGCTAGAAACTCAACCCCCCGCTCCAGCGCGGCCGGATTTTCTCCCGGCAGGCCGACAATCAGGCCTGAACCGGTCTCATAGCCCAATTCCGCCAAATTTCGCAAAGCCGCCAGCCGCTCGCCGAGCGTTCTGCCCGGCCGCAGGCGGGCGTAGAGCGTTTCGTCCAAAGTTTCCAGTTTAAGCAGATACCTGTCCGCCCCGGCCTCGCGCCACAAGGCGTAATCTTCGTAGCCGCGCTCGCCCAAAGACAGGGTCACGGCCAGGCCAAGCTCGTGCTTGACGCGCTCGATCAGTTCTGCCAGGCGTGCGGCCTCACAGGCGGCATCTTCCCCGGACTGCAGCACTAAAGTGCCCAGGCCCAGGTCGCGCACGCCTTTTGCGGCGGCAAAAACAACATCCTCGCCCAGATGATAGCGGGACAGCGCGCGATTGTCGCGGCGCAGGCCGCAATATAGGCAGTTTTGGCCGCAGTGATTGGAAAATTCCACTATGCCGCGCAAATATACCGCATTGCCCCAATATTTTTCACGCAGACGCGTGGCCTCGTCCCATAAATCAAGGTCCATGCCCGGTAACGGCATCATACGCAGATATCGCGCTCCCCTTGTTCCACGCGCTCCAAAGTGCGGCGCATGGCTTCCCGGTCTTTGGCGGGCATCTTGGCCACAGCCTCGGCAATGATCCGCTTGCCGGCCTCAATGGCCTCGACATCGCCGTAATCGCACAGATATTCATAATAAGTGGTCAGGGCATTGGGCTGGCAGAAGTTGTGGATGAACGCCGTGTGGGCCAGACCCATAAAGTGTTCGCCGGTGCGGCCCTTGCGGTAGCAGGACGTGCAAAAAGACGGAATATAGCCGTCCACCTGCAAATCGCGCACGATTTCAGCCAGGCCCCGACTGTCGCCCACCCAGAATTGCTGCGCGTCTTCCTTGTTGGTGCGCGCATCGGCATAGCCGCCTGGATAGGTGCGCGAAGCCGCGCTGAGCTGGGAAATGCCCAGGCGCAGGAGTTCGCGTTTGAGCTCCGGCTTTTCGCGGGTGGTGATAATCATGCCCGTGTAGGGCATGGCCAGGCGCGCCACGGCAATGATCCGCTTGAACACGTCATCAGTGATGACATGGGGCGGGTTGTGGGACAGGTCTGAATTCTGGGCCGGTTCAATGCGCGGAAAGGAAATGGTGTGCGGCCCGGCGCCGTACTCACGCTCCAGGGCCTCGGCATGCTGCATCATGGCCAGAACTTCAAAGCGGTGGTCAAACAGTCCGAAGAGCGCCCCGATGCCCACATCGTCAATGCCCCCTTCATTGGCGCGGTGCATGGCGAAGATGCGCCAGTCGTAATCTTTCTTGCGGCCGCCCGGATGCATGGCCGTGTAAGTTTCCCGGTGGTAAGTCTCCTGAAAGCACTGGAAAGTGCCGATACCCGTGCTTTTAAGCACGGCAAAGCCCTCGGAGTCCAGGGGCGCGCAGTTGACGTTGATGCGCCGGATTTCTCCGCTGGGCGGAGTTTTCACGCTGTACATCACCTCAATGCTCTCGGCAATGGCCCTGGCGTTCCAGGACGGATGCTCGCCGTATACGGCCAGAATGCGCTTGTGCCCCATCTGTTCAATGATGCGCACTTCCTCCCTGATTTCGTCAGGTGTGAGACTGCGGCGCGCCAGGTCCTGGTTCAGGGCGCTGAAGGCGCAATAAGCGCAGGTGTTGCCGCAGAGATTGGACACATACAGCGGCGCGAACAAAACCATGCGCTTGCCGTAAACCTGTTCTTTCAACTTCAGGGCCGTGGCGTACACGTCGGCCAGGCGGTCTTCGGGCATGGGGGCCAGCAAGGCCGCCGCTTCTTCCATCTCAAGGCCGTTGCCCTCGCGGGCCTTGGCCAGCACGTCGTCAATGCGCTCCACAGCGGGAGCGCCTTCCCGTTCGATAACCGCCCAGATCTTGGCTTCATCAATAAACGGGGCAAAACCATCATTCTTCATCCTGTGTTATCCTTAATGGCGCAAGCGCCTTTATCAGCTCTTCAGACAAAATAATTATTGCTGAAATGGCTAGCGTACGCTTTTCTAAAAACAATTCAAGCGTAGCGGGCGGCTTTTTGCACATGCAAAAAGCCGCCCGTTGTATTCCATTCAAATGTAAAACTCCAAATCTTGCAATTGCAGCCTTTGGGCGCTTAAATTCTGGGCCGCGCCTTGTACACGGTATGCAGAAGCCGCACGGCCAAATCGCTGTGCGGCTCGCCCAAAAATTCCGCATAGAGCTTCTGAATGTCCGGGTTTTCGTGAGACTTGCGCAGCCGCTTGCCCTTGTCTTCGCTAAATAGGGCTTGGGTGCGTTTTTCCAGGACATCAATGCGCCCGTGGTGGTAGGGCTGGCCGCCGCCGTCAATGCAACCGCCGGGGCAGGCCATAATTTCAATGGCATGATAGTGAGTTTTACCGGATCGGATGCTTTCCAGCAGTTGCCGGGCATTGCCCAGGCCGCTGGCCACCGCCACGTTGACGTCCATATCGCCCACGCGCACGGTGGCTTCCTTGATGCCCTTCATGCCGCGCAGAGCGGTAAAGTCCACTTTTTCCAAAGTTTGGCCGGTGAGCCATTCATAAGCCGTGCGCAGGGCCGCTTCCAGCACGCCGCCGCTGGCGCCGAAAATCACGCCCGCGCCCGTGGATTCGCCCATGGGCGAGTCAAACTGGCCATCCGGCAGGGCCACGAAATTGATGCCCGCTTCCTGGATCATTTTGGCCAGCTCGCGGGTGGTGATGGACAGGTCCACATCCGGAATGCCGTCCCGCTTCATTTCCGTGCGCCCGGATTCGTATTTCTTGGCAATGCAGGGCATGACCGAAACCACCACCAGCTTGTCGCGCGCAATGCCCAGCTTGTCGGCCAGATAGGTTTTGGCAATGGCCCCAAACATCTGCTGCGGCGATTTGCAGGTGGAAGGCACGTCCAGCATGTCGCTGAACTGGTGCTCGAAGAATTTCACCCAGCCCGGGCAGCAACTGGTCAGAATGGGCAGCTTGCCGCCGTGTTGCAGGCGGTGGATAAATTCCGCGGCTTCTTCCATAATGGTCAGGTCAGCGGCAAAATCGGTGTCAAACACGCGGTCGAAGCCCAATTCGCGCAGGGCGGCAACCATTTTGCCGGTTACGGACACCCCGGCGGGCAGGCCGAAGGGCTCGCCCAGGGCCGCGCGCCCGGGCGCCGCGGTCTGCACGTCCACCAACTGGTCCGGGTCGGTCGAAAGAGTCCAC
>JAVBRZ010000070.1:0-4795 GCA_031547425.1 Desulfovibrionaceae bacterium
AAGTTTGGGCCAGGGACATGGGCACGCCCAGAATCAGGCCCAGGATCATGGCGCCGGCCACCGTGGCCATGGTGATCAGCCCGCCCACCAGCAAATAGGGCAGGGCTTCCCAAATGGTCGTCAGGGTGACGCCCAAAGAGCCGAGCAGGCCCGTTAGGGTTGCGGGCAGGTTGTCCAACCATTCAGAAAATTGCAGCATGACGGCCTTGGGAGCGTTTTACCGGAGCGCGCCCGGCATAAAACGCTCAGATTCAACAGATAGCGCTGATCCTTTTAACTTTTAAACGCTGCCTCGCGGAGCATTTTAAAAATACAAAAACACAGCTTTTTTATATCGTGCACGTTCAGGCCGAAACGGACTGAACGAAACGCGCGCCGCGTTGCCCGCCTGTCGGCGTCCGCCCGCGCATCGCCGGCCATATCAACTTTAGAGCATTTTAACTTTGAAATGTTACATCATATGCAGCATTTAAAAGACAAAAAACATAGCCTTTTATCATACACGTTCAGGCCGAAGCGGCCTGAACTAAAGACACGCTGCGCTGCTCGCTTGCGGGCGTCTGCCGGCGCATCCGCCAGAGCATTTTTCCTTAATATATAATTTAAATGTTAAAATGCTCTAAGCAGCTTTAAGCCCGTTGGCGCGGAGTGGACGTTTTGCTGGTCACTCCGCGTCAACGGGCTTTTTATTCAGCGATTTTGGGAGGCTGCGCCCGGTGGCGGGCGGGCATGTATCAACGGAGTTCAGAACCCCGAGCCGAGATTTTTTTTTTGCACCCGATCAATGAGCCGCACGTAACGGTAACTGGGCTGCTTTTTGGCCGCCTCGTAAAGTTCCTGTCCTAAAAACTGACAGTCGGGGCAGGCCCCGCGCGGGATTTCCAGGCAGCAACTCAAGGGATTGACCGTGGACCAGGTTTCGATGCGCACCAGGCCGGCGCATTGCCCGCACAAACGCACGGCCTCCACCTGGGATTCGGAGATGGCGTCGGTATCGTAATAAATATCTTTGTTTCGGGTATACCAGCCGTCCAAAAAGTCGCCGCGCAGGCTCTTCTTGGGCGGCTCGGCCACGGTCTCCAGCACGGCGTCGCAGACCCGGCGCACATCATCGCTTAAATGTTTGGCCGCGCGGATAACCGCGGGTGAAAGTCCGGGTTCGGCCACGCCCTCGTAATCAACGCCGGCCATGGCCAGGGCCACGCCCAGGTTGGTGTAGGGAAGGGCGCCGTGAATGGCGTAGCCGCCTTCCAGCACGGCAAGGTCGGCTTTGAGCAGGTGGGTGATTTCCGCGTAGCCGCGCGCGGTCATGTTCATATCCGTGAGCGGGTCGGAGAAGTGGCTGTCCTGGCCGGCGGCGTTGACCACCAGGTCGGGCTTGAATTTGGCCAGCAGGGGCCGCACCACGTTTTGCATGGCGTAAATATAGCCGGCGTCTCCGGTGCCGGGCGGCAGGGGGATGTTTACGGTGGCCCCCAGCGCGGTGGGGCCGCCCAGTTCGTGGATGTAGCCGGTGCCGGGGTAGGCCGTGCGCGGGTCCTGGTGCAGGGAAATGACCAGGGTGTCCGGGTCGTTCCAGTAAATATCCATGATCCCGTCCGAGGCGTGGCAGTCGGTATCCACCACGGCCACGCGCGGCGCGCCATAGGTTTCCCTGGCGTATTCAATCATCATGGCCGTGATGTTCACATCGCAGAAGCCGCGATTGCCGTGCACCACCTTCATGGCATGGTGGCCGGGCGGGCGCACCAAGGCCAGGGCCTTGTCCGCCCGGCCGGTGAACACCAGATCGGCGGCCCTGATGGCTCCGCCCAGGGAGGACAGGTGCGAAGGGCCGCAACGGGCGCGGGTTTCCGGCAGGCAGAAGTGCACCCGTTCCACGTCTTCGTAAAGGCCGTATGTGGGCGGGTACTCCTGAATATTAGCGAGGTCAAAGACGCCTTCTTCCCGGAATTGATCCTGGGTGTATAAAAGGCGCTCTTCGCGTTCCGGGTGCAGGTCGGAAATGGCCCAGTCAAACGCCGGAAAAAACACCACTCCCAACCTTTGCCTTGAATCCGGCATAGCCGCTCGCTTGTCCGCCGCGCTTATTCGCCGCGCAGGTTGAGGAATCCTTCCACCAGGTCGGCGACCACCGCGGCATCAGCCAGGGTGGAGGTGTCGCCGAAGTCGTTGGTCTGGCCGGCAGCGATCAGGCGCAGGATGCGGCGCATGACTTTGCCGCTGCGGGTTTTGGGCAGGCCGTCCACAACCTGGATCACTTCGGGAGTGGCAATGGGGCCGATGGCTTCGCGCACCCATTTGCGCAAACGCGGGGCCACGCTGTCATCGTCCTGGACGTTATGCTGTAAAACCACGTAGGCGTAAATGGCCTGGCCCTTGATGGCATGGGGCATGCCCACCACCGCGGCCTCGGCCACATCTTCATGGGCCGCCAGCACTGATTCCAGTTCAGCCGTGCTCATGCGGTGGCCGGATACGTTAATCACATCGTCCAGGCGGCCGGTGATCCAGAAGTCGCCGTCCACATCGCAGGACGCGCCGTCGCCGGTTTGATACGCGCCGGGGAAGCGTTCCAGATAACTGGCGATAAAACGCTCCTGGTCTTTATATAAGCCGCGGAACATGCCGGGCCAGGGGTTTGTGATGACCAGGTGGCCGTTTTCGCCGCGCGGCGCGGGGGAGCCGTCGGCATGCAGCACAGTGGTGTTAAGGCCGGGCAGGGGGTGTCCCGCGCTGCCGGGCTTGAGGTCGGCGGCGTAAGGCAGGGGGGCGATGAGGATGCCGCCGGTCTCGGTCTGCCACCAGGTATCGGCAATGGGGGCTTTGTTGCCGCCGATGTGCTCGTGATACCACAGCCAGGCTTCGGGGTTGATGGGTTCGCCCACCGAGCCCAGGATGCGCAGGGTGGACAAATCGCAGCCGCCCGGCCAGGACGGGCCTTCGCGCATGAGCGCCCGGATGACCGTGGGCGCGGTATACAAGATGCTGACTTTATATTTTTCCACAATTTTCCAGTAACGGTCGGGCTGGGGCCAGTTGGGCACGCCTTCAAACATAAGCGTGGTAGCGCCCAGGGCCAGAGGGCCGTAAAGCAGGTAGCTGTGGCCGGTGATCCAGCCCACGTCCGCCGTGCACCAGTAAATATCCTCTTCCTGGATGTCGAACACGATTTGGGTGGTGTGGGCCGCATAGGTGAGATAGCCGCCCGTGGTATGCACCACGCCCTTGGGCTTGCCCGTGCTGCCCGAAGTGTACAGCAGGAAAAGCATGTCCTCGGCATCCATGGGCTCGGCCGGGCAGGGAGCGTCCAGGCCGGGCGCGGCCATGGCTTCGTGCCACCAGACATCGCGGCCGGGGGTCATGGGAGCTTCGAGGCCGCCCCGGTCCACCACAATGACTTTTTCCACGCCCGGACAGGAGGCCAGGGCTTCATCCGCGCTGGCTTTGAGCGGGATTTTTTTGCCCGCGCGCGGCACGCAGTCCGCCGTGATCAGGACGCGGGCTTCGCAGTCGTTGATGCGGTCGGCGAGGCTCGCTGAGGAAAAACCGGCGAAAACCACAGCGTGCACGAGCCCGAGGCGCGCGCAGGCCAGCATGGCCACGGCGGTTTCAGGAATCATGGGCAGGTAGAGGCAGGCGCGGTCGCCCTTTTTCAAGCCGAAAGATTTGAGCACATTGGCGAAGCGGCAGACCTCGGCGTGCAGTTCCGCGTAGGTCACTGCCCGCGATTCCCCTGCGGGGTCGCCTTCCCAGAGGATGGCGGTTTTGCTGCCGCGGCCGGCGGCCAGGTGCCGATCCAGGCAGTTGTGGGCCACATTGAGCTTGCCGCCGAGATACCAGCCGATTTTGCCGGATTTGAGGTCACAGTCCATGACCGTATGCCAGGGGGAAAACCAGTCCAGCAGATCCTGGGCGCGTTTGCCCCAAAAAGCGGCCGGGTCCCGGTCCGCCTGGCGGCACAGGTCCTCGTAAGCGGCCCTGGACGGCACATGGGTGCCCGGCAGGGGGGTGGGGGGGGTAAACACGTTGTCCTTGCTCATAACTATCTCCCTAGATTTATCAAGCGGACCCGGCCTGGAATACCGCGCACGGGCCATGAATCGGATTTTGCGCAAAGCCGGGCATAGTCCGCCTTGTGATTATCCGTTTTAAAAGCCTTTATCCTTTGTTGATAAAGTGGTTCGCGTATATGTGAAAAAAAACACAATCCCTGGAAATACAAAAGCACAACAAATGAATCCAGTCAAATTTTTTCAGCAAAGGCACGGAGTTAACGGATGCCCGGCCGACCTGGTTTTGCTGGTCGGGTTCGGGGTGCAGAAGGTGCTTTTTTATGGCATTTAATGTTTGGCAAAGGTGCTTATCGCTGCTGTCTTCACCCGTAAGGCTCTAAAACTCGCCTAACGGCTGGGCCGCGCTTCGCTCCGCACCAGTGGAGAGGAGGCGGCGAAAGAAGTTGACCTGCGGCGCGTCCTGCGTGGGGAGTGACTACACGGCCTCGGCGCTGTCAAAGGCCATAACCGTTTCAATCCACGCTCCCGCGTGGGGAGCGACACGCGGGCGCGCAGCTGGGGGGAGGCCGTGGAGAGTTTCAATCCACGCTCCCGCGTGGGGAGCGACTCGCGCCCAAAACCGCAAAGTTCTGGGCCAACATGTTTCAATCCACGCTCCCGCGTGGGGAGCGACAGGTTGGCTTGATGGCCAGCCGTACACCATCAAAGTTTCAATCCACGCTCCCGCGTGGGGAGCGACCTGTTCCCGCGTGCATGGCGGCCGGGCCAAACTGTGGTTT
>JAVBRZ010000109.1:0-11510 GCA_031547425.1 Desulfovibrionaceae bacterium
CGTCCGATGCCGTAAATGTAGGTAAGGGCCACGTCGGCCCGCTTTCCATGGGGCAGATCTATTCCTGCAATTCTAGCCACAATAATTCTCCTGCTTGCCTAACCCTGGCGCTGCTTGTGCCGGGGATTCTCACAAATCACACGTAAAACGCCCTGGCGGCGCACAATTTTGCACTTGGGGCAGAGTTTTTTCACTGAGGGCCTGATCTTCATGGCATTGTCTCCAAAATAATAATTACGCCGCTAAAGCGGTTCCGTCGCAAGGGCTTAATTTTTGCAGCCGCAATACGCCCCCGCGCAACGGAAACGGAACAGGGGCAATTACCACCTTTCCCGATCCGCGTCAAGCGGTATATCTTCTGCTACTCCGACGCCTACTCGGACAAGCTCAAAATTCGCGGGCCACCCGAGGTGATGGCGATGGAGTGCTCCCAATGCGCGGCCAGGGATCCGTCCCTGGTCACCGCGGTCCAGTCGTCGTCCAAAATATCCACATCGGCCCGCCCGGCGGTAACCATGGGCTCAATGGCCAGCACCATGCCGGGCACGAGTTCCGGTCCGGCAAGCCCCGGCACCACAAAATTGGGCACTTCTGGTTTTTCGTGCAGAGCCCGGCCCACGCCGTGCCCCACAAAACGCTTAACCACGCTGAAACCCGCCCCTTCCACATGCTGCTGCACTGCGGCCGAAATGTCATACAACTGGCCGCCGGCTTTGGCCTGGGCAATGCCTTTCATCAATGACTCGTAAGTCACGTCAATAAGGCGCTGCGCCTGCGGGGCGATTTTACCCACGGCCAGGGTCCGGGCCGCGTCGCCGTAAAAACCTTCATAAATCACGCCCATGTCAAAACTGACAATGTCCCCCTCTTCCAACACGCGATCGGCTGAGGGAAAGCCGTGCACCACCTCATTGTTGATGGAGGCGCACAGGGCGAAAGGGAACCCGTGGTAGCCCTGAAAGGCGGGCTTGACCTTATATTCCCGGCACAAGCGCTGGGCGATTTCCTCAAAATGCATGGTGGTCAGCCCGGGCCGCATTTCCTCGGCAAAAGCGTCGTGAATACGGGACACGATCCGGTTGGCCTGGCGGAGAAGCTCTATTTCCTTCTCGTTCTTTATGAATATGCCCCGGATTTTTTTCACCTAGCGACCTTTGAGTCTGGTTTTATTCATCAGCCCTTCATACTGCCGGGAGATGAGATACGACTCGACCTTGCCCATGAAGTCCATGGCCACGCCCACCAGAATCAGAATGCTGGTGCCGCCGAAATAGAACGGCACGTGAAGCTGGGCGATCATGAGCATGGGCAGCACGCAGACCAACGAAATATAGGCCGCGCCCCACAAAGTAATACGGGTGAGGACCTTGTCAATGTATTCCTTGGTCTTGCCCCCGGGCCGAATGCCCGGAATAAAGCCGCCCTGGTTCTTCAAGTTCTCGGCGATGTCCTTGGGGTCAAAGACAATGGCCGTGTAGAAGAAGCAGAAAAATACGATCAGCGCCACATAAAGCACGTTGTAAAGCATGGTGTGCGGCGCAAACAGCTGGCTGAACTCCTGCACCCAGGGAATATTGATCATGGGCGCGATGGTGGCCGGGAAAAGCAGCAGGCTCGAGGCGAAAATGGGCGGAATAACGCCGGCCGTGTTCACCTTCAAGGGCAGGTGCGTGGTCTGGCCGCCCACCATTTTACGGCCCATGAGCCGCTTGGCGTAGTGAATGGGTATGCGCCGCTGGCCGCGCTCCACAAAGACAATGCCCAGGAGCACCGCGGCCATGACCGCCACAATGACGATCAGGAAGAAAATGCTGAGTTCGCCGGCGCCCATAAGCTGGAAAGTCTTAAGGATGCCGCCGGGGATGGAAGCCGCGATCCCGGAGAAGATGATCAGGGAAATGCCGTTGCCGATGCCCCGCTCCGTAATCTGCTCGCCCAGCCACATAATCAGGATGGTGCCCGAGGTCAGGGTCAGGATGGTCACCAGCCGGAACGTCCAACTGGGGTCCAGAACCACGGGCGCGCCTGTGGGGCTGCTCATCTTGATCAGGGCCGTGGTGATGCCGAAGCCCTGCACAAAGGTGATCAGCACCGTGAGGTAGCGGGTGTACTGCGTCAGCTTTTTGCGGCCGGCCGCGCCTTCTTCCTTGGCCAGGCGCTTGATGCTCGGGCTGACCACCTGCAAAAGTTGCAGAATAATTGAGGCCGAGATGTAAGGCATGATCCCCAGAGCGAAAATGGACACGTTCTTAAGGCCGCCGCCGGAAAACATGTCAAACAGACCGAACAGCGTATTGGCGGCCGAGGCGAAAAACTCCTGCAGGGCGGGCACGTCAATGCCCGGCACCGGCACATGCACGCCGATACGATACGCGGCCAGAAGGCCGAAGGTCCAGAACAGCTTGGTCCTCAATTCCGGCGCATGGGCCGCTTGCTCAACACCACGCAACGACACGGCTCATTAACCTTCCAGTGCCTTGGCTTCGCCGCCGGCATTTTTAATTTTTTCCGCGGCGGATGCGCTGAACGCATGGGCCTGCACAATCACGGCCCGGGAGATATCTCCCACGCCAAGCACTTTCACGGGGCAGCCCTTGCGCGCCAAGCCGCGATTATAAATGTCCTCAAGGGTGATCTCCCCGGCTTCGCCAAATACTTCCGCCAAGCGGGAGAGGTTGACCACCTCGTACACGGTCTTGAACAGATCGTTCTTGAAACCGCGCTTGGGCAAACGGCGCATGATGGGCATCTGGCCGCCTTCAAAAGCCGGGTCGCGGGAAACGCCAGAACGCGCGTTCTGGCCCTTGTGGCCTTTGCCCGAAGTCTTGCCCGAGCCCGAACCCGAGCCGCGGCCCACGCGCTTGCGGTTTTTGCGTTCTTCCGCAAAAGGATAAAGTTCGTTGAGTCTCATTATTTTACCACCTCAACCAGGTGCTTAACCCGTTCAATCATGCCGCGCACGGCGGGGTTGTCCGGAAAGGTCTTTTCCATGTGAATCTTGCGCAGGCCCAGGGCGGCAAGCGTCTTGCGCTGTACCGGGGTGCAGCCGATGTAGCCGTGGGTGAGCTTAACCTTAATCATGTCAGTATCCCCTATTTCGCCTATTTGCGGGGCGCGGTCAGGGTCTTGCCGCGCATTTCGCTCACTTCCTCGGCGCTGCGCAGAGAGGCGAGCCCCGCCATGGTGGCTTTGAGCACGTTGTGCGGGTTATTGGTGCCGATGGCCTTGGCCAGCACGTCGCTGACTCCGGCCGCCTCCATGATGGCGCGCACGGCGCCGCCGGCGATGATGCCCGTACCCTTGGACGCGGGCTTCAGGAGCACCCGGCCGGAGCCGTAGCGGCCCAGCACGTCATAGGGCAGGGTGCCGTCAACCAGAGGCACGCTCAACATATTTTTCCGCGCGTGTTCCGTGGCCTTGCGCAACGCTTCCGGCACTTCCTGAGCTTTGCCCAGGCCGTAGCCCACGTTGCCGTTGCCATCGCCGACCACCACCAGGGCGCTGAAGCTGAATCTGCGCCCGCCCTTCACAACTTTGGCGACTCTGTTGAGATAAACTATCTTCTCAAGCAGTCCAAGTTCATTGTGTTCCATGCCGTCTCTCGCAATTAAAATTGAAGGCCAGCTTCACGCGCGCCCTCGGCCACAGCCTTGATGCGCCCATGATACAAATAGCCGTTACGGTCAAATACCACGCTGGAAATGCTCTTTTCCTTCGCCAAACGGGCGATTTCCTGCCCCACGCGGGTCGCGCCCTCAAGGTTGGGCTTAAGCGCGGCCCCGCCCTTGGACAGGGTCAACGTGGACGCGGCAACCAGGGTGTTGCCCACTTCATCGTCCACGATCTGCGCGTAAAGGTGCAGGTTGGAACGATATACCACCAATCTGGGGCGCTCGCCCGTCCCGGAAATCTTCTTGCGGATGCGAATCTTACGTTTCGCTCTGGCTAATTCCTTACTCATCGTGCAACCTGCCTATTTCTTACCGGATTTGCCGGCCTTGCGGCGGACGTGTTCGGTTTCATACTTAATGCCCTTGCCCTTGTAAGGTTCAGGCTTGCGCAGCCGGCGGATGGCCGCCGCGGTTTCGCCAAGCAGCTCTTTGTCCGCGCAGGACAACGTCAGCTTGGCGCCTTCGGCCTTAGCGGTCATGCCTTTGGGCAAATCCACCAGCACAGGGTGGGAAAAGCCCAGGGCCAGTTCAATGACATTGCCCTTGACCGCCACCTTGTAACCCACGCCGATGACTTCCAAAACCTTGTCAAAGCCCTTGCTCACGCCCACAACGCAGTTGTCGAGCAAGGTCCGGCGCAGGCCGTGCTGCGCGCGGGCTTCCTGAGAGTCATCCACGCGGGAAATCACCACCGCGCCATCTTTAATTTCATAGCTAACGGCAGGATGGCAGGGCGTTTTAAGCTCGCCCTTGGGGCCCTTCACTTCCACCACATCTTTCCCGATCTTCACTTCCACGCCGGAAGGAATGGGAATGGGCTGTTTTCCTATTCTGGACATATCACACCACCTGCTCTACCAAATTTCGCACAAGAGCTCGCCGCCCACATTCTTCTCGCGCGCCGCGCCGCCGGGCAGAACCCCGCTGGACGTGGACACGATGCAAATGCCGAGGCCGTTCTGGACCGAAGGAATCTCGCCGGAGCCCACGTATACGCGGCGGCCGGGCTTGCTGATTTTCCTCAGCCCCAGAATGGCGGGTTTGCCCTTGCTGTATTTAAGCGTCAGCTTGATGTTGGCGTCTTCTTCGGCCACATCTTCCACGTAACCCTCTTCTTTGAGAATCCGGGCAACGACCAGTTTGATCTTCGAGCGCGGCACACTTACTTCCTTATGCAGGGCCAGGTGTGCGTTGCGGATACGCGTAAGCATATCGGCAATAGGATCAGTCATCATGTCAATAACTCCTTAAAGACTTACCAGCTCGATTTGCGAACGCCCGGCAACTCGCCCCGCAGGGACATGTTGCGGAAGCAGATCCGGCACAAGCCGAACTTGCGAAGAAAAGCACGAGGGCGGCCGCAAATGGGACAACGATTATAGGCGCGGCTGGAAAACTTGGGTTTCCGGCTTGCCTTTATTTCCAATGCTGTACGGGACAAGGCTTACTCCTTATTTCCTGAAGGGCATGCCAAGCTGTTCAAGGAGGAGCTTGCCTTCCTTGTCCGTTTTGGCGGTGGTCACAATGGTAATGTTCATGCCCTTGGGGGCATCAATCTTATCCGCTTCAATTTCCGGGAAAATGGCGTGTTCCTTAATACCCAGGGTGAAGTTGCCGCGCCCGTCAAAACCGCGATCCGGAAGGCCCCGGAAGTCGCGCACGCGAGGCAGCGCAAAGTTCATCAGCTTAGCCAGAAAATCCCACATGCCGGCGCCGCGCAGGGTCACCCGGCAGCCGATGGGCATGCCTTCGCGCACCTTAAAGGCGGCAATGGATTTCTTGGCTTGGGTGACAACCGCTTTCTGTCCGGAAATGGCCGTCAGCTCGGCCACGGCTTCTTCCATAAGCTTGTTGTTCTGGCTGGCCGCGCCAAGGCCGATGTTCAGAGAGATTTTCTCCAGCCCGGGAATCTGCATGGGAGACTTGTAGCTGAACTCCTTCTGCAGGACCGGCACCACTTTCTCTCGGTAAATGTTTTCAAGACGCGTCATGGTCGCCTACCTTACTCAATTATTTCATTACACTTTTTGCAAAAGCGCACTTTCTTGCCGTCTTCCGTCTGGCGATAGCCCACTTTGGAAGGCTTCGCGCAGGCGCTGCACACCAGCATCACGTTGGAAATGTCAATGGGCATTTCCTTGTCCACAATGCCGCCGGCCCGCTGCTGATAAGGGTTGCCCTTGGTGTGCCTTTTCGCGATGTTCATTTTTTCAATGAGCACGGCGTCTTTTTTGGGCAGCACTTTGAGCACGGCCCCAATCTTGCCCTTGTCCTTGCCGGTGATAATCATCACCTTGTCGTTCTTGCGAATACGAAATTGCTTCATGGCCATAAACTCCTACAGCACCTCAGGCGCCAAAGACACAATTTTCATGAAGTTCTTGGCTCTGAGTTCGCGGGCCACGGGTCCGAAAATACGGGTGCCCACGGGTTCGCCCTGCTTGGTTAAAAGCACGGCCGCATTGGTGTCAAACTTGATGTACGTGCCGTCGGGCCTGCGGATTTCCTTGGCCGTGCGCACGATGACCGCGCGCATGACTTCGCCCTTTTTAACCTTGGCGTGGGGGATGGCTTCCTTTACCGAAACCACGATAATGTCGCCCACTGTGGCGTAACGGCGCTTGGAGCCGCCCAGCACCTTGATGCAGGCCACGCGCTTGGCGCCGGAGTTGTCAGCCACTTGCAGTGAAGATTCAACCTGGATCATAACTTATCCCCTACCTACACGGCCTTTTCCACAATGGACACGAGGTGCCAGCGTTTGGAGGCGGACATGGGCCGATACTCTATGATCTTGACCTTGTCACCCACCGAGCATGCGTTCTCGGGATCGTGGGCTGTAAATTTCTTGCTGCGCCGGATGTACTTCTTCAGCAACGGATGCATTTCCTGGCTGACCACAGAAACCACAATGGTCTTGTCGTTGCGGTTGCTGACCACCGTGCCCTCAAGGGTTCTGCCTTTCTTATGCAGGATAGCGTTATTCATATTACGCTCCCTTCTTCTCTTGCAATATAGTCAAAATTTTCGCCACTTCGCGCTTGGTGCTGCGCAGGGAAGCGGTTTTGTCCAACTGTCCCGTGGCGTGTTTGAAACGCAGATTCATCAGGGCCTCGCGAGAGGAAACCAGCCTGGCTTCAAGGTCCGCCGCGGACATTTTTTTCAATTCAGCCGTTTTCATGCTACACCTCTTCCTTGACCACAATCATGGTCCTGACCGGGAGTTTGTGCGCAGCACGGGTCAGGGCTTCCTTGGCTTCCTCCAGGGTCACGCCGTCCACTTCGTAAAGCACGCGGCCCGGCTTCACCGGAGCCACCCAGCCGCAAGGCGCGCCCTTGCCGGAACCCTGCCGGGTTTCCAGGGGCTTGGCCGTAATGGGGTGGTCGGGGAATACGCGAATCCAAACCTTGCCGACACGCTTGATATGCCGCATCACCGCGATACGGGCGGCTTCAATCTGCTGGGAGCTGAGCTTGCCGTGTTCCAGGCACTTCAGCCCCACGCTGCCGAAAGTCACGGTGTTGCCGCGCAAGGCCTTGCCTTTGAGGCGACCTTTCTGGCTCTTGCGGTACTTTGATTTCTTGGGAGCTAACATCGTTATTCTACCTCGTTGTCCAGGATTTCACCTTTGTAAATCCAGACCTTCACGCCAATGATGCCGTAGGAAGTGTGCGCTTCGGCATAACCGTAGTCAATATCCGCCCGCAGGGTCTGCAGCGGCACGCGGCCATCGCGGTACCATTCGCTGCGGGCGATTTCCGCGCCGGCCAGGCGCCCGGAACAGGCCACCTTGATGCCTTCAGCGCCGAACTTGCGGGAAATGGTCACGGTCCGCTTCATGGCCCGGCGGAAAGCCACCCGGCGCTCCAACTGCATGGCGATGTTTTCGGCCACCAGTTGGGACTCCAGCTCCGGACGGCGAATTTCATTGACTTCAATGGCGAATTCGCGCCCGAACCGCTGCTTGAGATCGGCCCGCAACTTTTCAATTTCCACGCCCTTGCGGCCGATGACAATGCCGGGACGGGCCGTGGACAAAATCAACCGCACCTTGGGGCCGTGGCGTTCAATCTCAATCTTGGACAGACCGGCGTTGAACAGGAGCTTCTTGATGAATTTCCTGATCTTGTGGTCTTCAAACACGTACGCCGGATAGTCTTTCTTGCTGTACCAGCGGGACTGCCAATTCTTGTTGTACCCCAGGCGGAATCCAAAAGGATGTACTTTCTGACCCATATTAAGTTCCTACCTAACCTTCCAATATCACGGTGATATGACTGGTGCGCTTGATGATTCTGTGCGCGCGGCCCTGGGAACGCGGGTTAAAGCGCTTCCAGACCGGACCGTCTTCAATGAGCACCTGCTTGACTTTCATGGCGTCCACATCGCCGCCGGCCTGCTGGGCATTGGCCAGAGCGGAATGCACCACCTTATAAATCAGGTCGGCCGCTTTCTTGGGCGTAAAGCGCAAGAGGTTCAACGCGTCCTCCACGGGCAAGCCATTGACGTTTTTGGCCACGAGCCTGGCTTTACGCGGTGAAATACGAATATATCTGCCGATAGCTTTGGATTCCATAGCTTGCCTCGTTTACTTCTTTACGGCCTTGGTTTTCTTGTCGCCGGCATGGCCGTGGAACGTGCGCGTGGGCGAAAACTCGCCCAGCTTGTGCCCGACCATGTTTTCGGTAACAAAGACCGGAACAAACTTCTTGCCGTTGTGCACCGCAAAAGTAAGCCCTACCATTTCCGGCAGAACGGTGGAACGGCGCGACCAGGTTTTGATCACCCGACGGTCGCTGTTGGCAACGGCCATTTCCACTTTCTTTTCTAAATGCTGGTCCACGAAAGGACCTTTCTTTAAAGACCTAGGCATTGCTCACTCTCCTACTTCTTCCCACGACGGTTGATAATCAGCTTGCCGGAAGGCTTCTTCCGGTCGCGAGTCTTAAAGCCCCTGGTGGGCATGCCCCAGGGCGACACCGGGTGGCGGCCGCCCGAGCTTCTGCCTTCACCGCCGCCCAGGGGGTGGTCGATGGGGTTCATGGCCACGCCGCGCACTTTAGGACGGCGGCCCAGCCAGCGGTTACGGCCGGCCTTGCCCAAATTGATGCCTTCGTGGGTAATGTTGCCCACCTGGCCCACGGTGGCCACGCAAGAGGCCAGCACTTTGCGCACTTCGCCCGAAGGCATGCGCAAAAGGGCATAGGTCCCTTCCTTGGCGATCAGCTGGGCGTAGGCGCCCGCGGCGCGGCAGAACTGGCCGCCCCGGCCCGGGTACAGCTCCACGTTGTGGATCACGGTGCCCACGGGGATCTTGGCCATGGGCATGGCGTTGCCGGGCTTAATGTCCGCGCCTTCGCCGGACAAAACCGTATCGCCCTGGTTCAGGCCCACCGGCGCCAGGATGTAGCGCTTTTCTCCGTCGGCATAATGCAAAAGCGCGATGCGGGCGGTGCGGTTGGGGTCATATTCAATGTGCGCCACTGTGGCCGGAATGCCCGGCTTGTTGCGCTTAAAATCAATCAAGCGGTAATTGCGCTTATGGCCGGACCCGCGGCGACGGCTGGTCATGCGGCCCAGGTTGTTGCGACCGCTGTTTTCCGGCTTGCCGATGGTCAAAGACCGCTCCGGACGGCCCCGCGTGATTTCCTCAAACGTGGACACCGTCTGGCCGCGACGGCCGGGAGATGTGGGTTTCAACAAACGCACGGACATGGCTATACTCCCTCAAAGAACTCGATTTTTTCGCCCGCGGCCAGGGTGACGTAAGCCTTCTTGTAGCCGGGGATCTTGCCGGTGACCCGGCCGTGTTTGGTTCTGGCCACAGCCTTGTGCACCACCACGTTCACGTCGCGCACCTTGACCTTAAAGGCCTTTTCCACGGCGCGCTGCACGTCGATCTTGTTGGCCCGCCCATCCACCAGAAAGGTGATCTGCCCGGAACTGTCCTTGAGCAGGGTCGTCTTTTCCGAGATGAGAGGCTTTAAGAGTACTTGTGTGTAATCCATAACCAGCCTTCCTTACTTGAGCCTGGCCTCAACCGGGGCCACCGCGCCCTCCAGCAGGATAAGCTGGGGGTGCTTTAAAATTTCATACACGCTGAGCTGGGCCGGGGTCATAATCGTAATGCCGGGAATGTTGCGGGCGGACAAAGCCACCTTTTCATTGACCTCGGGCATGATCAGCAGCGCCTTTTTCAAACCCAGGGCGTCGGCGATTTTCACAAAGTGCTTGGTCTTCACTTCCGGCAGGTCAAAGGTGTTGACCACCATCAGGTTTTCTTCGGCCAGACGCGAAGACAGCGCCATGCGCAGGGCCAGGGCCCGCACTTTCTTGTTGACCTTGAACGAATAGTCGCGGGGTTTGGGGCCGAAAACTATGGCCCCGCCGCGCCAGATGTTGGAGCGGCTCGTGCCCGCCCGGGCGCGGCCCGTGCCTTTCTGGCGCCAGGGCTTGATGCCGCCGCCGGACACTTCGCCGTAAGTCTTGGTGGAATGGGTGCCGGCACGCATGGCCGCGCGCTGGGCGCGCACCACGAGGTTGAGAATTTCAGGCCGCACCTCGACCTCGAACACCTCGGGCGCCAAGGTGATTTCCCCGGTCTCCCCTTTGTTCTGATCGTAAATTTTTACCACAGCCATGTGCTTGTCTCCCTACTGCTTGCGCACCATGACCAAAGAGTTCCGGGCGCCGGGCACCGGTCCTTTGACCAGAATCACGTTATCATCGGGCCGCACTTCCAGGACCAGCAGGTTTTCCTTGGTCACTCTTTCCGCGCCCAAATGCCCGGCCATCTTCTTGTTCTTGAACACGCGGCCGGGAAAAGTATGCATACCAATGGAGCCGCCGCTGCGGTGCGTTTTTTCCGTACCGTGCGTATTGCTGGCCCCGGCGAAATTCCAGCGCTTCATCACGCCGGCGTAACCCTTGCCGATGCTCTGGCCGATGACTTTGACCACTTCGCCCACATTGAAGATGGACACGGTCACGTCATCGCCCACGTTCATTTCAACGGGCGTATCCAGGCGAATCTCGCGCAGGGTCTTGTACAGACCGCGACCGGCCTTGTCGAGGTGCCCCTTTTCAGGCTTGGTCAGGCGATGCTCCTTGGTGGCGTCAAAGGCCAGCTGCAAGGCGTTATAGCCGTCTTTGGCCTCATCCTTAACTTGTATAATGGGACAAGGACCGGCCTGGATGACCGTGCAGGCGATGGCGGTGCCGTCGCTGGCGAATATGCGGGTCATGCCCAGTTTGCGGCCCAGGATTCCAATCTTAGCAGACATGATCCTTATCTCCCTAGAGTTTGATCTCAACGTCCACGCCCGCGGGCAGGCTCAGCTTGCCCAGGGCGTCCACGGTCTGTTGCGTGGGTTCCAAAATATCCATAAGACGCTTATGGATGCGCAGCTCAAACTGCTCACGGGATTTTTTATCCACATGCACGCTTCGGTTAACCGTGAACTTATGGATATTGGTGGGCAGGGGAATGGGCCCCGCGACCCCGGCGCCGGTATTGCGCGCCGTATCCACAATTTCCGCGACAGCCTTGTCGAGGATGCGGTAATCGTAAGCCTTAAGCTTAATTCTGATACGATCACTGCTAACTATCATCATTGTGTTTTTTCTCCATTCGCTGGAAACTCTACCTTTGCCTGGCGCCGCCTTCGTCCCCTCGTCGGGCGTTATGCGGGCTTCCGTCACATTTCCGGCCGCGGTCACTGACAGGGTCGGCCTTGGCATGCCGCGCCCCTTAAGTAAAAACTCGCAGTGACTAACGGGACTTCGCTCTTGCCGCTTCTTTGCGGAAAAAGATATTTCTTGTCTGGCCCGAAGCTGCC
>JAVBRZ010000178.1:0-3361 GCA_031547425.1 Desulfovibrionaceae bacterium
GGCGGTGCACATCTCCAGCATCCCCTTTGCCGCGTCCGTGGCCGGCGCGCGCGTGGGCCGCGTTGACGGCGAGTTTGTGATCAATCCCACCTTGCAGGAACAGGCCCAGTCGGATTTGAACATTGTGTTCGCGGCCACGGCCGAGGCAGTGGTCATGGTTGAGGGCGCGGCCGAGTTTGTAAGCGAAGAAGTGCTGATGGAAGCCATTGCCTGGGGGCATAAGCAGATCATTCCGCTGATCGAGGCCCAGGAAGAACTGCGGCGCCTGGCCGGCAAGGCCAAGATGCAATTCACGCCCCCGGTGGTCAACCCCGCCCTGGAAGCGCGCGTCATTGAGCTGGCTTCCGCCCGGCTGGATGAGGCTTTGCGCATTCCGGAAAAGATGCCGCGCCGTGATGCCCGCAAGGCCGTGAAAGCGGCGGTGGGCGCCGAACTTGCCGCTGACCCCAAATATGCGAATGACGCCGTCGCTCTGGCCCAGGTGGAGCCGGTTCTGGAAGCTTTGGAAAAAAGTATTGTGCGCCAACGCATTCTTAAGGAAGGCCGGCGTATTGACGGCCGCGACGTTAAGACCGTGCGGCCCATCACCATTGAGGTTGGCCTTTTGCCGCGCACGCACGGCTCGGTATTGTTCGCGCGCGGGGAAACCAAGTCTCTGGTGGTCACCACCCTGGGCAGCTCCACGGACGAACAGCGCATGGACTCCTTGAGTGGCGATGTGACCAAGCGTTTTCTCATGCATTATAACTTCGCGCCCTTCTCCGTGGGCGAGGTCAAGCCGGTGCGCGTGTCACGCCGTGAAGTCGGGCACGGCGCTCTGGCCGACAAGGCCTTGACGCCCATTTTGCCCGGCGAGGAAGATTTTCCCTTTACCCTGCGCGTGGTGGCTGAAACCATGGAATCCAACGGTTCATCCAGTATGGCCGCGGTGTGCGGCGGCTGCCTGTCGCTCATGGACGCCGGGGTGCCCATTAAGGAGCCGGTGGCCGGCGTGGCCATGGGCCTGATCAAGGAAGGCGACGAGTATATCGTGCTCACCGACATCCTGGGCGATGAAGACGCCCTGGGCGATATGGACTTCAAGATCGCGGGCACGGCCGAGGGCGTCACCGCGGTGCAGATGGATATCAAAATCACCGGCATCCCCACGGAAGTCATGGCCCGGGCCATGCAGCAAGCCAAAGAAGGCCGCCTGCACATTCTGGGCGAAATGCAAAAGGCCCTGCCTGCCTCGCGGCCCGAGCTCTCCCGCTACGCCCCGCAACACGCCACTGTGGAAGTTAATCCGGATATTATCCGCCTGATCATCGGTCCGGGCGGCAAGAATATCAAAGCCATCACCACGGCCACCGGCGCCAGCATTGATATTGACGATTCCGGCGTGATCTCCATTTTTGCGCCCACTTCCGACGCCATGGAACAGGCCAGGCAGATGGTGCAGTATTATGACCAACGGCCGGACCTGGGCAGGAACTATGTGGGCAAGGTGCGCAAGATCATGGAAATCGGGGCTATTGTGGAAATTCTGCCCAATGTGGAAGCCCTGGTGCACATCTCGCAGCTGGACACCTCCCGCGTGGCCGAAACCGGCGATGTGGCCCAGTTGGGCCAGGACATGACCGTGAAGGTCATTGAGATCAACGGCGACCGCATTCGGGCCAGCCGCAAGGCCGTGCTCCTGGAGGAGCAGGGCGTTGAATGGAATCCCGAGGACACGGCGCGCCCGTCCGGCGGCAGCCGCGATCGCGGCGATCGTGACCGGGGCCGGGACCGGGACCGCGGCGATCGTGATCGGGGCGACCGGGGCCGGGACCGCGACAGAGACCGGGACCGCAACCGCGGCAGGTAAAATAAGGCCGGGGCGTTAACCCGCCGCCGGCTGAAGGCATCAACATATAAAACCCCGGCACGCCTGTTGTGCCGGGGTTTTTATCTTTTTACGGGAGCAAGCGATGCATACCTTGAGCATCAAGACTGGACAACGCGCGGAAATGGTTGACATCACGAGGCAAATTGAGGCTTTGTTGCCGGAACTGGGCGTGGTGAGCGGCGCGGTGCAGGTGTTCAGCCCGCACACCACCGGCGCGGTGACCATCAATGAAGCCTGCGACCCGGATGTGGCCGGGGACATGCTTTATTATCTGGACAAGCTGGTGCCGCATGACGACGGCAATTTTCGTCATGCCGAGGGCAACAGCGCGGCGCATATCAAAACCAGCCTGATCGGGCCGGGCGTGATCATCCCGGTGGAAGGCGGCAAGCTATGCCTGGGCGCCTGGCAAGGCATATTTTTCTGTGAATTTGACGGGCCACGCCACCGCAAGGTCTGGGTGCGGACCCTGTCGGGGAAATAGCCGGTTTGGCGTGGGGCCGGTTTTTGAGCCGCCGGCCTTACAGAACGTCTGTCGTGCGATTCGGGCTGGCGGCCGATTTGCAATCCGGGCAATAGTGTTTACCTTTTCTAAAGTGTGATGAATTGAAGTTTTGGCGCGTTGCAAGTTAAACACAAAAACAAACAGGAGATATGCGATATGAAATGCCCGGTATGCAAGGATGTTAACCTGGTCATGAGCGACAGGCAGGGTGTGGAAATAGATTATTGTCCGGAGTGCAGGGGCGTCTGGCTGGATCGTGGCGAGTTGGACAAGATCATTGAGCGTTCCGCCGCACCCGCGCCGCGAGCGGAGCAACACCCCGGCGGACACGGCGGGCATGGCGGCCATGGGAAGCCGGATCATCACGACTACCATTACAAGAAAAAGAAAGGCAGCATTCTGGGCGAGTTGTTTGATTTTTAACGCATGACTCGGAAAATAAAGCTGTGAAGGGGCGTTCAGGCGCCCCTTTGTCATTTTTGCCGGATTTTATCCAGAAGGCGCCAAGTTTCCTAGAGCATTTTAACTTTGAAATGTTACACCATATGCAGCATTTAAAAGACAGAAAACATAGCCTTTTATCATACACGTTCAGGCCGAAGCGGCCTGAACCAAAGACACGCTGCGCTGCTTGCTTGCGGGCGTCTGCCGGCGCATCCGCCAGGGCATTTTTTCTTAATATATAATTTAAATGTTAAAATGCTCTAAGTACAGCGGCGGTTCCCATTTCAGGCCGGGGTTGCCGCCGCGCCTGCCCTCCAGCAAAACAAGCAGAGCGCCTTCCCCGGGACGGCTGTGTACCGGGCGAATGCGTTTGGGGTTGA
Organism: Desulfovibrionaceae bacterium; assembly: GCA_031547425.1. Taxonomy (GTDB): domain Bacteria; phylum Desulfobacterota; class Desulfovibrionia; order Desulfovibrionales; family Desulfovibrionaceae; genus JAVBRZ01. Next base: position 3,200 of record JAVBRZ010000178.1, read on the forward strand.
GCGCGTGCGCGGTCATGGCCGCGCACAGCTCGGGCAGGCGCCCGGCATCGTAAACACAACAGAAACGGCCGCCGTTTTTTAAAGCATAGGCCGCAGCGGCCGCGAACGCGGTGATGTCGCCCCGGGTTTCAAACAGGGCCGCGCGTTTCAGGTCTTCGGGCG
>JAVBRZ010000144.1:0-20137 GCA_031547425.1 Desulfovibrionaceae bacterium
CCAACGGCACTTTGTTGGCCAGGGCGATGTTGTACAGAGTATCGCCCTGCTTGACCTTGTAAGTGCCCTTGGTGGCCGCGATGGCGCGGGTGCGTTCCTCTCCGGCCTTGGGGTAGCGGTCGATGGTGGGCGGCAGGATGATGACCTGGCCGGCCTTGAGCTTGCTGACGTTGTTGACCTGGGCGATAACGTCTTTGGGCACGCCGGTGGCTTTGCTGATTTTGGCCAGGGTGTCGCCCCGGGCGACCTTGTATTCCTTCCAGCCCGCGTAGAGGCGGCTCTGGGGCGAATCAAGGTAAGCCACGGCCTGGGCTTTGCGGGCCAACGGCACATACACGGATACCGCGCGCGAGGGCGGGGTCACGGTACGCAGAAAAGCCGGGTTGTCAGCCGCGAACTCGTCCCAGGTCATGCCCATGGACCTGGCCAGGCCAAGGAGGTCCACTCCCCCTTTTACTTCCAGGGGCACCACGTTGGTGGCGTCGGAGTAGTTGGGCGGCGTAAAGCCCAGGAGGCGCAGGTTGTGCATGATTCGGGTAACGGCCACCAGCTTGGGCACGTATTGGGTGGTTTCGTCTTTAAGGCGGTTATTGCCGTTAAGCATATAGTTCTTGTCGCTGAGGGCGAAGAAGTCGTCGGCTCCGCCCGTGCCGTTCAGGGCGCGCATGATTTTGCCTTCGCCGGCGTTATAGGCGGCAATGGCCAGAGTCCAGTCGTTAAAATAGCCGTGCAGTTTAAGCAGATATTCAGCCGCGGCGTGGGTGGATTTATAGGGGTCGCGGCGTTCGTCCACCCACCAGTCGCGGGCCAGGCCAAAGTTGGTGGCGGTTTGGGGCATGAACTGCCAAAGGCCCGTGGCCCCGGCCGGGGACACGGCATTGGGGTTGAAACCGCTTTCCACAATGGCCAGATAGGCGATGTCCGCAGGCAGCCCCTTTTCGGCAAAGACTTTTTGGACATAAGGCAAGTATGCTTCCGAGCGGCGCAGGTACTGGGCGAAACGCTCGCTGCCGCGGCGCACGAAAAATTTGAAGTGCAAAAGGACTTCTTCCTCGGCGTTTTCAGGCAGGGAACTCAGAAAGTCAGGGCTGTATTTCAGGGCTTCAATTTCCTGGGGCGTCAGCGGTTTGCCGTCATCAGCCGGGGGGAAGGGCAGGGGAGCCAGTTCTTCCTGCGTGTCCTGTTTATTGGGTTCATATGTGGCCAGCCGGGGTTTTGTGGTCTTGGGCGAACAAGCGGTCACAAACACGGCCAGGGTCAGCAGCGCCAGGCAGAGCGCGGCCCGGGCGGATAAAAAACGAGGGCCGGGCCGCTTAAAATCAAGGGCAAAATATTTCATGCACTCTCCGGGTCTTGGATTTCCTGTACGGTACGGGTAAAGTGTACGGCACTGTACCCGAGCCTTGCGGCAAAGCGCAAGCATTTTTTAAAAGGCCTGGCTTTTGCCGGACGGCGGCGGGCCCCACACTTATAACTTAACAGGTATGGCAATTTTATGAACAATGAACGTGAACATGATGAACAACAGCCGGAAGATTTTGCGGATAATCTGATTCCCGGCGTCAAGGCCGTGCTGGAACAGCTTTCCCGCACGCCGGAACTGGTGAGTATGGTTTATATCCGGGGCGGCCGCAGCGGGCAATCCACGGATAAAGTTCTGGATCTCTGCCGGGAATACGGCGTGTTGCACCGCTTTGTCAAAGAAGAGGCTCTAAACCGGATGTTTGCCGGCAACCATCAGGGCGTGCTGGCGCGTATGTCGCCGGTGCCCCGCGCGGAGCTGGGCGATTTGATCGCGGCCGCGCGGGAAGCTCCGCTGCCGCTGATCGTGGCCCTGGATCAGGTGCACGATGCGGGCAACGCCGGGGCGCTCGCCCGCACTCTTTACGCCCTGGGCGGCGTGGGCCTGCTTTTGCCCAAGCACAACAGCGTGTTTTTGGGCGCGGCGGCCATTAAAGCTTCGGCCGGAGCTTTGCCGCTGCTGCCTGTGGCCAGGGTTCCCAACCTGGGAAGGGCGCTGGAAACTTTGCAAGAGGAAGGCTTCAAGGTTTATGCCACCGGCAGTGAGGGGGCCTGCCTGTTTGACGCGGCTTTGAGCCTGCCCGCGGTGCTGGTGCTCGGCAATGAGGAAAAAGGCGTGCGCCCGGGGGTGGAAAAACACAGCGGGGAGACGTTGTGCATTCCCTTGGCGCGGGAGTTCGATTCCCTGAACGTGGCTCAGGCCGGGGCCATCTTTATCGCCGCTTTTGCGGCCAGGCAACGGGTGCTGTTCTGAGGTCAGGAAATATAATTGGGAATGTTCAGGAACACATTTTGGGTAAAGGTGATCATTTTGTCCATAATCCAGGGGAACGACAGTAAGAGAGCGATAAAGATGGAAACGATTTTGGGAATGAAGGACAGGGTCATTTCCTGAATCTGGGTGGCGGCCTGGATAATGCTCACGGTCACGCCCACGATCAGGCCGATGCCCAACATGGGCAGGGAGATCATCAGGGCCAGTTCAATGGATTGACGGGCGAAGCCCACAACAAATTCCGGGGTCATAACAGCTCCTAGGCGGCATGATGTTAATAATGCGTCGTTGACATGACGCTCGCTGTTTCCATAGCGAACTTCATGCCAATTTGAATTCGCGGTGAAAGCGTTTTAGAGCCTGTCAACTTTTTCAAAGTTGACAGGCTCTACGTAAAGCTGTTCACCAGCGAACCCACGAGCAGGTTCCAGCCGTCCACCATGACGAACAGCAGCAGCTTGAACGGCATGGAGACCATCATGGGCGGCAGCATCATCATGCCCATGGCCAAAAGGATGCTCGAGATGACCATATCCAGGATCAGGAACGGAATATAAATGAGGAAACCAATGATGAAGCCTGTTTTCAGCTCGCTGATTACAAAGGCGGCCACCAGCATCATGGTGGGCACCTCATCCTTGTTTTTGGGGCGTTCCATTTTGGTGATGGAATAGAAAATGGACAGGTCTTTTTCTCTGGTGTGCTTGAACAAAAATTCGCGCAACGGCGTCTGCGCCTTGTCCAGGGCTTCGGCAAAGCCGATGCGCTCCTCCAGGTAGGGCTGCAGGGCCTGGTCGTTGATTTGTTTGCCCACGGGCATCATGATGCAGATGCTCATGAAAATGGCCAGAGAGGCCAGAATTTGCGTGGGAGGCAGTTGCTGGGTGCCCAGGGCCTGGCGCACGAAGTGAAAGACCAGGATGATGCGCGTGAAGCTGGTCACGGTGAGCATGATGGCCGGAGCCACGGACAGAACCGTGAGCAGGAAGAGGATTTCCAGGCCCAAAGACACCTTTTCCGGTTCGGTGTCGCCGCCGGCCAGGCGCAGGGTCAGCTCGGGCGTGACCACGTCTTCAGCAGCGTGGGCAATGGCGGGAAAGAAAAAGACCACGGCCAGGGTCATGGCCACGGTTAAAAAGACTAAGCCTTTAAGGAGCGTCGTTTTTTTGACTGGCGTCCTTAATGACCTCAGCGAAACTCCGCGCCGTTGATTTTGTTGATTCTTCCCGGCCATCCGGCCCCTCCACTTCTTTTAACAAAGTTATGTGCTGGTCGGTAACGCCCAGCAATAACCTTGAATTCAAGAAGCGTACCAGGATGAGCTTTTTCTTGGGACTCAGCGCCAGTTGGGCTTCCACGCTGAAGGCGTCGCGTGGCAGCCCCCCCATGCCCGGCAGGGCGCCGCGGCGGCGCAAAAACCAGACCACGCCCCACAGGGCGGCCAGGATGAGGAATAGGGCGCCGATGCCTTTGAAATAGCCGCCCCAGGAGAATGCCGGCGTTTCCAGGCCGGCTGATTCTGCGGCAACTGATCCCAGGGAAGTGGCATTGTGGGCGGTCAGCTTGCCGCTGACCTCGCCCGGGCCGGAAAGTTCATTGCCGGCCGTGGCGTTGCCTGTGCGCAGGAAAGATTCTTCCGCGCCCAGGGCTTTAGGCGTGGAGTCTTCGCCCAGGGTCGCGTTTACGGCGCTCTGCGCGCCGGGGAGGGGCGCGGTGCTGTTTTGCGCGGGCGCGGCCAGGCACGGCGCGCTGCTGAGCAGCAGGCCCAAAATGACGGGACAGAGCCGAACAAGCTGTTTGCCGAATAATTTAGCCAAGTTGCTTCACCCGCTCGATGGGGCTGATGATATCCGTGAGGCGTACCCCGAATTTTTCGTTGATGACCACGGCTTCGCCCCTGGCCACCAATTTGCCGTTGACATAAACCTCCAGAGGTTCGCCGGCCAGCTTGTTGAGCTCCACCACCGAGCCCTGGCCCAGTTGCAGCAGCTCGTTGATCAGCAGGCGGGTGCGCCCCAGTTCCGCGGACACGTCCAGGGGAATGTCCAGAATGAAATCCAGCTCGCGGCGTTCCCCTTCCGGGCGCGGCGTTTTGGCGTCTTCGGTCATGTCTTTGAACTTGGCCTCGGTGGCCACCTGGGAGAAAAAGGTCTGTTCTTTTTCCTTTTTCAGATCTTCCTGCTCATCTCCGGCCAGAGCCGCGGCCCATTCCTCGGCCAATTTGTCGTTGTCCACAGCGCCGCCGGCATCGTCCGCCGCCGCGTTTTCGGTCTCTTCCTGGGCTTCCAGGGCGGCCGCCCATTCTTCAGCCAATTTGTCTTGTTCGTCACTCATTATGGTACTCCGGCGCGCTTGCGCTTATTGAAAGATCATATCCGTAAAATAGACCTTGACCACTTTGGGACCGCCCAAAATCAGGTTGACCCGTTCCACGATTTCGCTTTTCAATTGCAGTTTGCCTTCCATGGGCGCAAGGTCGGCGTATGTTTTGCTGGATAGCAGCAAAATAATGCTGTCCCGCACCTTGACCATTTCCTGGTTCAACTGTTCCGCGGACTTGGCGTCGATCATTTCCAGGTCCATGCTCAGACGGACGAGCTTACTGCCGACGGGGTTGGCCAGGTTGACCACAAAGGGCTGCACGGTCACTGTGGTGGCGGGAACCGCCGGGGCCGCCTCCCCGTCCTCTCCCGCCGGTTCGGGCTCTTCAGTGGCGTTGCCGCTGAACATCCCGAGCACCATGTCGGCCATGCCGAAATGGTAGGCCGCATATCCGCCGCCGCCGAGCAGGATCAGCAGAAGCAGCAGGATGAAGATAAACTTCTTCTTAGATTTCTTTTTTACCGGTTCCGCCGCTTCATCAGCCATTAGCTTGTCCTCCTGGGAAATTCAATGCGGACTGTCTTATTTTATCGCGCTTTGTCTTCAAGTTTGCACCAAACAGGGCTGTTTAGGCAAGCATTTGATCCAAATTCATCGCCGGGCATCAGCGATAGCTGCCCAGCCACACTTCGTTTTTCAGCAATATCTCTACGCGCCGGTTGGCGGCGCGGCCTGATTCCAGGCTGTTGTCCGCCACAGGCTTGTCCGGCCCGTAGCCGCTGACGGAAAATCGCTCCGGGCGCACTTTGTTTTGCAGGAAGTATTCCAAGACAGACAGGGACCGCCTGCCCGAAAGCTCGTAATTGCTCATTTCCGCATTTGGCTCGTTGTCCGTGTATCCCGCGATATTGATATCCATATCGGTATACCGGAGCACATCCACCAGGGAGCTCAATATTTTTTCAGCCCGTTCATCAAGGGTATATTGTCCCGACGGGAAGAGCAACCTGTCGTTAAGGGAAATAACCAGGCCTTCCGGCGTTTCCATCACTTTGAGGTTTTCCTCCAGGGTGCTTTTGTTCACTTCCTCGGGCAGGGTTTCATAAGGAAACAACAGGTCTTTAATGCGCTCCAAATTAACGTCGACATGGGCCGGGTCCTTGAGCAGTTCCATAAGTGCGGTCACCCGCTCCGGGATGCGCCCCAGGCCCTGGCGCTCGATAAAATTGTTCGGCGCGATCCAGGCGTTGACCTGGGTAATGGAGGACTGGCTCAGCGAGGTCATGGACATGAGCAGCACAAAAAAGCTCAGGAGCAGGGTCATGAGGTCGGAGAAAGTGATCAGCCACAGCGGGGCGCCGCGTTGCGCCGGTTGCGTTTTTGTCCGTCTGGCCATAGGCGCGTGCTCTCTAGGGGTTTGCCGGGGGCGGGGTTACATCGAAGGTGAACCCTTTTTGTTCATAAGCTTTGGGGCTGGCGGGCTCGCGCCGCAAATCGCCGGGAAGCTCCGCCTGGCCGTTGCGTTTGTCCAGGACGATATCCACGCGGCGGTTGGTTTCACGGCCGGAAATAGTATTGTTGGATACTTTCGGCCGGTATTCGCCAAACCCTTCCACCATCAGTTTGTCGGCCGGCAGCCCGGCCTTCTTGAAAAATTCGTACACGGACATAACGCGTAAAAAGGAAATTTCCCAGGTAGGGGAAACTGCATACGGATCCAGAGAGATTCTGTAGACCTGGACTTCATCGCGGGTGGGCGAGGCGTGGCCGGCCAGGAGAATGGGGTAATTCAGGTTGTCGAGCACGGGGACGATGCGGCCGAGCAGGGCTTCGCCTTCCGGGCGCAGGGCGGTTTCGCCGGGCGCGAACAGCACGTCCGCACTGATGGAAATTATCTGCACATAGCGGTTGGATTGCAGAGTCAGCTCCAGGTTGGGGTTTTCCCAAAGCATGCCGCGTAAGGGCTCCAGTTCGTCGGCGGGCAGGTCAAAGGCGCCGGGCTCAACGGGCTTGGGGTCATTTTTGTCCGACAGGGGGGTGGTCACCGCGGTGCCGATGCCCAGGGCGCCGCGCACCGTGTGCATGACGTCGTCCTTGCGGCGCTCATCCACCACCGACATGCTGATCAGGAGCACAAAAAAACTGAGCAGCAAAGTCACCAGGTCGCAATACGTGATCAACCAGAGCGAGGAGGCCCTGGTGGCCGTTTTTTTCTGCCGCCTGGCCATGCCGTGCTCTAGCCGGCCCTGCGGTCCGCCGGCGGCTGGAAGGAAGTCAGTTTTTCCTGCATGATGCGCGGGTTGTCGCCTTTGGCAATGGCTAAAATCCCTTCCAACTGCAATTCGCGCAGGAGCATTTCTTCTTTGCTGCGGGTTTTTAATTTATTGGACAAAGGCAGAAAGATCAGGTTGGCCAGCACCACGCCGTAGAAGGTGGTGATCAGGGCCAGGGCCATGGCCGGGCCGATGGTGCTGGGGTCGTCCATGGACTTGAGCATCTGCACCAGGCCCACCACCGTGCCGATAAGGCCCAGGGCCGGCGCGTAAGAGGCCATGGATTCAATGACGCTCACACCGGCTTCATGCCGCCCTTCCAGGGTGCTCATTTCCAGTTCCAGCACTTCTTCAATGGCCTGCGGCTCCAGGCCGTCCACAGTGAGTTGCAAGCCTTTTCTTAAATAAGTGTCATCCAGGCTGTTAACCGTGGACTCGAGAGACAGGATGCCTTCGCGGCGGGCTTTATTGGCATAGTCAACAAACTCGTCGATAACCGCGGAAATGTTTATGGGTTTGGCGAAAAAGGCGTTTTTTACAACCCCGATGGTGGCCAGGGCGTTGCCCAGGGGCGACTGGGTGAGCGTGGCGCCGATAGTGCCGCCAAAGACAATAAGCGCGGAGGGAATATCCAAAAAGGTCATCACTCCCCCGGGCCCGGCGACCATGGCCGAGGCGATCAGCCCGAACGATATCAGAAGGCCCAAAAAAGTCGCTAAATCCATTCCCCTGTCATCTCCTTAAAGAATCATTCCGCTCAAGCCCGCTCACCGTAATCGCGCCGCCCGAAAATGTCCGTGCCCACCCGCACCAGGGTGGCGCCTTCGGCGATGGCCACTTCAAAATCGTGGGACATGCCCATGGACAGATGGGGCAGCTTAAGGCTCAGGTCGCGCTCCAGCTTGCCTTTAAGCCCCCGTAATTCCGCAAAATAAGGCCTGGTTTCCGCGGCGGAAAGGCTCAAAGGCGGAATGCACATCAGTCCCGTCAGGCGCAAACGCTCCAGGTTCAGGATTTCGGCGGCCAAGTCCGTCAATTGGGCAACGGCCACGCCGCCTTTTTGTTCTTCCTCGCCGATATTAACCTGGATGAGGATGTCCTGCCGCCGGCTCTCCGCTGTCGGCTCCTTGCCGGGCGCATACTGCCCCATACATTTATGCAGATTTTGTGCCAATTTTATGGAGTCCACCGTGTGCACCAGGCTGAAGCGCCCGGCCACGAATTTGGCTTTATTGCTTTGCAGGTGCCCTATGAAGTGCCAGTGCAGTTGAAGGCCGCGCAGGACCTCCTGTTTGGCCGTGACCTCTTGCACGTAGTTTTCGCCGAATTCCACCTGGCCCAGGGCGTGGGCGGCGGTAATGGCTTCAGCCGGGTGGGTTTTGGACACGGCGATGAGGGTGATGTCTTCCGGGGCGCGCCGGGCGTCCAGCGCGGCCTGATGCACGCGGCCGCGCACCTGGCCCAGGCGTTCCCGCAAAGTCTGCTCGTAATTGGTCATGAGACTGTTCCGTTATTTATGTGCTGGTCTGTTTTCCGGCCCAAAAACATTGCCGCTCAACGGGCAATGAAAAGGAGGAAAGTAGCGCGGACGGGCCGGGTTCATTCTTCGCTGGCGGAGTGCAGGGCCTGCAAGAAGCCCTGGTCCTCGGTCCAGCCTTCGCGCACCTTGACCCACAGCTCCAGATGGACCCGGTGCTCCAGGAGGGTTTCGATTTCCTTGCGGGCCTCAATGCCCACCTGCTTCAAGTGCTGCCCGTTTTTGCCGATGACCATGCCCTTGTGATTGGCGCGGCCAACATAAATAACCGCGTGAATGGTCGTGAATTTGCGTTCCGTGTCTTCCTGCCACTGCTCGATGCCCACGGCCGTGTAATAGGGCAATTCCTGCTTGAGACTGATAAACAGTTTCTCCCGGATAATTTCCGCGACCATGAAGCGCAGGGGCACGGTGGAGATCTGGTCCTCGGGAAATTGGGCCGGCGCGGCGGGCAGGCGGTCTTTAATAAAGGCCAGCAGCGGGGGGAGGCCTTCGCCGGTCAGGGCGGACACCGGAAAGATTTCCGCCAGAGGCCAGCTTTCGTGCAATTGTTGCAGCAAGGGCAGCATGCGCGACTTGTCGTGGAACAAATCCACTTTATTGACGGCCACGGCCACAGGTCTGGCTTCCTGGGCAATGGCCCGCAGCATGGGCTCCAGGTCGTGCTCCAGGCTTTCCGGCCGCCGCACATAAGCGTCGCCGTCCAGCACCACCAGAACCAGGTCCGCGCCATGCATGGCCTGCCAGGCGGACTGCACGAGCATGCGGTTCATTTTGCCGCGCAGCTGGTGCACGCCGGGCGTGTCCACAAAGATGACCTGGGCCGAAGGCTCGGACAGGATGCCGCTGATCTGGTTGCGCGTGGTTTGCGGTTTGGGCGTGACAATGGCCACTTTATCGCCGAGGTAGGTGTTCATCAGTGTGGACTTGCCCGCGTTGGGCGGTCCCATGATGGCCACATAGCCGAATTTGTGGTTTCCGGTTTGTTCCGGAACTGTAGTCGTATTTTGATCCATGGGTATCTCGATTGCGGAAGTTATTAATTGTTGCGTTGGGTAATAACAATTTCCAGGACTTTTGCCTAGAGGCTCTCATTATCCCGCATGCAAGGGCAGCAGACCGCCCAGATCAATGCCCTGTTCGCTGATTGCGGCGCGGTAAGCGTAGACCTCCACGCCTTGGCGCAGGGCTTCACGGAACAGTTTTGCGTAGGCCGGATCAATGTTCGCGGCAGGGGAAAAAGCCCTGACATCGCCGCGTTGGACCAGGTAAAAGCAAACGCAGCGGCAGCCTTGGGCTTTAAGCGCCATGAGCGTTTCCAGGTGTTTGCGGCCGCGTTCGGAAGCGGCGTCGGGAAAGGCCGCGTCATTTCCCTGGCGCAGAGTCACGTTTTTGGCTTCCACCCAAAGCGGCGGCAGGCCCGGGCCGCTTAACAGGGCGTCCAGGCGGGTGTGTTCAAAGGGCGGGGCGCAACGGGCCTCGCGTTTGAATTCCGTGTACCCCGCGGCCCAGGCAAGGCGCCCGGCCGCAAAGGCCGCGGCCAGCATTTTGTTGGGGATGGAGGTGTTCACGCCCACCCATAGGCCGTCAACCTGAAGCAATTCCAAGGTGTAGGGCAATTTTCTGCCCGGGGCGGACGCAACGGAAATAAGCGCCGGATTGCCGGGGGCCAGCAGTCCGGCCATGCTTCCGGAATTGTTGCTGTGCGCCCAGATGCGCTCGTGGCTATGCTCAAGTTCAATGCTGAAGCGTTTGACGCGCCGGATGAACGCGGCCTTGAGGCAGGGAACGGGGAAGGGCAGGAGTGGTTCAGAATGCATACGAGCGTGGGTCTGGCGCGTAACAGGTTAAAAAAAATAATTTTCGGCCGGGAAACATTGTGCCTGACTCTGGCCTATGCGGCAAGTTTTTGCTATAAGATTGCCGTATGCAATTATTCAGAGCGGACTTGCACATCCATTCCCGGTTCTCGCGGGCCACAAGCAAGAGTCTATCTCTGCCCCTTCTGGCGGCCTGGGCGCGGGTCAAGGGTCTGGACGTCCTGGGCACCGGGGACATCACCCACCCCGGCTGGCGGGCGGAAATAGCCGAGCATCTGGAATTTGAGGAAGCCACGGGGCTGTATCGCTTGCGCGATGACGGCCACGCCGCCGGGCTTCTGACCCAATATGCCGGCCGCACCAGGGCCGGCCGTCCCCGGTTCATGCTCCAGGGCGAGGTCAGCTCCATTTACAAGCGCGGCGGCAGGGTGCGCAAAATTCACAATCTGGTTTATTTTCCCGACCTGGACACTGCGGAGCGTTTTGCGCAAAAGCTGGCGGCCATCGGCAATTTAGGCTCCGACGGCCGGCCCATTATCGGCCTGGATGCCCGCGACCTTCTGGAAATGGTGCTGGAGAGCGGCCCCAATTCCTATCTGGCGCCCGCGCATATCTGGACGCCCTGGTTTTCGCTGTTTGGCTCCAAATCTGGGTTTGACAGCATTGAAGAATGTTTCGGAGATTTGACCCAGCATGTTTTTGCCCTGGAGACCGGCCTGTCGTCCGACCCGGACATGAACTGGACCTGGAGCGCCCTGGACCGCTTTGCCATGATTTCCAATTCCGACGCCCACTCCGGCGAAAACCTGGGCCGGGAGGCCAATCTGTTCAGCGGCGAGATTTCTTACCAGGGCATTTGGGAAAGCCTGAAAGGCCACGCCCGGGTGGACTGCCGCTTTGACGGCACAGTGGAATTTTTCCCGGAAGAAGGCAAATACCATCTGGATGGCCACCGCAAATGCAATGTGGTCATGTCCCCGGCCGAGGCGCGCCAGGCCGGCGGCATCTGCCCGGCATGCGGCAAGCCTTTAACCGAGGGCGTGCTCTCGCGGGTCATGGCCTTGGCTGACCGGGAAGAGCCGCAGCAGCCCGCCGGGCGCCCCGGTTTCCGTTCTCTGATTCCTCTGCCGGAAATCATCGGCGAAATCGTGTCCTGCGGGGTGAAGAGCCGCAAGGTTATGGATCGTCACGTGGAGATCATCAACCGCTTCGGTTCCGAGCTCACGGTGCTCCTGGACGTGCCCGAAGACGATCTGGCCCAGTATTTTGCGCCCCTGGGCGAAGCCGTGGCCCGCATGCGGCGCGGCGAGGTCATCAGACGCGGCGGGTTTGACGGCGAATACGGCGTGATTCGGGTGTTCAGCGACTTGGAACGCAAGGAACTGGTCACCCATCGCGGGCAGTTCAGCCTGAGCGGTCTTGATTTGCCTGGTTTGCTCGACGATCAGGGTGAAACGTGCGCAGGACCGGAGGGTGAGGATAAAAAAGCTCGCGCTAAAAAAGACAAAGGAGCGGCTCCGGCCGGCCGGCGGTCGCTTTTGGCGGACAAAGCCCCGCCGCTCCCGCTGGACAAGGAGGGCGTCCGGGGCGCCGCGCCTGATGCGGAAGATGCGGCCGCGCCGTTAAAAAAAGCCGCCACGGCGTTCATTTATAATGATGACCAGCGGGAGGCTATTGTGGCCGGCCCCGAACCCGTGCTGGTGCTGGCCGGGCCGGGCACGGGCAAGACCAGGACTCTTGTCGGCCGGGTGGAGCACCTTCTGGCCCAGGGGGTGCCCGCTGCTAAAATACTGGCCTTGAGCTTTACCCGCCGCGCCGCTCTGGAAATGGACCAGCGCTTGTCCGTCGCTCTGGGGCCCAAAGAGGGCACGGCTCCGGCTGACGAGGAGGGCGGTGACGCTCCGGCCTCGGGCGGCAAAGTGGAGATTCCCACCGCGGACACCATGCACGCCATAGCCTTTGTGCTCTGGCACAAAGTGCTGGACGCGCCGGTGCTGATGTCCGAGGAAGCGGCTTTTCGCGTGTTTTGCGACGCCTCGGCTGAAGGCGACTCGCCCCGTGCCCGCGCCGCCTGGCAGGCCGTGAATTTGTCGCGGGAGATGCTCACCCCCTGCGCCGAGGAATGGCAACCCTATCTTGAGGCTTATATCCGGCACAAAGCTTCCTGGAACCTGGTGGATTATACTGAACTCATCGAGTTTTGGCGCGAGCAGATCGACAACGGCCTGTTCACCCCGCCCTGGGAGCACGTGCTGGTGGACGAAATCCAGGACCTGACCCCGCTGCAGCTCACGGTGATCAAGAGCCTTTTGCCTGGTGACGGGCAGGGGTTCTTCGGCATCGGCGACCCCAACCAATCCATCTACGGTTTCCGGGGTGCGCATGGCGAAGCCCACGAGTTCTTTAAAAATGCCTGGCCGGATTTGCGAATCATAAATTTAACGGAAAATTACCGGTCAGCTAATGAGATTCTAAAAACAGCCGGGCCGGTTCTGGGCGGCCAGGCCGTGGGCGAATTGCCGCAGGCCTGCACCAATCCGCCGAGCGAGATCAGGCTGTTTGAGGCGCCGTCCGCCGAGAGCGAAGCCTCCTGGGTGGCCGACCAGATTGCCCGCCTGCTGGGGCCCACCAGCCACACGCTCATGGACGCGGCCGCGGACGATGAATCGGCTTTGTCCGGTGAACCGCTGAGCCCCGGCGATATCGCTGTGCTGGTGCGCATGGGCGCGCTCATGCATCCTATCAAGGAGGCGCTGATCCGGCGCGGTATACCCTGTTCCGTGCCCACGGAGGAAGTGTTTTGGGCCGATGCCCGCGTGCGCTCCATTATCGACGCGGCCGGCGTGTTCCTGGGCATTGTGGAGGGCAACCCGGACCAGGCCCTGAATTGTCCGGACCGGGTGCTGGCCAAAGGCCCTCTGGGCGTGGCCGCGTATTTGCAAAGCACCGCTCCCTTTGACGACATGTTCTGGAAATCCTCGGCCTTTAAAGGTCTGGTGCGCGCTTTTGACGCTTACCAGGGCTGGACCGGGCTGATTAACTGGGTCAACTTGCAGAACGAGCTGGAACTGGTGCGCGGCAAGAGCGAGAAAGTGCAGATTATGAGCCTGCACGCCAGCAAAGGCCTGGAGTTCACCGCTGTATTCATGCCCTGCCTGGAGGACGGCATCGTGCCGTTTGCCGGGCCGGCCTTCCTGACCGGGCAGAATGCGGACCCGACCAAAATCAATTTTGTGGAAGAGGCCCGCCTGTTCTATGTGGGCGCCACCCGGGCGCGGCAAGGTCTGTATTTGAGCTGCGCCGCCCGGCGTCGCCTTTACGGCCGCGAACTGCAACTGCTTCCTTCGCCGCTGCTCAAAAAACTGCCGGATAAATGGATTAAGCATTCCCGCCTGGTCAAGCATGTGCGCCAGGAAGTGGAAATGCTGACCCTGTGCTGACGCGCCCCGGCCCCTCATCCTCTTTACCCCTTGTCGGCGAGTGGTTAAGCCGGTTTTTCCGGCTTCAGAGCTTCGCCGGACCTTGGCTTGACCGGGGATCCAGTTTTTATCCGCCGGGCTTTCCGGCTTTTGTGAGGTCTTTGTGTTTGAGCGCTCGGATCATGCCTCATTAGCCATGCCCTCTTGGGTTGCGGCCGGCGGCATCGCGGACAACGCCCGTTTTTTGGCGGGCCGCGCGGCCGAAGTAGGTTTGTGTTTTTTTGAGGCCAAAGCTTGCCTGGCCTATGGCCAAGAAGACCTGCCGGCGAGCCTGGCCGAGTTGCCGCTTTCCTGGCACGTGCACCTGCCTTTGGACCTGCCCTGGCGCGATGGCGCAAAAGCGGCGGAGGTCGCGCTGGCCCTCATGGACAAGGTCGCGTTTCTTCACGCCCGGCGGGCGGTGTTGCATTTGCCGGAAGGCTTGGCCCGTCCGGGCGCGCCGGCGGGGAGCGCACGGGCTTGGGAAGATTTCGCGGCCCGTTGGCGGGGTAGCGGGCGGGACAGCCGGGATATTTTGCTGGAAAATCAGCCTGGCGACGAGCCGCAAGTTTTGCTGGACCTGGCCCGGGCTTGCGACGCCGGACTGTGTCTGGATTTCAGCCACTGGCTTATGGGCCGGGGACCGGAAATTTTGCCGGAACAAGATTTTTTGCAACGCGCGCGCTTGCTGCATATTAACGCCCCTGGCCCCAAAAGCACGGGGCACGCGGCCCTGACCGAGCTTTCCCCGGCGGAGCGCGCCTGGTCCGCCGAAGTGCTGCGCGGATTATTCGCCGCTGCCTCGCAGAACCATGCGTTGTTTCCGCACCGCGATACTTTGCTGATGCTGGAAATTTTCTCATGGGAAAAAATCGTTGCTTCCCTGCCCCCGCTTCAGGCCTGGCTGACTGAAATTTAGGCCAGCCCGGCAAATAAGCGCCTGCCGCGCGCCAGTCTTGTTCCATGAAATAACTCGCTTTTTCGCGGATCGTAACGGTCGCGGTCAATAAGGCCAACATGTCCCTCAGGTTTTTCTAGACTTTTTCTAGATAGGTGTTTAATATGACTTTCCGGCTGGTCTCCAGGCAGCGGCGGCCGCGATGGGCACTTAGAGCATTTCACACTGGGAATACTCTGGCGACGCGCAGTGCAACGAGGCGGCTCCCGCAAGCGAGCTGCGCGGCGTGCCTTTAACGCCAGCCGTTTCGCCTTGTGCGTGTACAATAAAAGACGGTTTTTCTCTTGAAAAGCAAGAACAGAAAGCTGTTTTAAACGGAAATTGTTATAGACTGCTTCAAGTGTAAAAGGATCCAGAAATTCAGACCCGGCGGGTAGACATCATGAAACGCATTTTATTTTTAAGCATCTGTATGGTTATGTTTTGGGCGGGCCAGGCTGGGGCCGACACCAGCCTCAGCGCCGGCGTGGGCTACGGGGCGAGCAGTTCCATGGCTTATTATCTTACCCTTAAGCACGCGTTTTCGCCTGTTTACAGTTCGGAAAGCGGCGCCCTGACCCCCACCCTGGAGTTGTCCGGCCATGTTTGGGCGCACAGCGACGAGCGGGTTTACGGCATGACCCTGGCGCCGGGTCTGCGCTACGATTTTTACACGGACGGCTTCCTGCGTCCCTATATCGGCTACACCCTGGGGGGCACATTTGTTTCCGAGGACAGGTTCGATGACCGCGATTTCGGCGGGCACGTGCTTATTCTTAACCGGGGCACCCTGGGCGTCGGTTTCGGCGAATCCATCCGCCAGCGCCTGGAATTGAATTACAGTTACTACTCCAATCTGGGCCTTTCCAGCCCCGACGACGGCTACTCGGTGCTCGGCGTCGGCTATGGCCTTGATTTCTAGTGCAGAAGCCCATTTATAGGGCATATACCTATACCAGTCCGCACCCCTAACCGTTTAGACGCCCCGGCCCGATAATTTGTCGAGCCGGGGCCTTTGTTTCGGACAAACGCAAAAAGACTTGCCGTGAAGTTTTTTTGCGGCCGATTCAGGCCAAAACGTATAAACCGCTTGACAAATTTGAAATAAAGCCCTACAGAAAAAAAGCTTTTAAGGGAGAAATCCTTTAAATGCACATCCTGTGGTCGTTGCGACAATTTACGGGGTGGCCTTACCGGCCCCCCTTTTTTTTCTTAAAACGGCCCCCGGCGGGCTATGGCCAATCCCCGTCGCGGAAGAGGCATAAGGATATTTATGGCGCATACCCCGGCACACGCTGCCATCACCGCCCTGGCTTTGCCCCTGGTTGAGGCCGCCGGCCTCGAACTCTGGGGCCTAGAGCTTTTGGGTGAAGGGCGTCCTATTCTGCGCGTTTATGTTGAGGGGCCTTTTGGCGTGACGGTTGAAGATTGCGCGCGACTTTCAAGGCAGTTGGGGCTTGCTTTGGACGTGGAGGACATTATCCCTTCGGCCTACACCCTGGAAGTGTCCTCGCCCGGCCTCACCCGGCCGTTTTTCAATGCGGAGCAGCTCGCCGCTTATGTGGGCAGGATTGTGGACATCACTCTGTGCGAAGTTCTGCCCGAGTTTCCCCGGCGCAAAAAATTTCAAGGTCGACTCGAGGAAGTCTCCAACGACATATTTGTCCTGATGCCCGACGACAACCCCGACCCCGACGCTTCGCCGGTTCGTATTAACTGGGATAATGTGCGCAAGGCGCAACTTGTGCATATTTTCCCGCAAAAAGGCAAGGGCGCTGCCAAAAAAGCCCCCGCGCCCCGCGCTCCCAAGCCGGAGGAAGAACATTAATGAGCATGGAACTTAAAAAAGCTCTGGATCAAATCAGCAAGGACAAGGGCCTTGATCGCGACATGCTGATCGACACACTGGAAGATGCCGTGCGCACTTCCGTGCATCGCAAATACGGCGAGGACATGGACATTGAGGTGTCCTACAACGAGGAAACCGGGGAAATTGAAGTTTACCACTTCAAGATCGTGACCGAGGAGGTGGAAAGCCCTACCGAGGAAATTTCCCTGGAAGAGGCCAGGCAACACGATCCTTCCGTGCAGCTTGATGATGAAATGGGTTTTCGCCTGAAGATCGAGGATTTGGGCCGCATTGCCGCCCAATCGGCCAAGCAGGTGATTATTCAGCGCATGCGCGATGCCGAGCAGGAAATTATTTACGAGGAATACAAGGACCGCGTGGGTGAAATTGTGCCCGGCATCATCCAGCGCCGCGACAAGTCCGGCTGGATAATCAACCTGGGCCGCACCGAAGCGCTGCTGCCCAAAGAAGAGCAGATTCCCCGCGAACACTTCAAGCGCGGCGACCGGGCCGAGGCCCTGCTCATCGACGTGCGCAAGGAAGGCCGGGGGCCGCAGGTCATTGTCTCGCGCAGCCACCGCGACTACATGGCCGCGCTGTTCAAGCGCGAAGTGCCGGAAGTGGACGACGGCATTGTCCAGATCATGGGCATTGCCCGCGACCCGGGCAGCCGGGCCAAAGTGGCCGTGCTTTCCCGCGACCGGGACGTGGACCCGGTGGGCGCCTGTGTGGGCATTCGGGGCTCCCGCATTCAGAACATCGTGCAGGAGTTGCACGGCGAACGCATTGATATCGTGGTCTGGAGCCAGGACATTGCCTCTTACGCGCGCAACGCCTTGGCCCCGGCGACCATTTCCCGCATTGTGGTGGATGAGGATGAAAACCTTCTGGAAGTCATCGTGCCTGATGATCAGTTGACCAACGCCATCGGCCGCAAAGGGCAGAACGTCAAGCTGGCGGCCAAGTTGCTGGGCTGGAAAATAGACATCTTTACCGAATCGCGGCACCAGGAACTGCACGCCATCGGGCAGGGCCTCGAACAACTGGCCTCTGTGGCTGAAATCCCCTTGGAAGCGTTTACTGAAGCGGGATACAATTCTCTGGACCTCATTGCCGCGGCTTCTGATGAAGAGTTGCTGGGCGCGGTGCCCGGTTTGTCGGTCGCCAAGCTCAGTGATTTGCGCACCGCCGCCAATTTCCTGGGCGCGCAGGTGAGCCGCGTGGATGATAATGAGGCCGAGGCCGCCACCGTGGAACCGGCGGGGTCCGAAGAAGGCGGCGCGGAAGACCAGCCCGCTCCCGCCGATGCGGCCAGCGAAGATGAAGAGGAAGCGCGGTAAGCCCGCTCCGGGAAACCGCGGCTGATATTTTCAGCGGGATATGCAGGCATATTAAGATGACAGCGACACAGGCCCGGGATTTGACCAAGCGCGTACCCCTGCGCACTTGCGTGGTTTGCAGGCGCAAAGCGCCCAAGCAGACCCTGCTCCGTCATGTCCGCGTCATGGGGGAAGATTCTGTGCGCGTTATGGCGGATTTGGAGCAAACGCTTCCCGGGCGGGGATTTTACGCGTGCGATGAGGATAATTGTCGGGAACGGCTGCCTCTGGTTTGCCGCAAACGCTTCAGGGCATAGGTAATAAGCATGAGTGAAGACAAGATTAAAATTAAAGACCTGGCGGTTGAGCTCAATGTTTCGCCCAAGGATTTGATGCAGGCGTTGCGGGGTCTTGAAATTTCGGCAAAATCCTCGCAAAGCAACATTGACATTGAAGACTTGCCGCGTATTCGCGCGCATTTTGAAGCCGCCGCGCAAACTGAAGTGGTGCGCCGGGAAATTCAACCCGGGGTGATTGTGCGCCGCCGCAAGGATAAAAGAGAAGAAGCCGCGCCGGAACCCACGCCGGCGGCCGCGGCCGCCGCTGTCGCGCCTGAAGAGGAGGCCCTTGCGTCCAAGGAAAAAGACAAAGACGCCAGGGTGGTAAAAGAAGCCAAAGAAGCCAAAGCGGCTAAGGAAATCAAGGAAACCAGGCCGGCGCGCGTGATTCGTCGTGGCGTTGAGGATGAGGCTGTTGCGGCAAGCCCGCATGAAGCTCAGGTCAAGCCCGAAGAGCCGGCGGCTGAAGATATTCAAAAAGAAGAGGCCGCGCCCAAGGCCCGCCGTTCCACGGCCAAAGCCGCAGCCAAAGCCGAAGAGGTTGAAGGAGCCGGGGAAGCGCAAAGCGAAGACGGCGCTTCGCCCAAAAAAGACAGCGGCACGTCCTTGCGCAAGTTGGCGGCCCCTGACGCCACTGCCGAGCCTGATGCCGAGGATATCGCCGCATCGCGCAGCGGTGTGGCCGCTGGCCTTGATGCGGCACGCAAAGGACGCGCGTCCAAAGAGCGTGAACACGGCAAGGCGGCTGGAGGCCAGGGAGTTGGGGCGGGAAGCGCGGAAGCCGCGCCGCAGGTCCGGGTTATTTCCCGGCCCGAACGCACTGCTGCGCCCGCGCCCGCGACCCCGCAGTTCGGGGATCTGCCTGAACCGGCTTTTCGTGAGCGCGGCGTCGGGTTTACGGATAGCGCCGCCCCCGCCGGATACCGGGGACGTAGCGTTCAGGAGCAGGAACGCGAAGGCGCCAAGAAAAAAGGCCGGCAAACGCACCAGCGGCGCACGGTGGATTTCCACCAGGAGCTGGACGAGAATGTTTACAGCGGCGGCCTGAGTGCGGGTTTTGAAACTGATTTGTGGAGCGAGGGCACATCGTCCGGGCCGCGTCCGCAGCGCCGGCCCAGGCGCAGGACCAAGGACGTCAAGCCGGCGGTGGCCACGCAACCGCTCAAGGCTGTCAAGCGCAAGATCCGCATGGATGAATTTATCCGGGTGGGCGATCTCGCCCATGAAATGGGCCTCAAGAGCACCAACATCATCAAGGTGCTCATGAATCTCGGCATTCTGGCCACCGTGAACCAGGCCCTGGATGTGGACACCGCCACCCTGGTGGCCGCCGAATTTGATTATGAAGTGGAGGCCGTGGGCTTTTCCGAAGAGGAGTTCCTCAAGGATAAAGTCGAAGACGCGCCTGAAAATCTTAAGTCCCGCCCGCCTGTGGTCACCATCATGGGCCATGTGGACCACGGCAAAACCTCACTTTTGGACGCCATCCGCAAATCCTCGGTGGCGTCCGGAGAAGCCGGGGGCATCACCCAGCACATCGGCGCCTATCACGTGACCACCAAACGCGGGGAAATCGTCTTTCTGGACACGCCCGGCCACGAAGCCTTTACGGCCATGCGCGCTCGCGGCGCCCAGGTTACGGACCTAGTCATTCTGGTGGTGGCGGCTGATGACGGGGTTATGGAACAAACCCGCGAAGCGGCCAACCACGCCAAAGCCGCCGGTGTGCCCCTCATGGTGGCGGTCAATAAAATCGACAAACCCGCGGCTGACCCGGAACGGGCCATTCGTGAGCTCTCGGAAATCGGCCTGGTGGCTGAAGAATGGGGCGGCGACACCGTGTTCGCCAGGGTTTCGGCCAAAACCGGCCAGGGGCTGGACGAGCTTTTGGAAATGATTCTGCTCCAGGCGGAAATGATGGAGCTTAAAGCCAACCCTGACAAAGCCGCCAAGGGCCGCATTGTGGAAGCCAAGCTGGACAAGGGACG
>JAVBRZ010000193.1:0-5182 GCA_031547425.1 Desulfovibrionaceae bacterium
TTAAAAATGTCCGGCTGTTATCGGACATGTTTTTCGCTTAAAGATGTATCGTCATGGGGGCGCCGGAAAGATCATCTAACGCTCTTAAACGCGATTTTTCTCAGTTGGCGCAAAGAACCATAAAGAGCGCTCATGGCGCGCCAAGGCTTAAAGGTTCAAAGTCATGCCAAGTTGCAATCAAGCCACAGTTAACTGCTCAGAAATTTAGGCATAACTATGTGATAATTATGCCTAAATTTTTATCATTAACGCCTTATAGATTTCAACTTGGTATCAAAAAGATTCAGCGTCGCGGGGCACAAGAAGCGGAACTGGCTACTGCCTGTGCGGGGATGGAATATTTTTAAAACCGGAAGGCCGGCCTCAGGGACGCGTCGGTTTTTTCCGTTCCGGCGATAACCCGCGAGCCGCCCAGGGCGATTCTCAGACGCCTGGCCAGCCAGGTGTAGCGGCGTTGGGTGTGGTTGTTTTTTACAGCCATGGCCAGGGCTTTGGGCGTGCCCACGATGATGACCAGGTCGCGCCCCCGGGTCACGGCCGTGTACAGCAAATTGCGCTGCAAAAGCACGTAGTGCTGGGTGAGGATGGGCAAAACCACGGCTCGGTATTCCGAGCCTTGCGATTTGTGCACGGAAATGGCGTAAGCGGGCAGAATATCATCCAGTTCGTCAAAGGCGTAGAGCACATTGCGGTCGTCAAAGCGCACGGTCAGTTCGCGCTCTTCCATGTCCAGGTAGCAAATGCAGCCGATGTCGCCGTTATACACGTCTTTTTCGTAATTGTTGCGGGTCTGCATGACTTTGTCGCCCAGGAGGAAGCGGCGTTCGCCGCGTTGCACATAGGCGGTTTCCCGGTTAAGGGCGGCCTGGAGCAGGGCATTGAGATTAGCCGCGCCGGCGGTGCCCTTGTGCATGGGCGCCAGCACCTGGATGTCGGTCATGGGGTTAAAGCCGAAGCGCCGCGGAATATGGTCGCGCACCAGATCCACAATGAGTTCGGCCGCTTTTTCCGGATCCTCCTGATTGATGAAATAAAAATCGGACAGGTCGCCGCCCGGCGGGCGGTTGAGCTCGGGCAGCTGGCCCTTGTTGATGCGGTGGGCATTGAGGATGATTTCGCTGGCTTCGGCCTGGCGGAAAATTTCATTGAGCTCCACCACCGGCACCACCCCGGACTCGATAATATCTTTGAGCACGTTGCCCGGCCCCACGGAAGGCAGCTGGTTCATGTCGCCCACCAGAATCACGGTGCAGCCCAGGGGCACGGCTTTAAGCAGATGGTACATGAGCATGGTGTCCATCATGGAGGCTTCGTCGATGATCAGCAGGCCGCAGGGCAGGGGCTGGTCCTCGTTGCGGGCGAAGCCGTCTTCCGAGGGGTTGTATTCCAGCAAGCGGTGAATGGTGCGGGCGTCGCGGCGGCTGGTTTCAGCCAGGCGTTTGGCGGCCCGACCCGTGGGCGCGCCCAGAAGAATGCGGCTGGTGCGCTCGGCAAAGACCCTGATGATGGCGTTGATGATTGTAGTTTTGCCTGTGCCCGGACCGCCGGTGATGACCAGAACTTTGTCTTCCGTGGCCGCGTGCACGGCCCTTTCCTGTTGCGGAGCCAGGGTGATGGGCAGTTTTTGCAGCACTTCGCCCACAATGCGGGGCGCGTTGTCTATTTCCACGGATTTGGGCGAGGCCATGATCCGGCCCAGGTAATGGGCAATGGAGGTCTCGTAGTGGTGAAACTGGGAAAGGTAAATGTAAGGCGCGCCTGCGGGGCTCTCCGCATTGTCCGGCTTAGCGTCTTCGCCGAGGTCGGCGTTGATGTCTATTTCCGGGATGCCGTCGTCGTTCCAAAAATAATCGGGATCATTTTCCCAAACCGGCTCGCGCTCTTCAAGGGCAGGCGGCGCGGGAGCATTTTTGTCCGCAATGAGTTCCTCCACAAAGCGCTCCTCGGCAATGAGCCGGTCCACAGCCTTTTCCGCCTCGTTTTCCGGGATGTCCAGATCTTCCACGGCCGCGTGCACCAGGTCAAGGCGCGGGTAACACATGTGCCCGTCTTCCATGAGCCGGCGCAGGGTATACAGCACCCCGGCCTCGGCGCGCAGGGGGTGGTCTTTGGCGAATCCCAGCTTGCCGGCCAGCATATCGGCGGTCAGAAAACCGATGCCCCGGATATCCATGGCCAGGCGGTAGGGGTTTTCCTTGAGCACTTCCAGTGATTCCGCGCCGTAAAATTTATAGATGCGCACTGCATAGGCCGTGGAAATGCCGCTGGGTTCCAGAAAGACAATCAGATCGCGGATGCCGTGCTGGGCGCGCCAGGCTTCTTCCACGCGCTCGGCCATTTTGGCGCTGATGCCTTTGACTTCGCTCAAGCGGTAGGGCTCTTCATCCAAAACAAAGAAAGTATCCTGGCCGAACTTGTCCACAATACGCCGGGCCAGGGTTTTGCCGATGCCCTTGACCAGTCCGGAGGACAAAAAAGCGGCAATGCCCTCCAGGGAAGAGGGGCGCTCCACGCTGAAAGTTTGCCAGTTGAACTGCCGCCCGAAGCGGGGGTGGGTGAGCCAGCGGCCGGCGAGCTTGAGCAGGCAGCCGGGCTCGGGCAGGATCATATGGCCCACGGCGGTTATGGCGTCCAGTTTGCCTTTGGGCAGAAGGCTCAACACGGAATAGCCGTTTTCATCGTTATGAAAGATAATTTTATCCAAAGTGCCGGTCAGTTCCACAAGCGGCGAGTCCGGACCTTCCAGGCCGGGCAGGGCGCTGCTTTGCGGCGTGCTTGTTTCCGGCCGGAGCGTGGCGGCTGGTTTGGGCGGCAAATAGCGCGGCCGGCCGTATTTGCGCGGCGGCTGAGGCATCAGGCGCGCTCCTCGCAGGCGCGGCGGCTGCGCTGAATCAGCAATGCGTCGGCCAGGGTCAGCGCCAGCATGGCCTTGAGCACCGGCACCACGCGGGGAATGACTGAACAGTCGTGGCGGCCGCCGATGCTCATTTCCGTGATCTCGCCGCGCGCGGTCAGCATGGTCTGGTGCCTGGCGATGGAAGAGATGGGTTTTACGGCCGCGCGAGCGATAATGGGCGCGCCTGTTGAGATGCCGGCCAATATGCCGCCGCTGTGGTTGGACAGAAACCCGGCCGGGGTTTGCAGGTCGTTATTTTGTGAGCCTGTGTAGCGGGCAACCGCCAGACCGTCGCCGATCTCCACGGCCTTGACCGTGCCCACGCTCATGAGCGCGTGGGCGATAACGGCATTGAGCTTGTCAAACACCGGTTCGCCCAGGCCCGGCGGCACGCCGTGCGCCTCCACCTGAACTATGCCGCCCAAAGAGTCTCCTTCTTCGCGGGCTTTCAGCGCCGCTTGCTCCCACAAGGGGACCACGGCGTCGCAAGGCGCGAAAAACGGGCGCTGCCCCGCGCCGGCCGGGTCGCTTGGCGTCGCGGTTATGCCGCCAAACTCCAGGGTAAAGGCGCGCAGCTCTAAGCCGGCCTCGGCCAGCACCGCCAGGGCAATGGCCCCGCCGGCCACGCGGCTCACGGTTTCCCGGCCCGAAGAGCGCCCTCCGCCGCGATGATCGCGCAGACCGTATTTGGCGACGTAGGCGTGGTCCCCGTGCCCGGGGCGGTAGACCTCGGCCAGGTCCGCGTAGTCGTCGGAGTGCTGGTTGGTGTTTTCGACAATAAAGCCAATGGGCGTGCCCGTGCTTTTGCCTTCAAATACTCCGGAGAGCAGGCGAACTTTGTCCGGCTCCCGGCGGGGAGTGGACACGACTCCGCCCTGGCCGGGCCGCCGTTTATCCAGCTCGGTTTGAAGCAAGGCTTCGTCAAGGGCTATGCCGGGCGGGCAGCCGTCCACCACGCCGCCCAAAGCCGGGCCGTGCGATTCGCCGAAAGTGGTCAGGCGGAATAATCGTCCAAAGGTGTTGCTCATGAATGCATATCCTGGGTGCGGGCGGCAATGATTTTCAAAATTGCCGCGGTTATTTCTTGTTCAGGCAAAGCGGCGTTCACGGTGGCCGTTGCCGCCGCCAAATAGAGAGGTTCACGCTCGTGCAGTATTTGCGCCATTTCCTGATCAGGCGGCAGGTTTGTCAGCGCCGGGCGGTGGTCCGTGTTCACGGCGGATGCGACTCGCGCGAGCAATACATCCAGCGGGGCCCGCAGGTAAACGATTGCGCCGCTGCGGCGCATAACGCCGCAATTGACTTCGTTGAGCACCACGCCTCCGCCCGTGGCGATCACGGCCGGTTCCGGCAACTCGGCCAGACGGGCCAGAGCGTCGCCTTCCAACTTTCTGAATGCGGCCCATCCGTGCTCCTGAACGATTCGCTCAATGCTGCGGCCCTGTGCGCGGCGCACGGCTTCATCCACATCATGAAAAGCAGCCTTGAGCGCCCGGGCCAGCAGCCGGCCCACGCTGCTTTTTCCCGAGCCGCGCGGCCCGATCAGGTATAGATGCGCACCCAGCTTAAGTTCATTCGACACAAGTATTCCACAACCAGGGCGGCCTTGTTTTAAATTACGGATTTTAACCCTTTACAGCCCTGAATAACCGTATATAGAATGGACTTCTGATTTTGTAAATTCAAAGTCAGCCGCAACCCCCCATTGAGCGCCTCATGTCGGGCGCGTGTTCGGCAAAGGCGTGTTTTGCAAAGAGGAGTAAGTTATGAGCTCATTTTCACGTATTGAGCGCCTGCCCCCTTATGTGCTGGCCAGCGTCACGGAGTTGAAGACCCAACTGCGCCGCCAGGGGGAGGATATTGTCGATTTCGGCATGGGCAACCCCGATTTGCCCACCCCGCCGCACATTGTGGAAAAGCTGGTGGAAGCGGCCGGAAAACCGGTCAACCATCGCTATTCCCTGTCCCGCGGCATTCCCAATTTGCGCAAAGCCATCTGCGACTGGTACACCCGGCGCTACGACGTGTACCTGGATCCGGATTCTGAGGCCAGTGTGACCATGGGCGCCAAAGAAGGTTTGGCCCACCTGGCCTTTGCCATGCTTCAGCCCGGCGATGTGGTGTTCGCGCCCGACCCTACTTATCCCATTCATACGGCTGCGGCCATCATTGCCGGAGCCGACGTGCGCCGCATACCCATCGGCCGGGGCCGCGACTTTTTTAACGACCTGCTCATGGCCGTGCGCCAGACCTGGCCCCATCCCAAGCTGCTGGTCATCAACTACC
>JAVBRZ010000117.1:0-3265 GCA_031547425.1 Desulfovibrionaceae bacterium
ATCGCTATTGCCAAGCCTAGTACAACAGCCAGCCTCAGTAATTTGTTCATGGATCGGACCTCTTGTTGCTTATGCCTGCTTTCCGCAGGCAGTTGGTTTTTTAATAGAAAAATCGCACAAAGCCGGGAGCCTGCCCGCCGAAGATATGCGTCAATTGCCAGTCTGAGCAGATATAGCCCATTTCGAGGCGGATGAAAAGCCTTGAGCCCTGGAGGGAAGGTTAATTTTTACGGACTTGCCCGACAAGGCCATTAAGACTATGTTCCCGGTACAGGAGCGGTAACGCTGTTATTTTTTAACCATTCTTGCCCAAGGCCGTGTTTGTGTCCGATCCTTTTGTCTCCGTAGTCATGCCGGTATACAATGGCGGGGCCTATCTGGCCCCGGCCGTGGAAAGCGTGCTGGCGCAGACCTTTGCGGACTTTGAGCTTATCGTTGTTAATGACGGGTCCACGGACGGCAGTTGGGAAGTTATTCAAAATTACGCGGGGGCCGACGCGCGCGTCCGGGCCTTCACCCAAAGCAACCAGGGCTTGGTGGCCGCGCTCAATCGCGGCCTGGCCAAAGCGCGCGGCCGCTATCTGGCGCGCATGGACAGCGACGATCTCTGCCTGGAGCACAGATTCGCCTTGCAGGTCAAAACCCTTGACGCCAGGCCTGAGCTGGGTGTGCTGGGCGGCTCTTTGGAGATTATTGACGCCGAGGGACGGCCCCTGGGCAAGCAGATTTATCCGCGCGGGCGCAAACTTAAGGAGCGTCTCTTGCATGGATCTTTTCTCTGCCACCCCGCAGCCATGGGCCGCACGGAATTGTTCCGCGCGGCGGGCGGTTATCGGGCTTATTATCAGCACTGCGAGGATTATGATCTCTGGCTGCGTTTGTCGCGGCTGGCGGAACTGGATAACCTGGCGGATACGCTGCTCTTTTACCGCATGCACGCGGCCAACATCAGCAGCATGCACGCCGCGCCGCAGATGCTGGGCACGCTCATCGCCCAGGGCGCGCACCTTGTCGCCCTGCGCACGGGCCGGGATATTACCGACGAGCTTGAACCCATCAGCGCGAGCACTTTGGAAAGGCTGCCCCTGACCGAAGCTGAGCGCAAGGGGCTGTATTTGCGCCTCTTGCCCCTGTATTTGCAAACCCGCGTCGACCCCGGACGCGACGCGTTTGCCCTTAAAAGCATGGCTTGGCTCACCCCGCGTTTGACACGGGAGGACAGCGCAGCCGCCCAATATCTTAAGCGGGCCCTGGCGCGGTAACGCGCCAGAAACAGCGCCGGGCGCACCGGCGCATGGGTTTTTGGAGCATATTAATTTTGAAAAAGTTAATATGCTCTGGCGGATGCCTAAGCGGGCGCCCGCAAGCGGGCAACGCGGCGTGTTTCTAGTTCAGGCCGCCTCGGCCTGAACGTATGCGAGAAAGGCTGTTTTTTTATATTTTTAAACTGCCGCACGGGGCGGCACCGCAAGAGTAAAATATTCTAAAGATTATGATCACAGCGGAAAATTTGAGCTATACCTACCCGTACAGCGCCGCGCCGTCCGTGCGCGGCCTGGCGTTAAACATTCCGGCGGGCAGCCTTGCTTGCCTTCTGGGTAACAACGGCAGCGGCAAAACCACGCTGCTGCACATTCTGGCCGGGCTGCTCAAGGCCGAGGGCGAGCTGCGCGTTCTGGGCGGCTCCTTTGCGGATGCGGCGGCTGAGATTCGCACTGGTCTGGCCCTGCTGCCCCAGGAGCCGGATTTGTATATTCTGGGCTCCACCGTGGCCGAAGACCTGCATCTTTCCCTGGCGCAAGGCGATGCCGCGTCCCTGGCGCGGGCGGATGAGCTGGCCGCGCGTTTTGGCCTGGATCGGCTTTTGGACAGGCCCGTGCATACTCTGTCGCACGGCGAAAAACGCAAGCTGTGTCTGGCCTCGGCCCTGGCCGGGGCGCCGCGCCTGCTGCTCATGGATGAACCCCTGGCCGGGCTGGACTACCCGGCCGCGCTGGAATTGCGGCGCATGCTCATCGCCAACAAAGCCCGGGGCATCACCCAGGTGGTCAGCCTGCATGATTTGGAAATGCTGGGCGACCTGGCGGATTTGTGCCTGGTTTTGC
Organism: Desulfovibrionaceae bacterium; assembly: GCA_031547425.1. GTDB lineage: Bacteria > Desulfobacterota > Desulfovibrionia > Desulfovibrionales > Desulfovibrionaceae > JAVBRZ01. The sequence continues at coordinate 2,106 of JAVBRZ010000117.1, forward strand.
GCGGCGGTGAACTGGCCCTGGCCGGCCGGCCGGAAGAAGTTTACCCTTCCCTGGCCGGGCTGGGACTTAAAGCCCCCTGCTGGTGGCTGTGCGGCCGCTCCGGGCCCGTGGGCGCGGCTTTCGATATTCACGCCTGAAGTTTCCTCTTTTTCATCCTTGACGGAAAGAAGCCCATAATTGCTTTTATTGGTATAAACTTTGCATTTCCCCGCTTGAGAAATTTTTTTGACATAGCCGGGAGAGAGCATATGTACGCCAAAATTCGCGCCAATCTTTTCAGACAGGTTAAAGGCCTGGAACTCTTGCACAGCCTTTTGGAGGAAGAATTTACCCGCCTCCTGGAGCGTGATGTGGAAGAAATTTCATCGCTGGAGTTTTCCATTCACGAGCTCATGCGCCAGTTGTTGATGGAACGCATGGAAATCAAGGGGATTATGAACGGCGTGAAAGTGACGGAATACGCGGGCATGCTGCCGCAAGAGGATGGCGCGGAAATTCGGGCCCTCACGGCTGAGCTGCTGGAGCGCGAACAGGTCTGCTCCCGGCAGGCCGGTCTTAACTCCACCTTGGCTTTCGGTCTGCTGGACCAGGGGCAGGAACTCCTGGACTTTTTGTATTCCGCGGCTGTGCCCAAACAAGCGAGCACCTACGGCGCAAAGGGCGGCATGCAAACCAATAAGCCCGGCGCGGCGCTGATTTCCGGGAGGCTGTAATGCCCGGCATTAACTCCATACTCAATATCGGCCAGGGCGCGCTGTTCGCCGAACAGGCGGCCATTCACGTAACGGGCAACAACATCGCCAACGTGAACACCCCGGGCTATTCCCGGCAGGCCGTCCGTTTCGAGGACCGCGGCTATATCGACTATGTGCCCGGCCAGATCGGCCTCGGCACCCGCGCCGCGGAAGTCATCCGCTATTTTGACGAATTTATCGAGCGTTCCTACGTGGACAAGAACGGAGCCGCCAACCGCTGGGAAACGCAATATGACATGCTGCTGCACACGGACGGCTTGTTCAACGAGAGCAACAGCACCGGCCTGTCCACGCTGTTCAGCGCTTTTCTGAATGAATGGTCCGATCTTTCCGCCCGGCCGGAGGACATCCCCAGCCGGGAAGCCCTGCTCTCCAGCGCGCAGAGCGTGACCAACGTCATCCGCC
>JAVBRZ010000120.1:0-17007 GCA_031547425.1 Desulfovibrionaceae bacterium
CCCGGCCTCGGCTGAGAAAACATATGATTTGAAATTGCAAACTTATTATTCGCCCAGCAACATCAAGCATATCGCCGACTTTGCCGCGGAAGTGGAAAAAATGAGCCGGGGCGTAATTAAGATCCAGGTTTTTTCCGGGGGTGAATTGGTGTCTACGCCCAATATTCTCAAGTCGGTTCGTTCCGGCATGATAGATATAGGGGTGACCACCGGCTATCAGTTTACCGATCTGACCCTGGGCGACATTGAAGCCGGGTTGCCCATGGCCTGGTTGAGCCCTGAGGAAGCCGAATGGATTTTTGATGAAGGCGGGCTCAAGGACCTCATAGCCGCTGAATATGCCAAGCACGGAGCCAAATATCTCAATATCTTGTGGAACGCCAAGTTTACGATTTTGAGCAAGCGGCCCATTAATAGCCTTGACGATTTACGGGGCATGAAAATAAGGGCTATGGGCGGCAACGCCAAGATGCTTCAGGCGTTGGGGGTGAGCACCGTATCCATGCCCCCGGAAGATATTTACCTGGCCCTGTCCACGGGCATGATCGAGGCCTGCTTGTACGGTGCGCCTTTCGAGTATGAAATGAACAAATGGTATGAAGTGGCGCCGTACATTCTGATGACGCCCATACTGGACCCGGTTAACGACGGCATATACATCAGCCGGAAAGTTTGGGAGAGTATGTCCGAAGACTTGCAAAACGTGTTGCAGGCGGCCGCGGACAAGCTGCGCTGGTCCTATTATAACTATGGCAAGGCCAAAGACGTGGAAGTGCTGGAAACCATCTTTAAGGGCAAAATCACCACTTTGCCGGAGGCTGACATTGCGGAACTTACCCAGGCGGCTGTGAAGGTGTGGGATTCTGAAATCTCCAAAGGCCCGGATAACGCCAAGGCCGTTGAAATCATCAAGGAATCCGCCAGACGGCACGGGCGCATCAAATAGCCGGGTGATCCGGTTTGGATACAGCCCCGGCGCGGCAGCGGGGATATGCATAAAAGGGGGGGCTGCGCACCGCAAGGCCCCCCTTTGAGGTGCCCGGGAGTCCCCAGGCTTGGCCGGGGAGTTTTTTTGCGTTAAGGCTGCTCCTGCGCGGCTCAATCCGCGCGCTTGGCTGGAAACGAGACCGGCACGCCTTGTGCGGGCGTGGAGCGCTTAACGCGATTGGCTTGCCGGCGGTGTGCTTCTGGGGCGTGGACATTGCAAGTGAAGTCGGATATAATTCGGCCTTATACGCTTCGGTGGGGAGCGCGCCGCGATCTATGCGGCTTCTCAAGTTCTTTTGCTTTTAAACGCCGCCCGGAGACGGGCGGGCGCAAGAGGTGGAAAGGCGTTAAGGTCTTGCCGCCGTGTGTTGCTGTCCGGTTTCTCCGGCACGGCCGGCGGCGGGCAAGGCGCAGCAATATCCTGTATTTTTAGGAGGTACTATGAAGAGGTTCTTAGTCTTGTTCATGACGGCGCTTATGGTGGGCATTTTTGGAGCATCCTCCGTGCAGGCCGCGGACGAGCCCATTGTCATCGGTTCCATCTGGGATCAGGTGGGCATTGCCGCGCCCATTGGCCAGGCCGGCCTGCGCGGCAGCCAGGTGGCCATTGAGCTCATTAACGAGGAAGGCGGCATTTTCGGCCGTAAAGTGGAACTGTACAACATCGACGGGCAGAGCGACGCCACCCTTATCGCCAATGCGTCTTCCCGTTTGATCAATGAACTTAAGGTGCCTTGCGCCGTGGGTCTGGAAGACGACTCCCTGGCTTCGGCCTCCGCGCCTATTTTCCAGGAAGCCAAAACCGTGCTGCTCGTGGGCACGGCTACCACGCCCACCATTCCGGGCATTGGCGACTATATTTTCCTCAACGCCTTTGGCGACAACCTCCAGGGCCGGGCCGCGGCTAAGTTCGCTTATAAGCTGGGCTGGAGAAAAGTGGCGGTGATCTGTGACAGCGCCAGCGCCTACAGCACCGACATTACCAAGTTCTTCTCCGAGGCCTTCAAAGAATTCACCGGCGATGCCAAGGCCATTGTGCACGCGGAAAACTACCAGACCGGCGACACCAACTTCACCGCCCAGCTTACCCGCTTAAAGGCCGTGATGGCCAAGGAAAAGGTGGACGGCATCATGTTGGCCCCGCCTTTCCCCCAGGATGCGCCGATCATTGCCAAGCAAATGAAATCCTTGGATATCAAGCTGCCCGTGCTCATGACCGACGGCGGCGATGACGCCAGCGTTATTGAAGTGGGCGGCGATGCCGTGGAAGGCTTCATGGTGGCCACGCACTTTGCCGCGGACGGCCCCTTGTCCGATTCCGCCAAGCATTTCGCGGCCAAGTATAAGGAAATGTTCAAGTCCGAGCCCGGCGCTTTTGAATGCCTCGGCTACGACGGCATTCGCACCCTGGCCGAAGCCATTGCCAGCATCGGCAAGGAAAAGTGGGATTCCATGGATCTGGCCGCCAAGCGTACCGCTATCCGTGACGCCATCCAGACGCACAAGTTCGTGACCACGGCTCTGCCCAAGTACTACCCTGACCCGGCTACCGCGCCCTTCCCGCGCATCAGCATCAAGCCGGTTGTCTTTAAAGTGTTCAAAGACGGCGGGCGCGCGTATATGGACAGCATCTCGCCTGAAGAAATGCAATAACCAGCCTTATTTGTTTGCCGGGGGGGCTTGTCCTCCCCGGCGAACTTCAGGTTTAGGGCAAGGGTGGGGGCTGACCCGCCTCATGAAATATTCCGGGAAAAAATTCGGCTGGGAATGCGCGCGGAAGAACTGTCCGCCACAGCGGCGTGGGTGAAAATGAATTTTTCGCTCACGCCCTTGTGTACCGCAACTTTATACGGCTGGAGGCAATGTGCTTCAGGTTGACAAACTAACTAAAAAATTCGGCGGGCTGACCGCAGTGGCTGACTTCAGCTTTACCTTGAACAAGGGCGAGCTTTTAGGCCTCATCGGCCCCAACGGCGCGGGCAAGACCACGGTGTTCAATCTTTTGAGCGGAGTGTTCAAGCCTACTTCGGGCACGGTGCACCTGGAAGGTAAAAATATCACCGCCTTGCCGCCGCACAAGCTTACCGCGCATGGCATTGTGCGCACTTTTCAGAACGTGCGTCTGATGCGCGGGGTGAGCCTTCTGGACAATATGCGACCCGCTTTTCACTTGAGTAAAATTTCCGGATTTGCGGATGCTCTGCTGCAAAACTCCAGGTTCAGGAACGGTGAGGACACCATTCGGGCGCGCATAGAGGAAGTGCTGGACACCTTGGGCATCCGGGCTTTTGAAAATGTTAAGGTGGAAGACCTGCCTTACGGGGTGCAAAAACGGGCGGAGCTGGCCCGGGCAATGCTGTTCAACCCCAAGGTGCTGTTTCTGGACGAGCCGGCGGCGGGTCTCAACCCGCAGGAAACGGATGAAATTATGGCCATTGTGCGCCGCATTCACGAAACGTCCAATACGTCCATCATTGTGGTCGAGCACAACATGAAATTTGTCATGGGCCTCTCGCAACGGGTCATTGTCATGGATCAGGGGTACATTATCGCCGAGGGCACGCCGGAAGAGGTGCAGGCCCATCCCAACGTGATCAAGGCCTATCTTGGCGAGCGCGCCTGGAAGAAGCAAACCCAGTATATGGAAAAGGAGAGCCAGGGTGCTGACGCTTAAAGATGTCCATGCCGGTTACGGCAAAGCGGTGGTCCTGCATGGCGTATCCCTGGAAGTGCGGGATCGGGAAGTGGTGGCCCTGGTGGGGCCCAACGGAGCGGGCAAAACCACCACGCTACGCTGCATTACTGGCGAAGTGGCCGCCGCGCGGGGCGAAGTTGTTTATAATGACAGGAGCCTGGTGGGCGTGACCGTGCACGAGGTGGTGGCCCTGGGTATTTCCTGCTCGCCCGAAGGCCGCAATGTGTTCGGCAACCTCACCGTGTTTGAGAATTTGCGCATGGGCGGCTTTTTGGTGAAGGACCGCGCCTTGGTCAGCGAACGCATCGATTGGGTGTTCAGTCTGTTTCCGCGTCTGGCCGAGCGGCGCTCTCAACTGGCGGAATCCCTTTCCGGCGGCGAACAGCAGATGCTGGCCATCGGTCGGGCCGTGATGAGCGGACCCAAACTCCTGTTGCTGGACGAGCCTTCCCTGGGCGTGGCCCCGGTGATTGTGGACGCCATTTATGAAAAAATCGTGGAAATCAGCAAGGCCGGCGCCGCGGTGCTGGTGGTGGAGCAAAACGTGGGCCTGGCCCTGGAAATCGCCGGCCGCGCTTATGTTATGGAGAGCGGGGAAATACATCATTCCGGCCCCAGCGCCGAGCTGCTTTCCGATTCATATATTTTGGATACTTATTTGGGGGTAAAGTAGCGCTATGGACATGTACCTTATCCAACAGGCCATCAATGCCCTGTCCTACGGCAGCATTCTGGCTTTGCTCGCCATCGGGTATACCATGATTTACGGCATTTTGGGGCTGATCAACTTCGCCCATGGCGAAATTTTCATGATCGGCGCATTTTGCGCTTACCTGCTGGTAACTTTCGCGGAAAGTCACTTTGTCGTGGGAGTGCTGGGGGCCATCGGCGGCGCGGTGCTTGTCGGCCTGTTCATTGAACGGATGGTCTACCGGCCCTGCCTCAGGCGCAACAAAGAAGTGCTCACGGTGTTCATTGCTTCCTTCGGCGCGTCCTTGGGTTTTCGCAACCTGATGACCATGATTTTCGGCGACGCGCGGCGCGCCTTTCCCATTCCGGAAGTGCTGGACCAGATTATCGCCACGGAGAACGGCCTGTTCATTAACGTCAAGGACATTGCCATTTTTTCCGTAACCGTCATCCTGCTCATTCTGATCAGCCTGTTCATCAAGTACAGCAAGCCGGGCATCGCCATGCGGGCGGTTGCTTACAACGCCAACGCCGCGCGCCTGGTGGGCGTCAACAGCCGCATAATCATTACCTTGGCCTTTGTCCTTGGCTCAGCCCTGGCCGGCATTTCCGCCGTGTGTTATGGGGTCAGCTTCGGCATTCTCAACCCCAGCATGGGGTATCTGGCAGGGATCAACGGTTTCATCGCCGCGGTGCTCGGGGGCATAGGCAATGTGCCCGGCGCGGCCATGGCCGGGTATATCATCGGCTTGGGCGAGGTCATGTTTGTGGCCCTTTTGCCGCCAAGCTGGTCGGCCATCCGGCCCACCTTTGTTTGGGGGTTGTTGTTCATTATTTTGTTCCTCAAGCCGTCCGGCTTGTTCCGGGCCAATATCCGCATCGAGTAGGGAGCCCGTCATGCCTAAGAAATTCAAGTACCTCATCGGACTCCTGGTTTATCTCGGTCTGTTGTGGCTGGCCGAGACCCATTTGCGCGATTTCCACCTGCGCCTGCTCATTCAGTTCGGGCTTACGGCCATTGTGGCCACGGGCGTGAACCTGACCAACGGCTACACCAATATTTTTTCCCTGGGCTTTGGCGGCACCATGTTGGTGGCCGGATATACCACGACCCTGCTCACTTTGCCGGTCAAATACAAAGAGCAGTTTCTCGATCTGCCCGTCTGGCTGGAGCAGCTTAACGCGCCTTTTCCCGTGGCCATGCTGGCGGCGGGCATCCTGGGCATGCTGGCCAGCATTGTGCTGCTCCTGCCGGCTTTTCGCCTGCGCGGGCAGTATTTCATTCTGGCCTCCATCGGCATCAATATTGTCATGGAAAATATCGCTGAAAACATCCGCTGGCTCACCCACGGCAACTTGGGCATCCGCACCATCCCGCAATACACCGACATCTGGTGGGTGTTCGGCATTTTGGCCGTGACCGTGTACTGTCTGCACCAATTGATGAAATCCCGGCACGGCCGCGCGTTGCAAGCCATTTCCAAAGACCAGGAACTGGCCGGGGTCATGGGCATCAACGTGGTGCGCTACAAAGTGCTCTCCTTTGCCGTGGGCAGCTTTATCTCCAGCATCGGCGCGGCCTTATGGTGCCATCAAATTTTGATCATCAACCCCAAAGCTTTCAGCCTGGTGTATGTTTTCCAGTTGGTGGCCATGATCGCCATCGGCGGTACAGGCACTTTGTCAGGGCCCATCATCGGCGCGGCCATTTTGATGATCGGCACGGAACTGCTCACGCCCCTGCAGGAAGGCTTCAGCCTGTTCGGCATGAGTGTGCCCCCGGCTTTTGGGGCCATTAACGTGTTTATCGCCGTGCTGCTCATCCTGGTCATGATTTTCCGGCCCAAAGGCGTGCTTAACGGCAAAGAGGTCTGGCAGTGCCTGCCCAAATGGCGCTCGGGCGAGAAAGGCGCCGCCACGTCCGAGAAGCCTTAGGCAAAATCATTTAGGACCGGAAAACATACAATTTAAACGGAGACGCGTTATGCCCGCACCCATTCATATCAGCGCTCAGACTAAAGTTCTGGCCATGTCCAGAGACAACCCGCCTGTGACCCGCGTGCCTCAGAATGTGCCGGTTTCTTTTGAAACCATGGACTGCTTCAGCAACTCCCTGCGCAACGAAGCGGATTTATTTTCTTCCGTGGGCTGGGAATGCATCAACCCGGCTACCGGCCCGGTGTTTATTGACGGCGCGGACCCCGGCGATATGCTGCGCGTGGATATTTTGGACATCCAGGTGGCCGGGCAGGGCGTGGTGGCCGCCGCCCCCGGCTTTGGCGAAATGCCGGACAGCGTGGCGGAAAGCACACGGGTGGTGCCTGTTAGAAACGGCAAGGCCTATTTTGACTGGAAAACCGCCTCGGGGTCCTTGCGGCGTGAATTGCCCATCAACCCCATGATCGGCGTCATCGGCGTGGCCCCGGCCGGCGAAGCCGTGCCCACGGGCTGCCCGGACAGCCATGGCGGCAATATGGATTGCAAGCGCATTGTTAAAGGCGCAAGCTTATACCTGCCCGTGAATGTGCCCGGAGCCTTGTTCGCCGCCGGGGATCTGCACGCGCTGATGGCCGATGGTGAAGTGGTGGTCTGCGGTGTGGAAATCGCCGGGCTGGTCACCGTATCCTTCAAGGTCATCAAGGGTAAACGCTGGCCATTGCCCGCCCTGGTGGAAGGGGAACATTTCATGACCCTGGCTTCGGATAAGTTGTTGGACAAGGCCGCTACCCAGGCCACGCGCAATATGCATGACTTTTTGGTGCGGGAGTTGGGTCTGGACCAGACCGACGCGGCCATGCTTCTTTCCGTGGAGGGCGATTTGCGCATCTGCCAGGTGGTGGACCCCCAGAAAACCGCGCGCATGGAGTTGCCCCTGGCCATTTTGCGCGAGTGCGGTTACGAGTTGCCTTAAGTTTTCCCAAGCGCGCCGGGAGAGGGGAATCCCAAGGGGCCGTTCATCCTGAGCGTAACAAAATGGAGCGAAGGTGAACCATCTATAAAGACGCTCCCTGAGGTTCCTTTCTTACGGATCCTCTCCTCTTCCGAACCCGGATTGATGGGGCGATATCACGGGGGATAACGTCGTATTTCAAGCAGCCCAACGCAACTGGGCGGTCCTCCTTTCCTTTGCATCGAGCACGGCAAAATTGAACAGGAGTTGAATCATGTCCGAACCCATCCGCATCAGCGCGGGCACGCGCACTGTGATTATGTCCCGGAACAACCCGCCCGTGGCCCATGCGCCTCAGGGTGCGCCGGTGATTTTCGACACCCTGGACGCTTTCGGCAATGCCCTGCGCAGCGAGGCGGATCTTTTTTCCTCGGCCGGTCCTGATTGCGTCAATCCGGCCACGGGTCCGGTGTTTGTTGAGGGCGCGGAACCGGGTGATATGCTGCGCGTGGATGTCCTGGATATCCAGCTTGCGCGGGAGGGACTTATCGCCACCATGCCCGGCCTTGGCGAAATGGGCGATCGCGTGGTTGAACGCACCCGTTTTGTGCCCATCAGGGCGGGCAAGGCCTGCTTTGAATGGAAAACCGCTTCCGGCGTCTTACGCCGCGAACTGCCTGTGCGGCCCATGATCGGGGTCATTGGCGTGGCCCCGGCCGGGGAGGGCGAGCTTACGGACTTTCCAGGCCGGCACGGCGGCAATATGGATTGCACACGCGTGGCCAAGGGCGCCAGACTCTATCTGCCTGTGGCCGCTCCGGGCGCGCTGTTCGCCGTGGGCGACCTGCACGCGCTCATGGGCGACGGCGAGGTGGCCATTTGCGGGGTGGAAATGGCCGGACAGGTCACCGTGGCCTTCAAAGTCATCGAGGATAAAAACTGGCCCCTGCCCATCCTGGCCGAGGGCGAAGACATCATGACCCTGGCCTCGGAAGACAGTCTGGACCAGGCCGCGACTGCGGCCGCGCGCAATATGCATACGTTTCTGGTTCAGGAATTGGGTATGGATGAGACAGACGCGGCCATGCTGTTGTCTGTGGAAGGGAATTTGCGCATCTGCCAGGTGGTGGACCCGCGTAAAACAGCGCGCATGGAACTGCCTCTCGCGATTTTGCACCGGCTCGGCTATACCCTGCCCTGAATTTTCGCGGGCGGAAGTTTCAGGCCACAAGAATCTTGGGGCCTTTTCCGGTCCGGTACTCCGTGGTTTTATCGCTTAAAAACTTGCGCACGGCTGAGATCTCGTCGGGAGGCACGGCTCGTTTGGGCAGCAAGGTAATTTGCCGGGCGGAGCGATAAAAAATAAACATGGCGTTGGTTTCATAAACGTATTCAAATTCGTCCCAGTTTTCAAAATAAGCGTTGCCGCGATCATTGCGGGTTTGTTCCACGCCTTCTTCCGTAAGGGTCATGACCCGTTCCGCCTGTAGTTCTTCGGGATGATTGCTTTTGAAGCGGTACACGGCGAATTCCGCCGTGGCCACCAGCACGGGAATCAACGCGCTGACCAGCAGCAGGCAGCCGTGGGTGATTTTTTCCAAAGGGGCGATGACGGCGAATTTTTCCAGCAGAATAAGGCCGAGCGCAATGACCCAGGCGATGAACAGGAATTTGCTCTGCCGGGGTTGCCGGCTGAAGGTGTTGAAATACATCATCCGGCGGTAGTCGGCCACAGTCAGCCTGAAGGTGAAGGACAATTCGTCCGGGCTATTTTTGTCCATACTGAGTTTTCACAAACTCCTGCATGATGCGGATGTGTTCGTCGGCCAGGGGCGCGCAGGCGCAGTTCATGGCCCTGATCTTGTAATACAATTCCGCCATCATTTCCAGCACCACGGCCACCTTGAAGCAATTGTCCATATTGTCGGCCACGCACACGGCCCCGTGGTTGCGCAAGAGGCAGGCGTTGGCTTTGCCGGCCAGCACGGCGGTGCAGCTCGCGGCCAGTTCATTAGTGCCGGGCAGGCAATATTCCGCGCAGCGCACGGCATCGCCCAGGGTTTGGGCCGCTTCGTCGTGAAACAAAGGGATGTCTTCGCCGATGCAGGCAAAGATATTGGAATGAATAGCGTGGGTGTGAATAACGGCGCTGACGTCCGGCCGGATGTTGTATACGGACAGGTGGAGCGGGGTTTCAATGGACGGCTTGCGTCTGCCGTCCACAATTTTGCCGTTGAGGTCCGTGACGATGACGTCGTCTTCGGTGATGACGCCGTAATCCATGCCACTGGGGGTGATATATACCAGGCCGTCGGCCAGGCAGCTGATGTTGCCCCAGGTTTCCACCGTGAGTTTTGCGTCGCGCAGACGCAGACCCGCGTCAACAATGACTTTTTTCCAGTTCATGGGCATATTTCCCGGCTATTCGCCGAATTTGGAGTCAATCAAGGCTATCAGCCCGTCCACGGCGGCTTGCTCATCTTCGCCTTCGGCGCTGATCTCCACGTTCTCGCCCTGAGATAGCCCCAAGGTGAGCAGGTGCACGATGCTTTTGGCATTGGCTTCCTCGGTGTCTTCACCCTGCAGGCGGCGGATGGTGATGTCCGACATGAACTTGTTGGCCGCGGCGATGAAGTCTGAAGCGGGCCTGGCGTGCAGGCCGGTGGCGTTGGCGATGGTGGTTTGTTTGCTGTACATAAAATAAATCTCTGGGTAAACGGGTTGTTCGTCTATGTTGTTTGGCGGCCAAGCTTACAGATATGCCGCCAATTCGCCGCGCAAATAATGTTCCACTTCAGCGGCGGTGCCCAAAGAGCAGGCCTGTTCCGCCAGTTCTTCCGTCTTGGCGCGGCTTAAAGAACGGATGATTTTTTTGCTTTGGGGCACGGCCGACAACCCCATGCTTACCTGGTCAATGCCGAAACCGATAAGCACGGGCAGGGCCAGAGGATCGCCCCCCATTTCCCCGCATACGGAGAGCGGTTTGCCGGCCGCGTTGAAGGCAGCGGCGGTGGAGCGAATGAGCCGGAACACGCCGGGATGATACATCTGGAAATATTCGCACACGGTCTGATTGGTGCGATCCACGGCCAGGGCGTATTGGCAAAGGTCATTGGTGCCGATGCTGGCGAAATCCACTTCACGGGCCACCACATCAGCCATGAGGGCAATGGAGGGAATTTCGATCATGATGCCCACTTTACAGTTCTTGCCGTATTCCTTGCCTTCGCTCGCCAATTCTGCGGCGGCCTGGGCCAGCATGTCTTTGGCCCGGCGCAGGTCGTCCAGGCTGGCCACCATGGGGAACATGATCCAGAGGTTGCCGTGCGCCCCGGCCCGCAACGCCGCGCGCAACTGGGCATGAAACATCTCAGGCTGGTCAAAGCACAGGCGCAGAGCCCGTTTGCCCAGGAAAGGGTTTTCCTCGGCTGGCAGATCCAGGCTGGGGCATTGCTTATCGCCCCCGATATCCAGGGTGCGCAGGATAACCGGCTTGTCCCCGAATTCCAGCAATACTTTGCGGTAAATATGATATTGTTCGTCTTCGGAGGGCAGTTCCTGGCTGTGCATATATACAAATTCGGTGCGGAACAGGCCCACGCCGTCGCTGTACCTAGCCCCGGCCAGTTCTTCCGAACTCGCGCCTCCAATATTGAGCTTGACCCCTATGCGGCCGCCATCGGCCAATACCGGATCTTTATCCAGATATGACGCGGTTTCCTGAGTCTTGCGTCGCCAGTCTTCCGCCCGCGCCCGCGCGGCGGAAATTTCCTCCGGGCTGGGCGACGTCACCAGCAGGCCGTCCATGGCGTCCACAATGACGGTATCGCCGCTTTTCAACATGCTCATGGCGCCTTTTACCCCCAGGAGGGCGGGTATGGCGTAGCTGCGGGCAATGATGGCCGTGTGGGAAGTAGCGCCGCCCACTTCGGTGACGATGCCTAAAACATTGTTTCGATCCAGGGAGGCGGTATCGGAAGGAAAAAGATCCTCGGCCGCCACGATCACGGGTCTGCCCAGGTCTGCGAGGTTCACCTCGGGCAGACCCTGGAGATTGCGCAGCAGGCGGTTGCGCACGTCCTGCATGTCCGCCGCCCGCTCGCGCACAAGTTCGTCTTTAACCTTAAGAAGCATGTCAATATAGCGGCCGTATACTTTATGTACGGCCCAATCGGCGCTGGCGCGCTCTTTGCGCACGGCTTTCTGGATGTCGCCGTGCACGGCCACATCGTTGAGGATATCCAGGTGGGCCTGAAAAATCTTGGTTTTATCCGGAGAGTGCTGCGCAAGGGCATTAATGAGTTTTTGCAACTCCGCCCCGGCCGCGGCCTTGCCGTTTTCGTAGCGGGCCAGCTCGCTGTCCGTGTTTTCCTCTTGGATAAAGGTTTCGGTCACATCAGGGCAAAACGGCCGATAGAGGAAAACTTCCCCCACAGCGATGCCTTTGGAAACCGGATTGCCCTGACAGTTCATGATGCCCTCCTGTTGTACGGGGTGCTAAAAATAAGACGTTTTCATAACGTCGCTTCGCCCATAGTTCAACAGGTAAAATACCAATAGAAGTTAAGGAGAGGCGAGAATCGGGGAAGAGAGTCGCGGAAAAGCATGTTCTTGCGGCTCTCTTCCCCATGGGGTGCCAGTTAGCCGGCGGAGGGAACGCTTTGGCCGCCGGGGTTTTCAGCCTGCTTTTCCACCCAATCGTGGATGCGGTCGCGGTTTTTGCGCACCAGCACGTAGCAGACAATATAAACAATCACGGCAATGCCGATGGTTACGGGGTTGCCGCTGACAAAGGCCAGGAAGAGAATAGCCCCGGCCGGGTTGCACAGAATGGCGAAACTGGTGATCAGCATGGCGCCGGCCGCTATTTCAATGCCCACGCTCTTGGCCACTTCGGTGAAAATGCCGCCGGTGGCCGTGCCTCCGTAGAGACCGAGGCTCAGCCAGATGGCGCCGGAAATCACGGTTTTAAGGATGTTGCCGTTAGAAGCGGCCACAATGGGCTGAATGACATAGGGCACAGCCACAAGGTCGATCATGGGCAGCACCTGGTTGCCGGGCAGGATAAAGGAAATAACCAGGATAATGGGCATGAGCACGATGCCGGAAATCAGGGTGGCGGGTTCGCCATAGCCCGTGGCGTCGTTGACGGCGAGGTACCAATCGCCCAGGGCGCTGTGCTTGCTGCCCTTGGCGGTTTTTTTAGAGGCTTCGGTAATGGCGGTGAAGGCGCCGGCAAAGATGCCGGAGATTTTGGGGAACACGGCCATGACCGCAGCGGTGGCGATGCCGCAGGAAGCGATGGAGCCCCAGGCCCCCAGGGTGCCGATTTTGGTGATGTTGCCGATGACGCCGATGAGCAAGCCAAGGAGCAGGCCCAGGGTCATGGGTTCGCCGATGAAGCCCAGTTTGGTGCGGAAGCTTTCCGGGTCGGACTTGATTTTGTACAGACCGACGCGGTCGAGCAGCCAGTTCATGGCTATGGCGTAGGGCGCCACACCCACGGTGTGCAGGGAGGCGATGGTGCACTGGGGATATTTATAATAGGTGGACCAGCGTTTCTGAATAACTTCCGCGCACATGAGTGTATACAGCTGCATGGTGATCATGGCGGCCAGGGCAAGCCACAAGTTGTCGCTGGCCAAGTAGATTACAGAACCCCAGGCCATATAGGAATAGTTGTTCCACAGGTCGCCGGCCTGAAAAACGTTGGTGTAGCGGGTCAGGAACAGGGCAATTTGCAAGAACAGGCAAAGGCCCACGAAAATCATGCCGATTTGTGTGGAGTAAGCGATGACGGCCGCATTTTGCCAACCCATGTCAAACACCGGCAGATTGACGCCGCTGTCGGTGACCATCTGGTTGATAACCGGGGTGATAATGGGGCTGTACGCACCGATGATCAGCATGAAGCCCATGAGGCCCACGCCGGCGCTAAGCGCGGACATGAACGCTTTTTTGGGGGTGACCTTCAAGCACAGCGCGATGATGTACAACACCACTGGCACAAACACGGCTGGTCCGAAGGTGTCGAAAAAACTTTTAATGGCGCCGAAAAATGCACTTTCCATGAGTTACGCCTCCTGGCTCCGGATGTTCAATCCGGCTGAAAATTATTTGCCTGCGGCCTTGAGGTGGGCCAAGGCTTCTTCCATAAATTCCTCTTCACCCATACCCGTAATCAGCCCCATGGCATTGATGGCCGGAACCCCGCAATTGCTGTGGATGGGGCTGGAATAAGCGATAAGATCAAACTTTTCCCGCATGCAGTAGCCTTCCAGTTCGCTGGGGTTGGCTTCCACAGTGTGCACGTCGTAGTTGTGCTCGCGAAACAGCTCCTTGAGTTTGTGGGCGATCATGGAAGACGTGACCACGCCGGAGCCACAGATGGATAAAATTTTGATTTTAGTGCCCATAAAAATTACCTCACAAGTTTTATTGATTTTCCCACATTTAATTTTCCAAAGCCGGGGTCAGGAGGTCGACCACCCGCTCCGCATTTTGCGCATCTCTGATCCCCAGGAGCAACTCATCGTTTTGCAGCAGCTTCATGATTTTTTTGAGCTGGCCGAGTTGCTCTTTAGGGTTGCTGATGGCCAGCATGAAGATCAGACGGGGGTGCAAAATGATGTCCGGGGTGCCCATTTGCCGGAATTCCACAGGCTCCTTGAGCACGCCCACAGCCATGCACGGGATGATGACGTGTTCGGCCATGGTGTGGGGCAGGGCGATATCGAATACTTTGGCCGGAATGCCGGTGGGGTAGGTTTTCTCACGCGCGAGCACGGCCTCCACAAAAGATTCGCGCACCAGGCCCGCCGCCAGCATGGCTTCCGCCAGGGCGCGCATGGCCTCTTCAGCCGTGCCCGCCTCCATGCCCACCAGGACCAGTTCTTTTTTCAATACAGACATTGAGATTGTCCTCTATTTACATATTGGGCAAAACATCGGTCAGGTTTTGCGGCTCATCGCAACTGGCGGGCATTTTTACCGGGCCGAGGCCCTTTTCCACTTTAAGGTCGTAGAGTTCGGCCAACTGGCGGTTGCTCAGGGGCCGCGCCCGGCCCAGGAAGCGGTTGAGAAACATGAATTTGGCGTAAGTCTCCATGATTTCCATGCGATAATAGGCTTCCTGCAGGTCGCGCCCCCAGGCGAGGGCGCCGTGGTTGGAGAGAAGCACCGCATTATAATCATTGCAGAACGGAGCAATACTGTCCGGCACGTCATAGGTGCCGGGTTTGGCGTAATGGGCCACGGGCACGGGCCCCAGGGCCATCATGGGCTCAGCCAGAAGCGGCGCGTCCAGGGCAATGCCGGCTATGCCGAAAGAGGTGGCGTATAAGGGATGGCAATGCACCACGCCGCGTACCTCAGGATTTTCCATGTACACGCGCAGGTGCATTTTGGCTTCAGATGAAGGGGAGCCCTGGCCTCCGACAACCGTGCCGTCAAGCTTGATCTTCGCCAACACGGAAGTGGTCAGCCTGCCCTTGTTGAGATCGGCCGGAGTGATCCATAACACATCAGGTTCGACCAGAGTGGAAAGATTGCCTTCCGTGGCAATGACAAAGCCTTTTTCAGCCGCCAAGCGTCCGAACTCTACAATTTGCTCTTTGGCTTCCTGGTCCGAAGGATAGGGAGGGTGTGGAGTGTCAGTCATGTGACCTTCTCCTTAAAAAATATAGTCTATAGCCCGGATGCTCCAAAACGCCCGCCACAGATTGTGCGGATTTTGGTTTCTCCGTTCTTTGTTTTGATTCTATGTCGAGTCTATGTGGTTTTGTCAAGAAATCTTTTTGAGTCATTCGGTATTTTTGTGTGGATTTTTCTTGAGTTGTACTGTATTGTTTGTCGGGAATGCCACCCGCCACGGAGGTGTGTTTATGCTGCCGGTTGCCCGCAGACAGAGAATCAAAGAGTTTGTGCAGGAAAAAAAGAGCGCCACGGTTTTGGCCTTGGCCGCCATGTACGGGGTTACGGACGAGACCATTAGGCGCGATTTGAAAGCCCTGGAAAAAGAAGGCGCGCTCATGCGCACCTATGGCGGCGCTTTTCTTCAGACCGGGGTGGAAAACCTGGTGGAAGCCGATCTGCGGGCCGGCATCTATGTGGAAAATAAAAAACAGATCGCGGCCATTTGTCGCGGCCTGATCCAGAACGGCGACGCCCTGTTTCTGGACAATTCCACCACCTGTTTTTACATCGCCCAGGCTGTGGAAGACATGCGGCTGACCATAGTCACCAACTCGCTGACCATCATGAACCAGCTCTCCAGCAAAGAAAACTTGCGTCTCATCGCCACGGGCGGGGTTCTTTCCCATTCGGAAAAAGCTTTTTACGGCGCGACCACGGTAAACACTCTTTTGGAATATTATGTCGACAAAGCCTTTATTTCCTGCCGCTCCCTGTCCATTGAGCACGGCATCACCGACTCCATGGAGCGCTGGAACCGGGTACGCCAGGCCGCGGTGGAGCGCTCCAAGGAAACTTACCTGGTGGCCGATTTCTCCAAGTTCAACGAAACCTCTTTTATGCGTCTGTGCGGGTTTGACAACATCACGGCCATTATCACCGACAAACCGTTGAACGATGAGTGGCACAGCGCCATGGCCCGTTGGAACTGCAAGATTTTTGACCGGCCGGCCGCTTGATGTCTGGCGCGTAAACGCCGGAGGGATGACTTTTTCGGGCACGGCCTTATGTTGAATTCATGTTGAATGTTTTTGAATTTCACTGTTTATTCTCCCATCCAAGAACGGGCGCGGGCGGCTGACCGTGAAAGCGTATGATATCATTATCATCGGCGGCGGCATTGTTGGTTGCTGCATTGCCAGGGAACTGGCCCGCTACAGTTTGCGCATCGCCCTGTGTGAGGCCGGAACCGATGTGGGCGCCGCAGCCAGCAAGGCCAACGGCGGTCTTGTGCACTCCGGCTACGATCCCAAGCCCGGCACTTTGAAGGCCAGGCTTAACGTGGAGGGCAACCGCTTATATTCTGCCTGGGCCGAGGAACTGGGTTTTGCCTTTGTGCGTTCCGGATCTCTGGTTATAGGGTTTTCTGACCAGGACAGGCTTCACCTGGAGGGCCTCGCCCGGAACGCGCGGGCCAACGGCCTGTCCGGCGTCCGGCTGATCGGGCGCGACGAAGTTTTGTGCCTTGAGCCGGCGGCTTCCGCAGCCGCAACCTACGGTTTTTACTGCCCCCATACCGGACAGGTGGACCCTTTTGCCGTGGCCGTGGCCTGTATGGACAACGCCATGGACAATGGCGTGGATTTGTATTTGGAAAGCCCGGTCAGCGCCATCACGGTTCCTTGCGGCCGGGGCGGGCGTTTTCGGGTAACTGTTCCCGGCGTTGGGCTTGAAGCCGCCTATATAATCAATGCCGCCGGCCTGCACGCCGATGATGTGGCCAGGCTGGCCGGCCTGGAAGAATATGTCATTTCCGCGCGGCACGGCGACATGCTTATGCTGGACAAAGAATGCGGCCGCAGGCCCAAACTGGCGCTTTATCCCGCGCCCACGGCCGTGGGCAAGGGAGTGGTGGTTGTGCCCACCATTTCCGGCAACATTTTGGTGGGTTCCACTGCGGTTATACGCGCCAAGGACGATAACAACAGCTACGCCGACGGCATAGCCGAGCTGCTCGCCGGCGCTTTGCGCCTCGCGCCAGGCCTGAATCCGGCCAAAGTCATCCGCCCCTTTGCCGGGGAGCGCGCTGTGGCTGATGGTTATGATAATGACT
>JAVBRZ010000207.1:0-6039 GCA_031547425.1 Desulfovibrionaceae bacterium
GCCTCCTCCCCGCTTTGTGTGTATATGCTCAAAGCAGGCACAGGCTGCTTTTTACGAGGTTTTAAGGGATGGGAACTCCTTTCCCGACACGCATCTTTGGCGCGGCGCTGTTTGCGGCGCTGCTTATCGCCTCCCCCACCCGCGTCGCGGCGGAAGCAGGGCCGCGCGCACCTGAACGGGGCGACGGGGAATACATTACCCTTTCTCTCAACGAAGTCATGTATGTCATTAACCCAGAACGCAGCGACTGGGCTTCGCTGGTGCGTTCCGGTTCTGGCGTCTACCTCTCACGCGGCAATGAGCGCACATATCTGGGCGATATCGACCTGGACACCCCCGGCGCCGGCGCCGACATTATTGTCCTGGATGCCGATTTTGACGGTCGACCCGAATTTCTGCTTAAGTTCGACAGCTCGGATACCAACCAATACTATTACCTGGTTGATGAAAAGGGCGCGCCCCTGGGCGAGAAGCTGTTCGGCGACCCGGACATGGAACTGTGCAACCCGACCTTTCAAACCGCCACGCGCACCATCACGGCCTGGGACCGCAGCGGGGGCCTGGCCACATACTCGCTGTACAAATTCCGCAACGGACAATATTTTTTAAGCGAGGAAACCGAACCGGTTTACGAGGCCTCGCGCCTGATGCTGGAACGGCGCATTGAATTTCCCGGTCCGGATAAAACCCGGACCACGTTGCGCTATTACGGCGATACGACCAACAAGCCGGTCAGGCTGCGCACCGTGAGCAAGACCCCTCTCTATGCCCTGGCCGATGATGAGGCGCCCTCGGGCAAACATCTGAACCAGGGCGATATGGTGATCATTACTGATGCCGCGGTGGGCGAGGCCGGACATATGCTCAAGGTGCACGGGCCGCAAAGCCGGACTGAAGGTTGGGCGCCGGAAGAAGCCTTTCTGGTGCGCACCGTGCAGGATGCTTTCCTGGCCGGCAAGCCGGGGTCTCTGGACCCCGCTCCCGGCAACTTAAGCGGACCCTATATTCCGACGGATACGGAACTGCCCGTGCGTGGGGAGCGCAAGAGCCGGGACGGCCAGACCTGGCTCGAAGTCTATTTCCTTGAAGGAGACGCCTCCGGCTGGGTGCGCGAGGCTGAAACCATCTCCGTGCTCGTGCCCCTGCCTGGGGCGCCGTAATTTTCAAGCTGGCCGGAAACAGGCGGAAACGCCCCCATAGCCCTTGCCCCGGGCCGTTTTGAAAAAACCTTGCTATTTATATGCGGGATGCTATCAACAATCCGAAGCAGCGGCGCAGTTGAAAGCGTCCGTTGCTGAACACATCAATCAGAGGATGAGTTACCGACCATGAAGCATAAAATTCTTACAGCGCTCTGCGCCCTGGCCACGCTTTGCTTAAGCGCGAGCCTGGCCCTGGCCCAGCCCGTTTCCCTGGACATTATGGGCGCGGGCAACCGTATCATCAACGTGTCCCTGGCCGATCCCATTGCCGACGGCGGCGGAACCGCGCCGGGCAACGGGCCCAAGCTGGCCTCCCTGATTCAGGAAAACCTCTCCTTCCTGCCGTTCATGCACATTATTGACAGTCGGGCCATTTTGGGCGGCTCCAGGCTCAATACTTATAAAATGCCGGGCATTGACTTCAAGCCCTTCACCCTGGCCGGCGCGCAGCTCGTGGTCACGGCCGGATGGCTGAACAGCAGCACTGTGGAAATGCGCGTGTATGAGCCCACCACCGGGCAACTGGTCTTCGGCAAATCTTATTCCGACATCCAGGAAAATCTACTGCCCAAAGTGGCCGACCGCTTCTGCGCCGAATTCATGAAAACCCTGGTGGGCAACGGCGACTTTTTCCTGTCCACCCTGGCCTTTATCAAATCCAGCGGCAAAAACCGCAACCTCTGGCTGGTGCGCCCCACCGGACGCGACCTGCGCCAGATCAACAATATGCCGGGCCTGTCCATGTCGCCCAGTTGGTCGCCCGATGCCCGCTTCATCATTTTCACGCACATTGACGACCGCACCCACGCCCTGGCTGTCTGGGACCGCATGACACAGCAGACCCAGCGGGTCAAATTCCCGGGCAATACCATCATCGGCCCGGCCTTCCTGCCCGACAACCGCGTGGCCGTGAGCCTGGCCATGCAGGGCTACCCCAACATCTACCTCCTGGACCGCTCCTTTAAACGCGACCGTGTGTTGGAATCCAGCGGCGGCATTGACGTGTCGCCGTCTTTCGACGCCACGGGCACCAAAATGGCCTTTACTTCCAGCCGGCTGGGCAACCCGCACATTTTCCTGAAAAACCTCTCCACAGGCCAGGTTACGCGTGTTTCCCAGGACGGAAAATACAATACCGACCCGTCCATCAGCCCGGACGGCACCCTGGTGGCTTACGCGCGCATGGTCGGCAGCGGCCAGCACCGCATTTTCGTGCACGACCTCTTGACCGGCCAGGAGCGCCAGGTGACTTTCGGCCCGGGCAGTGACGAGCAGCCCGCCTTTGCGCCGGACAGCTATTTTATCGCGTTTATGTCCACCCGCTCCGGGCAGCCGCAGATCTATCTGACCACCCGGCACGGCGGCGACGCCAAGCGCGTGCCCACGGGCAGCGGCGACGCGCGCTTCCCGGCCTGGGGCATGATTCCTGAATAATGCGGCCAAGGGCTTTCGAGATTTTTTAAACTCGAAAGCCCTCTATTTTCGCCTGAAGATATTTACAGGATATGGGGATTTGTTTATCTTATATTCAGCACAGGTGGGTTTGGCGCGGACGGCCTTTTGCTTTGTCGCTTCCTTGCGAGACAACAGAAAAAAAGATTGACAGTTTTGCAAAAAAGCGCCAATTGGGATTAATTACGACACGCGTTGGATGAACCTGTTCGTACGAGCCTGTTGTATGCGATTCCAGGAAGGCAACATGAAGGGCATGTTGCCGCTTTTGGGATTGCAGGAAGGAATCTTATTTTAATCTTGTTTGGAGAACTGCTTTTAGGAGGGACTCTAATGAAAATGTTCAAGCGTATTGGATTTATGATGGTCCTGGCTCTGGTTCTGGCTGTCAGCGTCGGCTGCGCCAAGAAGCAACCCGGCACCGTGGGTGAAGGCGTTGGCGACGGCGACGGCCTTACCCCTGAAATGCGTCAGGCTTACTCTGTGATTCAAGACCAGAAGATCTTCTTCGACTTCGACCGTTTCGACATCCGTGCTGAATACCAGAACGTGCTGCGCGAAAAGGCCGACGTGCTGAAGCGCTACCCCCAGATCAATGTGCTGATCGAAGGCCACTGTGACGAACGCGGCACCGAAGAATACAACATGGCCCTTGGCGAACGCCGCGCCCGCGCCGCCTATGAATACCTGCTCAAGCTCGGCGTGTCCCCGAACCAGCTGCAGATGATCAGCTACGGCAAAGATCGTCCCGCTGTGATGGGCAGTGACGAAGCCGCCTGGTCCCAGAACCGCCGCGATGAATTCAAAGTCATCCGCTAGTTCTTGAGTGACTGAAAAATAAAAAAGCCGCCTCATCCGAGGCGGCTTTTTTTATTCCTGCCGGTCAGACCAACAATAATAAATCTACGCGACCCAAACCCTCGGCTGTTCCTTTAGAGCATTTTAACTTTGAAATGTTACACCATCTGCAGCATTTAAAAGACAAAAAACATAGCCTTTTATCATACACGTTCAGGCCGAAGCGGCCTGAACTAAAGACACGCTGCGCTGCTCGCTTGCGGGCGTCCGCCGGCGCATTCGCCAGAGCATTTTTCCTTAATATATAATTTAAATGTTAAAATACTCTAAAACAGTTCCCTGTGTTCCCTTCTCAAAGGAACGACGGTCTTCTGTCTCACACGTACGAGCCGAAGCGGTTTGTACCAAAGGCACGCTTGCGGGCGCCGCTTCGTTGCACTGCACGCCACCAGAGCATTTCAAGCGTGAAATAGCACCTAGATAAGCCGCTCAAAAATAATCTGGTAAAAAGCGCGAATATCTAGAGCCAGAGCCAGGGAAGCTTTGGGGCAGTCCACCTGGGGGATGCTTATTTTGCTGAGCACGTGCACGGCAATGTCGGTAAAATCCTTGTCGCCGCAGGTTTTGAGCATTTCCGCGTAGTTGCGGATTTTTTCGCACATCTGGGCGCTCTTCTTCACCGGCTTTCCCTGGCTGTATTTTTCCAGGAACTCATTAAAAATTTCCTCGGCCTGCTGCGGAAAAGAACTGTCCAGGGCCAGCTTCCACAGGCCTATAAACATGGCCTGCAGCTCCCGTCTGGCTCTGCGCCGGCGCGGAGAGACAAACGCGCGCTTAATGCCCAGATAGTGAAGCTGTGTGGAAAAACTGGTATCTTCCAAAAGGGCGGTAAAGTGGCCGATGACCTCTTCGCTGCTGTACACAGCGGGAGTGATGCTTGCGTCGGGGAGAACTTGGGTCATTGAAATCGTTCTTTTAACCTTTGGCGTTTTCGATTGTGCAAAACGCCTTTAACCAAAAATTACGGCTTCGGGCCTGATGCGCCTCGCGGCCGCCGCCTGCGCCTGCCGCCGCCTGAAAATTGGCGGCCTGATCCGCTTTGCCCTGGCGCGCGTGGGGGTATTTCCTGCACCGGGGGCAGCGCCCCATGCAGCGCCTGCTGGTAGTATTCATCCACCAGCATGGCCAGGGTTTCGGCGTCATCATCTTCAATCAACCGCCTGACCAGGGGTAAAAAACGGCTGAAGCGCTCTTTCTGCAAACCGGTGCATTGCCGCAGTTTAGCCTCCAAAAGAGCGGTCATGCGTTCTTCGACCACAGAGCGCAACGCCGCTTCATCGGGCGTGACTTGCGCAACCAGGTTGATTTTATAATGCTTGGCAATGCGCAGCAAGGCCAGCTTTTCCATAATATCCACCAGACTGATGACTGTGCCCCCCGCTCCGGCCCGACCCGTGCGCCCGGCCCGGTGAATATACGATTCAGGGTCGTCCGGAGGTTCGTCGAAAATCACGTGGGACAGGTCAGCGATGTCTATGCCTCTGGCCGCCACATCCGTGGCCACCAGAAAACGGGTTTCACCGTTGCGCACCCGGTTAAGCACCGCCTCACGCTGGCTTTGCGTCAAATCCGAGCACAGGGCGTCGGCATTATAGCCGAAGCCGCGCAGCACGGCGGCCACATAGTGGACGTTGCTGCGCGTATTGCAAAAAATCATGGCCGCGCCCGGGCTTTCCATTTCCAGGATGCGCACCAGAACGCGGTCTTTGCCCATGGCGTCGGTTTCGTAATAAACATGGTCCACCTGGGCGATATGCACCTGCTTGTGCGACAGGGAGAGCATCTGGGGCTCATGCATGAATTCAGCGGCCAGGCGCAGCACATGGACCGGGAAAGTGGCGGAAAACATGTATGCCGGCACGGGCCGTTCCGGTAAATACCGGCTCACCTCTTTCATGTCCGGATAAAATCCGATGGAAAGCATACGGTCAGCTTCGTCAAAGACCAGGCAACGCAATTCAGCCAGGCTCAGGGTACGGCGCAACAAATGGTCCAACACCCGGCCCGGCGTGCCGATAATTACCTGGGCGCCGCCGCGCAAAGCTTCCAGCTGCGCGCCATAACCCACCCCGCCGTACAGGGCGGCGGTGGCTATGTCCGTACCGCTGAACAGGGTCTGGGCCTCATGGGCCACCTGCAGGGCCAGTTCGCGGGTAGGCACCAGAATAAGCGCCTGGGGCGATGAAACCCGGCCATCAACGGCCTCCAGCAGCGGCAACAGGAACGCGCCGGTTTTGCCGCTGCCGGTGCGGGATTGAATCATCAGATCGCGAGCGGCCAGACTGTATGGCAGAGCCATGGCCTGCACCGGCATAAGCTCGCGCCAACCCATGCGCACCACCGCCTCGCGCAGGGTGGGGGAAAGATCTTCCACAGCCAGGGGCGGCAGCGCGTTTTCCGGCTCACTGACTTCAGCGAGCTCGGCAAATAAATCCGAACCGGAATCGGATGACGCTTCTGCTGGGGTTTCCGGGAGCGGCGACTCCTCGCTCATAAATTGTCCTTATGGAAATGAGTGTGCTTTAAC
>JAVBRZ010000135.1:0-7526 GCA_031547425.1 Desulfovibrionaceae bacterium
GCCCGGACACCCGCGCCCGCGCGCGGGCCGCGGTGGACGCGGCCCGCGCGCTGGGCGCCGCAATCGGGGATGTGTCCCTGCCGCATGCGCCTTTGGGCGTGGCTGTATTTTATATTATCGCCACGGCCGGAGCCTCCACCAACCTGGGCCGCTTTGACGGCATCCGTGACGGCTATCGCGCCCCGGACGCCACCGAGCTTGTGGACCTTTATGAGCGGTCCCGTACCGAGGGCTTTGGCGAAGAAGTCAAGCGCCGCATCATCTTGGGCACCTTTGTGCTGTCTTCCGGTTATTACGACGCCTATTACAAAAAAGCCGCCCAGGTACGCGCTCTGATCCGTGATGATTTTAACGCCGCATTGCAGCAGTGCGATTTTATTCTGGGGCCGGTATCGCCGTCCGTGCCCTGGAAGTTGGGTGAAATCAGCGGGGATCCGCTTAAAAGTTATCTGATGGACGTGCTCACCGTGCCCCTGAACCTGGCCGGGCTGCCGGGCTTGTCCATTCCCGCCGGTTTGGGACCGGAATCAAAGCTCCCGGTGGGCGTGCAGCTCATCGGACCAGCCTTTAGCGAGGACAAAATTCTGCAAGCCGGCCATGCTCTCAGCCAGGCTCTGGGCACACCGGCCATGCCGTTGGTTTGAACGATTTTACGCCTTTGATATCCAGAGGGGGAATAGCATTCTCCCTCTGGATTCTCTGCAACAATTATGAGTTCCTATGACATTGCGGTTGCCGTGAGCGGCGGGCTGGACAGCCTGATGGCCATGTGTCTGCTTAAGGATGCGGGGCATAAGGTGCTGGCCGTGCACGGCGCGTTTGTGCCGGGCAATGCGGACCGGCTGGACGGTTTGCGCCGTTCCTGCGACAGCCTGGACATTCCTCTGGAAATTGTGGATTTGAGCGCGGTCTTCCGGCAAAAGGTCATTGAGTCTTTTGCCGGAGCCTATGCGGCCGGAGCCACGCCTAACCCCTGCGTCGCCTGTAATCGGGACATAAAATTCGGCCTGTTTATGGACGAGGCTCTGGCCCTGGGCGCTGACCGCCTGGCCACAGGGCACTATGCGCGACTGGATTATTTTCATACCCCGCAAAAGGATTATCTTACTTTGGGGCGGGCCGCGGACAGCGGTAAAGACCAGGCGTATTTTTTAGGTCTGGTTGCTTCGGAAAAACTGCGGCGGGTGGAGTTTCCCCTGGCCGGGCGGCACAAATCCGATCTGAAAACCGAAGCCGCCCGGCGTGGTTTGCGGGCGCCGGAAAGCAAGGAGAGCCAGGAAATTTGCTTTATTCCCAATGACGATTATCGCGCATTTCTGTTGGGTCAAGGCCTGGCCGGGAATAATGCCGGCCCCGTCCTCCTGCCTGACGGGCGGCGGCTTGGCGAGCATCGCGGCTTGTGGCAATACACAGAAGGGCAGCGCCGGGGTCTGGGCTTGGCGCACAGCGAGCCTTTGTACGTCATTGGCAAGGATCTGGCCCGTAACGCATTGCTGGTGGGAACTCGAAAAGATTTATATATCAAGTCCTGGCGGGCGATGGATTTGAATATCCATGTCCCTTGCGAGTTTTGGCCAGGGGAAGTGCTGGCGCGCACGCGTTATCGCCAGACCGCGCAACCGTCCGCAGTGCGGGTGCGCGCTAATATGGCGGAGATAGTCTTTCATGCTCCGCACGAGCGGCCCGCGCCAGGCCAATTGGTGGTTATTTATGATCAGCGCGGCTTGATGCTGGCCGCCGGAATCGGGCAGTCACCCGTGGCCGTTCAGGATTGATATTTTATTGCCCATGAAGAAAACGCTTAGCAAGATTGCCTGGACCTTGCCTGAGTCCGAGGTGGAGGCCGAAGCCCTGCGCCAGATTCACAACGCGGCGGACCTGCCCGAAGTCAAACGTATGGTGGTGCTGCCCGACGTGCACACCGGCTACGACTTGCCTATCGGCTGCGCTGTGCTGGTGGCCGGGCGCATTTCGCCGTCTTTTGTGGGCTATGACATCGGTTGCGGCATGCTGCATCAGAATATCGGCCCGAATATCGCCATCCTGGCTGAGGAAGCCGGCCGCCGCGAGGTATATGCCCGCATTTTGGAAGATGTTCCTGTGGGCCTGGGCGGCAAATTTGCGGAAAACCAGGCTTGTCCGGAATTTGAAAGCGCGGGCGCCGACAAGGAATTGAACCGCAAAGTATGCGCCATTGCTCCGCTGCAACTCGGCACCCTGGGCGCGGGCAACCATTTTATCGAGATCGGCCTGAACAGCCGAGAGGAATACGCCATCACCATCCACAGCGGCAGCCGCAACTCCGGGCATGCCATTGCCTCGCACTATATGGGCCTGGGGCGCTTGTTTGACCTGGACAGCAAAAACGGCCGCCATTACGCGGCGGACATGCATTGGGCCTTGGAATACGCCCTGGAAAACCGCAAGCGCATGTTGGAATCCGTGTTAAGGACGGTTTTCGGGAAAAACATTCCGCAATTCCCAGCTCCGTTCATCAATGAGAACCACAACCACGCCGCGATTTTAAAGCGTGGCGAGGTTGTGCACCGCAAAGGCGCCACCCCGGCGGACAAGGGGCAGCTCGGCATCATTCCCATTAACCAGCGCGACGGTGTTTATATCACCAAAGGGCTCGGCAACGAGGCCTTCCTGTGTTCGGCCAGCCACGGCGCGGGGCGAAGCATGAGCCGCGCGGCGGCGCGCAAAGCTATCACCCCGGACCGGCTGGCCGGCCAGATGCGGGGCATCGTCTGCCGCACGGATAAAAGCGTGTGCGATGAAGGCCCGGACGCGTATAAGGACGCGGACACGGTCATAGCCCGGCAAAACGGCCTGCTGGTGGAGGTGGTGGACCATTTCCGGCCCGTGCTGGTGGTTAAGGGGTGAGGGAAGAAGGCAAAAAGAATTAGAGCATTTCACTCTTGAAATGCTCTGGCGGCGCGCAGCGCAACAAAGCGGCGCCCGCAAGCCAGCAGCACGGCGTGCCTTTAGTATAAGCCGCTTCGGCTTGTACGTGTAAGATAAAAGACCGCTCTTATCTTGAAAAGAAAAAACAAGGTAACGGCTTTAAATATAAATTGTTATGGACTATTTCAAAAGTGAAACATTACATCTAGAGACGGAGGCTTCGTGTTGCCCGGCATGACAAGCGACGTAGAGGCAGGCAAGTTTATTTAGCGCCCACGCCATGCCGCCGGAATATTTATCTTTCGTATTTATTAAACTTCTTTTTTGCTCCGTCAATCTGGGCTAAGGAGGGGAGGAGGTCTGGAGGAGGGGAACCTAAAGGGGCTCAGCTCCTTTTGGTTCCCTTCCTCCGGGTGTCTTCGTCTATCTATCCGACCCCCTGCTTAATCCTTCTGCACCAGGACCATGTTCCGGGCGGCGCCGGTTTCGTCCAGGCGGCGTACGGGCAGGGTTACAGGGGCTTCCTGCACCTTGGCCGGGTCGGTCTTGGCCGTGGCCAGGATGTCCAGAAGGTCGGCGGCGAACTGGTCCAGAGTGTCCTTGCTTTCGGTTTCCGTGGGCTCAAACATCAGGCATTCCTTGACGATGAGCGGAAAGTAGATGGTGGGGGCGTGATAGCCTTTGTCCAGCAGGGCCTTGGCGATATCCAGGGCGGTGACGTGGTGTTCCTTGGCCTGTTTTTCGGCCGAGGCCACGAATTCGTGCATGCACACGCGCTCAAAAGGCACTTCCAGTTCCGCGTCAATGAGCTTGCGCAGATAGTTGGCGTTGAGCACGGCGTAAGTCGAGGCGCGGGTGAGGCCCTTGGCGCCCAGGCGCAGCATGTAGGCCAGCGCCCGCAGGTAGACGCTGAAGTTGCCGCTGAACGGAGCCACCGGCCCCATGCTTTGCTTGACGCTGTCAGTCATGCGGTATTTGCCGTCAGCGGTCTTTTCCACGCGGGGATTGGGCAAGTAAGGCAGAAGGCGTTCGCTCACGCCCACGGCTCCGGAACCGGGGCCGCCGCCGCCGTGCGGGGTGGACAGGGTCTTGTGCAGGTTGAGGTGGACCACGTCAAAGCCCACGTCGCCCACGCGCATGTGCCCCATGATCGCGTTCATGTTGGCGCCGTCGTAATAGAGCAGGGCGTCCTTGGCCCGCAGCATTTCCACAATGCGGGGCAGGTTGTTTTCAAACAGGCCCAGGGTGTTGGGGCAGGTCATCATCAGGCCGGCCACATCGTCAGTGAGGAATTTGGCCAGTTCGTCCGGGTCCACAATGCCGTTAACCGAGGGTACGTTGACCACGTCATACCCGGCCAGGGCGGCCGAGGCGGGGTTGGTGCCGTGGGAGGAGTCGGGCACCAGCATCTTGGTCTTTCTGTTGCCCTTGGCCCGGTGGTAGGCCGCAATGAGCATAACCCCGGTGAATTCGCCGTGGGCGCCGGCCATGGGCTGCATGGTGAAGGCCTTCATGCCCGTGAGCTCGCAGAGCAGGTGCTCCACTTCATAGATAACCTGCAAAGAGCCTTGCACCAGGTTCTGGGCGCAATCCATGCGGCCCAGCCAGGGGTGGCTGCGGGTAAAGCCGGGCAGGCCCGCAATCTGGTCCGTGAACTTGGGGTTGTACTTCATGGTGCAGGAGCCCAGGGGATAGAAGTTGCTGTCCACCGAGTAATTGAGGTGCGAGAGGCGGGTGAAGTGGCGGACCACTTCCAGTTCGCCCACTTCAGGCAGGGCTGGGCGGCCTTTGCGCAGCAGGCCCGCAGGCAGCATGTCCTTGGCGTTTTTGGTGGGCGCCTGGGGCAGGGAGCCGGTGCGGCCGGCCACGGATTTGTCGAAAATAGTTTTCTTGGTCATATTTAGATCTCCCGCAGGGCGTTAAGAAGTGAGTCGATATTGGCCTGGCTGGTCTTGTCCGTGCAGGCCATAAGCAGCACGTTGTCCATGCCCTGGTAATACTGGCCCAGGGGCAGGCCCGCGATGATTTTTTTGGCGAGCAAAGCCTTGACGATGTCGGCGGCGGGCTTGGGGGCGACCAGCGCGAATTCGTTGCCAAAGGGAGCGTCATTGAGGAGCTTGAAGCCGGAGAGCTTTTTGAGCCCTTCCGCCAGGGCGTGGCCGCGTTCCATGGACAGCTCGGCCATGCGGATAAGCCCCTGCTGGCCCAGGCAACAGAGCTGCACCAGGCTGCGCATGGCGCACAGGGCCTGGTTGGAGCAACTGTTGGACGTGGCTTTGGCGCGGCGAATGTGCTGTTCGCGGGCCTGCAGGGTGAGCACAAAGGCGTCGCGGCCTTCCAGGTCTTTGGTGCGGCCCACGATGCGGCCGGGCAGTTGCCGGACCAGATCGCTCTTGGCGGCCATCATGCCCAGGTACGGACCGCCGAAAGCGAGCGGCAGCCCCAAGGACTGGCCTTCAGCCACGGCAATGTCGGCGCCCATTTCACCGGGGGTTTTGAGCACGGCCTGCAGCACGGGGTAAACCAGGGCCACGCTTACGGCGCCTTTGGCCTTGGCCGCCGCGAACAGGGCGGTATAGTCTTCCACCACGCCGAAGAAGTTGGGGTTTTGCACCAGCACGGCCGCGCAGTTGTCGTCAATGGCGGCGGCCAGGGCGGTCAAGTCGGACACGCCGTTTTTCTGGGGCACGGTGATGAGGTGCAGGTCCTGGTTGGCCACAAAGGCCTTGAGCATTTCGCGGTACAGGGGGTTAATGGCTTCGTCAATGACCAGCTTGTGGTGGCCGGTGGCGCGCAGGGCCATCATGGCCGCTTCGCACAGGGCCACGCCGCCGTCGTAAACCGAGGCGTTGCCCACATCCATATCCAAAAGCCGGGCCACAGCGGTTTGGTATTCAAAAATGGCCTGGAGCGTACCCTGGGAGGCCTCAGCCTGGTAGGGGGTATAGGCGGTTAAAAATTCGCCGCGCGAGGTAATGGCATCTACCGGGGCGGGAATGAAGTGGTCGTAAAAACCCGCGCCCAGGAAAGAAGTGTAAGAATTGACGTTTTTGGCCGCGATGCCTTCCATGTAAGCGCAAACTTCGCTTTCAGACAGGCCTTCGGGCAGGTTGAAACTTTTGGGCCTCATGTCGGCCGGGATGTCGGCAAACAGCGCATCCAGGCTGGGAACGCCGACACGTTTGAGCATGGCGTCCAGTTCGTCTTGGGTATGCGGGATATAGGGCATTGATCAATATCCTTATGTATGAGTTAGAAGTTTACCAGGCGGGATGCCGACTTGTGGGGAAGGAAAGTATAGACGGCGCCGCCGTTCTGAGCAGAAAATTGAAAACGCGCATGGGAAACCCTTGGGGCGAGTCCGCGTGCTTGTCGGAAGACAAGCCGGGCAGCCGGCGAAGAGGGCCGGCTGCCCGTGATCTTCAGGCTTGGGCTGGTTAGCCGATAATCTTTTTATAGTCGGCCGGGGAGAGAAGGCCCTTGGGATCTTCGCTGAGCTCCACTTCAATCATCCAGCCGGCGCCGTAAGGGTCGCTGTTGGCCAGCTCCGGGGAGGCGTCCAGGTCAGGGTTGATTTTGGTGACTTTGCCGCTGACCGGGCAGTACAATTCAGAAGCGGCTTTCACCGATTCCACGGCGCCCATGTCTTCGCCGGAGGAAAGGGAACGCCCCATGGCGGGCAGGTCCACATAGGTGATGTCGCCAAGCTGTTCCTGGGCGTAATCGGTTATGCCCACAACAGCTTTTTTGCCTTCAATACGGACCCATTCGTGGGTGTCACAGTAAAGCAGATTCTCAGGAACATTCATTGGTCTCTCTCCTTATAAGTTGCACGTCGTGGCGGTCCGGGCTGTTGAGCTTTCCCCGGCCGGCCGGATTTTTATAATAAGTTTCCAAGTTTAACGTCAATATACAGAAAGAGCCCCAGGCATTCCAAAGAAGAGGAGAAGCCAGGTTTCCTCTAATGGCGCTGTTTTCGGGGCATGCTGGTTTTTTGCCAGGTTTTTACCAGGTCAGCCTATTAAAACCGGCCTCACTCGGCTCGTTTTTCCAGAGGCAGGCCCAGGCGCATAACTTCGTCCAGCAAGGTCTGGCGGCGTACCGGCTTAATGATGTAGCTCACGGCGCCGCCCAGGAAAAAGGCGTCGTGCAGTTCTTTGGAGTCGTCCAGGCCGGACACGATAATAACCTTTACAGCCTTGTCAGCGGGAATGTCGTATTCTTTTTCAATTTCGCGAATTTCGCGCAGAGCCTGCTGCCCGTCGGAATTAGGCATGATCAGGTCCAGGGTGATCAGGTCGTAGGGTTCGTTATCCTTAAGGGCGCTTAAAAATGCGGCCACACCTTCCTCGCCGTCCGTGGCCACGTCCACATAGGCGTAGGGGTGCAGCATTCTCTGCATGACCCGGCGGCTGTCAAAATCGTCTTCAATAATCAGGCATTTCATAACAGTATCTCCCTGAGGGCCTGCAGGGGCCGGAAGAGGTCACACATTGAACAAAAAATGAATTACGTCAGCATCTTTAACAATATACTCTTTGCCTTCAACTCGCAAGGCCCCGGCCGCCCGCGCGGCGGATTCGGATTTGTGCCTGATGAAATCGTCGTAGCTGATGACT
>JAVBRZ010000097.1:0-5131 GCA_031547425.1 Desulfovibrionaceae bacterium
TAGTGCATGCGGCGCCTACCCGCGCGACGGGGCGTTTATAGCCAGATGCTCGGACACCGGCTGCGCGGACCGGCCCCCCAGGGCAGCGGCCAGGCTGAGGCTGACACGCTCCAGAAAGACTTCCACCGGTTCATCACCCGCCATATTATTGGTCTGTCCGGCGGGCAGGGGAATGGCGGCCGCTTGTGGAAATGTGTTCTGACCGATCACAGCCACTTCACTACGGGTCAAGGTGCCGGTTTTGTCAAAAACCACGGTGTCCACCCTGCCAGCGGCCTCTAAAGCCGCGCCGCCGCGCGCCAATATGCCCAGTTGCGCGCCCACGCCCGTGCCTACCATAATAGAAGTGGGCGTGGCCAGGCCCATGGCGCAGGGGCAGGCCACCACCAGCACGGCAATGGCGACGCGCAGAGCGAAACTGAACTCCTGTCCGCCCGCGAAATACCACAACCCTCCGGAGGCCAGCGCCAAGGCCAGCACCGCGGGCACAAAATATAAGCTGATGCGGTCAGCCAGGTTGGAAATAGGCGCTTTGGAGCTTTGTGCTTCCCAAACCAGGCGGGCCATGCGGGCCAAAACTGTTTCCGCGCCCACGGCCTCGGCGCGCATGGTCAGCGCGCCATACTGGTTAAGGCTGCCGCCGGTGAGCGCCGCCCCCGGCATTTTATCCACGGGCAGGCTCTCGCCGGTAAGCATGGATTCATCCACCGCCGACTCTCCGCTCACAACCGTGCCGTCCACAGGCACACTTTCGCCTGGCCTGACCAACAAGAGGTCCCCAGGCTTAACCTGAGCCAAAGGTATTTCCCGCTGCCCCCCGTCATCAATCAAAATAGCCGTGTCCGGGGCCAGTCGGATGAGCGCGCGCAAAGCGTCTCCGGCTTTGGCCCGCGAGCGCAGCTCCAGCCAGCGCCCCAGCATGACCAGGGTCAGCACCACAGCGGCTGATTCATAATAAAGATCCATGCTCCAGCGCATCGGATCCCGCCCCAGAAAAATGGCGGCCGAACCCCACAGGCTATAGGCCAGAGCCGCACCCGAGCCCAAACAGACCAAAGAATCCATGCTCGGCGCCAAATGAGCGAGCTGTTTTGCGCCGGCGCGAAAAATATCACGCCCCGCCCACACCGCCGGCAGGGTCAAAGCAAGCTGAACCAGGGCAAAGCCGCCCGGACTGGAGGCTGGCTCCAGAAAAGGCGGCAGGGGCAAGCCCGCCATATGCCCCATGCTGATAAGCAACAACGGAATCGTCCCGGCAAAGGCCAGGGCTAGTTCGCGGCGCAAAACGCGTAAGCGGGCCGTGACGCGCGCCTCCTGTCGGCTTTGGCGCTCCAGGAACGCGGCAAAAGCATCTTGCGGCTGCACTGAAGCCGGCGGCCCCTGCGCGTGCATGTTCTGTGGAGGCAGAGGGCACGGCGGCGCGGCGGGGTTTCCCGGCTTCGGCAAAGGGCAGGGCTCAAGGGAAGCTTCCGAATTATAAGACGCCTCTTCCGCCGCATCTTCCAGGGAATAGCCCAAGCCTTGCACCGCTCCCTGGGCTTTATCCAAGGAAAACCCCGCCGGCCGGTATTCCAGGCGCAAGTTTTCCTGCACCAGGCTCACTTCGGCCCGCACCACTCCAGGCAGGCCGGATACGGTTTTTTCCACCCGGCCTGCACAAGCCGCGCAATGCATGCCGCTGACATGAAAATTGACCACCCGGGCGGCCGATTGAGCGGCCGGCGGCGGCAAAGGAGCGACTGTTACGGCTTCCGCCTCAAAACCCAGACCTCGCACCGCGCCTATTATTTGTTCAGCGTGCGCCGCCCCCGGCGCAAAGGCCACCCTGAGATTTTCCTGCAGCAGGTTAACCACCGCGCTGTCCACCCCCGGTAATGCGCCTACGGCGCGTTCCACCCGCGCGGCGCAGGCTGCGCAATGCATGCCTGTAATTTGAAAATCAACGGTTTGCGGAGCTGGCTTTACCGGTTCCTGCGTATCAATCGCCATTGCAGTGCCTTTTTAAAATACATTTATATTACCATAAGCATAAATTTACGTTCTGTTAAGGCGTTTTTGTCGAACGACTCATTGCTTCGGATTCCGGGCGCAAAAAAAGCGGAAGCGAGCCATGATGCGAGACCGCTTCCGCTTTTGTGCACGGTGTCCGCTCTCGCGGCAACGGCGGCTAGTACATGCGCACCGTCACCGTATGCTCGTCCGCCCGCTTGGTCTCATAACCGGCCAGAGGGGCTTTGAGATCCAGGACAATGCGGTGGGACCCTTCAAACTTGCCCTCTCTGACTTTGCTGATCAAACGGTTGGAAGGCATGCCCGGCGCCTTGATGCCCTGCCACTCGCCCGCGAGATCAACGACCAGACGGTCCGGCCCGGCAAGGGTAAAGCTCTTGTAGCTGAACCTCTTATCCGCTGTCAGGGTGAGGATCATATCCGACCCGTTGGCCTTGAGAGATATGGCGGTCATGGTGAATTTTTCCAGGGGCTTGCTTTCCTGCTGCGGTTTGGCCTCGGCCGTGGCTGTGGGCTGGGCGGTCTGGCTCTGCGGGGCCTGGCTTTGCGCGGCCTGCGGCTGTTGGGTCTGCGTGGCGGTTTGCGCTTGCCCGGCCTGGGCGCCCGGTTTTTCCTGGCCGCCCGCAGCCACTTGGCGGGCCAATGCGTCAGCGGCTTCGGAATCACCCGTGGCCGGCTGGCCGGACACAGAGGCGTCAGCCAGCCTGCCCAGCTCAGACTTGGTGCTGTCTCCGCCGGGCTTTGTCTCCGCCGGCGGCGTGACGCTCGCGGCGGGGGGAGGGGTAAGCGGCGGGGCGGCGGCTGTTTGGGGCATGCCGTCAAGCTGGGGGAGCTGCGGCGCGCTTTGCGTACGGTTCATCTGTTCGCGGCGGATGGCCTCATCCAGCTCAACAGAAGAAAGCGGCGCGGGCGCGCTGTTGTCGGTAAAGGGCAGTTGCCCTCCGGCCACGCTTTCCGGCCGTATATCCTCGTCCGGCCCGCTCCACATCTGCTGCAGCAATATCAGGCCCATGGCCACTAAAATGACTACGGGAATCAATAACATCAATGTACGGTTCATGAAAAAACACTCTCCTTGTCACAGAGCCAGAGGAGGACCGCTCAAGGGATCGCTCTTCTTTTTCTCTTGCAGATATTCCATAAATAAACGCCCTTCCCGCATATTGGGATTGGCTTTGAGTATGCGTTGCAGGTATTCCAAAGCCTTGTCCAAATTGCCCAGGGAATAATGCGCCCGGGCCAGATTAAACCAGATGTTCTCGTCATTGGGCGCGAGTTCCAGGGCCTTGGTGTGGTGCCGCAATGCCAGAGCATAAATCCTTTTTTTACGCAAAATAGACCCGAATTCGGAAAACATATGCTTGTGCGCGGGCCGCCAGGGCACGTCCATTTGCAGCGGCCTCTCAAAAGCAAACATGGCCCGTTTGCGGTCACCCAATTCCAGAGCTTTTATGCCGGAATCAAAATCATCGCGGGCGGTTTCCTCGGCAATGGCCAACACGCCGGCCAGCGTGCGGGCGTCGCCTATGGCTGCTTTGGCGCTTTGCGGAGCAGCGGCGGTTTTGGGCAGTTGCGGCTTTTTCGGAGGGCTTTCCCGCTCAAAAGAGTAACGGCTTTCCAACTCGGCCCGGATAATGATTTTGGACACGCCGATGATCTTCCAGTCAGAAGACACCTCCTGCACCGCAACGGTGCCATGGTCCCAACCCCAGGCATACCAAAGGCACTTGGCCACCACGTTTTGTCCGTCAATGACCCGGTTTTCTTTGGTCGAATATACACCTAAAAAATCACCACGCACTTAAGCGTCCTCCGCTTTTGCGTCGCGACAAATTTATCCGTTTCAAGCCGCTATGCAATTTAAAACGCAAACCTCAGCCCGGCAAACCCGGCGCGATTTGTCAGGACAAGAGCTCCCTCAACTTAGCGAAAGCCGCAGTGAGCCCGGCCGGGTTGCTGCCGCCGGCCTGGGCCAGATCCGGACGGCCGCCGCCCTTGCCGCCGATTTCCGCGGCCACGTCCTGAATCAAGCCCGGCGCGGTAAAGCGAGCATGCAAATCATCGGACACAGCGATAAGCATGTCCACTTGATCCTCATTTTCAGCCGCGACGCAGATCACGCCCGAAACGATCTTGGACCGCAAATCATCCATCAGATCGCGCAAAGCCTTGATATTGGGCGCGGCCACCTTGGCGGCCAGCACTTTAACCCCGCCGATCTCCGCGACCTCACTCATGATGTCGCGGCCTTTTTCCGAAGCCGCCTGGGCCACGGCCCGCTGCACATCCTTGCGGGCATTGCGCAGTTCCTGGTTCAAAGCTTCCACGCGCCTGGCCAGCTCTCCGGGTTTGCCTTTAACCAGCCCGGCCACTTCGTGCACTTCCGCACGCAGAGAATTGAACAGCGCCACAGTGTTCCAGCCGGTGGCGGCCTCTATGCGGCGCACTCCGGCGGCCACACCGCTTTCGGAAACAACGGCAAACAGACCGATCTGCCCGGTGCGCTCCAGGTGCGTGCCGCCGCACAGCTCCATGGATTCGCCGGGCACGGAGACCACGCGCACGTCAGCCTCATACTTTTCACCAAACAAGCCTGTAGCGCCTTTGGCCATGGCCTGGTCATAGGGCAAAACTTCCACCTCCAGAGCAGTGTCGGCCAAAACCATGCGGTTGACGTCTTTTTCCACAGCCGCCAGTTCTTCAGGAGTCATGGCCGCAATGTGGGTGAAGTCAAAGCGCAGACGGTCCGGCCCCACCAGGGAGCCGGCCTGGTGCACATGATCGCCGAGCACGCGGCGCAAAGCGGCGTGCAAAAGGTGCGTGCCGGTATGGTTGCGGGCCGTGGCCACCCGATCGCTGTCCGACACCCGCAGGGTAACTTCCTGGTCAGCCAGAATGCGGCCTTCCGCCACCCGCAGTTGGTGCACTATCAGGCCGGCGGCCGGCTTGATGCTGTCCGTGATCTCGCAACGCCCGGTGCCGGAAATGATCTCGCCCCTGTCCCCGGCCTGGCCGCCGGACTCGCCGTAAAACGGCGTCTGCCCGGTAACGGCGAACCCGGCCTCGCCCTTTTGCAAAGCATCCACAGGTATGGCGTCTTTATCCAAAAGCATGGTGATGC
>JAVBRZ010000111.1:0-19235 GCA_031547425.1 Desulfovibrionaceae bacterium
CGTTTTTGAGCACCGTGTTCAGGGCGATGTATATTTTGCGGTTTTCGGCGCGGGCCAGCTCGGCCAGGCGGGCCAGGTCCGTAAGGCTGAAGTTTTCAGCCTGCATGCGCGCGGAAAAATTTTTGAGGCCCAGATAAACGGCATCAGCCCCGGCCGCCAAGGCCGCGAGCGCCGCTTCCATATCCCCGGCCGGGGCCAGGATTTCGGGCTTATGCTTAACAGGTGCGGTTGTGTTCATAATTATTAATTACCCGCATTATATACGCGGGAGGTGCTTGCCGGAAATATATCTTTATATTTAATGACCCAGCAGGGGTTAAGGAAGGGGAGAGGTCCGGAGAGGGCAAACCTAAAGGGTTAATAAGCCTTTTGGGTTTCCCTCTCCGGGCGGCTACTCAAAACGCGAACAGCCGGTAATCAGAATGGAGTCTGTGGGCACGTCGTCGTAATGCTGCATGTCTTTGGTCTTGGCCTTTTCGATTTTGTCCACCACGTCCATGCCTTCCACGACTTTGCCGAACACGGCATAGCCATAGCCCTGCGGGGTTTCCTCCGTGTGGTCGAGGAAGGAATTGTCCACGGTATTGATGAAAAATTGGCAGGTGGCGCTGTGCACTTCCGAGGTGCGGGCCATGGCCACGGAGCCGCGCACGTTTTTCAGGCCATTGGCGGCTTCGTTGGCGATGGGCTCGCGGGCCCCTTCTTTGGGGTTCATGCGCATGTCCAGGCCGCCGCCCTGAATCATAAAGCCTTTGATCACCCGATGAAAGATGGTGTTTTCATAAAAGCCGTCATCCACATAGGCCAGAAAATTGGCCACGCTGGCGGGGGCCTGTTCGGCAAAAAGTTCAATAAGAATGTCGCCGGAAGTGGTTTCCAGCAAAACCATAGGATTGCTCATGGGGTATCCTTGGGTGGTTAAAGTTAAGCGGCGGAGGGGAACAACGCCGCCTTGTCCTTGTCGCGGGTTTTTATGTAACCCTTTAACGTTTATTGGGCAAGACTTGAACGAAGCGGTCATTTTTTAATTTGCCGCTTTAACTTGCCCGGAATAAATTTTTTGTCGTGCGCCCGGCCGGTCCGAAAAAAAAACGCAGCCTTTCCGATAAGTTTTCGATATTGGCGGAAATCCGTAAAATAAGGGCTATCAGCCGGCGGGCAGGAGCTTTGGGTCTGGCGGTTTACTTTGCACCCGGGTTTGATATATCAGGGGCAGCAACTTTTTAACCACAGGCGCGGTCTTATGTCCCAATCCTTAGCGGCGTATCGCTCTTCCCTGCCCCTTGCGGCGGCCTTGGCCCTGGCCAGGGGCAGCGTGGGCGCGCAGCATTTAATGCGCACATCATCCGCCTTGCTGGGGAGCGCCGGTTCGCCGCGCGCGCACGGCCCGGAGTTGCGCCTGGCCGGGGAGCTGCTGCTGGCGGCCTGGGAGGCCAATCCTCTGAGCGGTTCGGTGGCGGCGCAGGTGCTTCGCTTAGAGGGCGGTCTGTATAAATTGACCGAGCCTTGCCGTGAGGTGGTCGCCTTTGTTGCCGACCATTGGCGGGTCCCGCAAAATGCGGCCAAGCAGGAAGGATTCCTGCGGGCGGGAGATTACGATTCATTGGCCCGGCATATTGAGGAAGGCCTGAGCAAAGAGCGGCGCAATTTATACTGGTTGCAACAGGCCTGGAGCCTGGCCCTGGCCGATGGGCGCCTCGGCTGGTTTGCGGAGCGCCTCTCCCTGCATGAATACCAACAACACCCGCTGTTGCTGTTTGTCAAGGGCTGCCTCATTTTGGCCGAAAATAGCGGCAATGACTCGGAAAGCCCTGTCCAAGCCGGCGCGGCCGCGGCCTTGCCTCTTTTCAAAGATCTGGCCGCCGCTCACCCCGCCCCGGAGCGGAACGACAATGCCGCTTGCCTGCACTGGTCCGCGCCGGCGGAAATGTCCGCCCATTGTCTGGCCCTGCTGGGAGAATTACCCGAAGCGCGGCGGACGTGGGCGGAAATCCTGGTCCGGCGTCCCTGGCACAGCAACCTGGCCTTGCGTTTGCATGACAGCGTTTTGCCCGTTAAGCCGGCTGCCGCGGCCCGCTTGCCGGGCGATACCGCTTTGCTGCTGTATTCCTTCAATAAGGGTCCGGATCTGGCCGCCACACTTGAGGCAGCGGCCCCCAGCGCGTCGCTTTTTCGCAAAATCCTGGTGCTGGACAACGGCAGCAGCGATGAGACCGCCGCGCTTTTGCGCACCTGGCGGGACAAGCTGGGTCCGGATCTATTTGAACCTATTTTTCTGCCGGTCAATGTGGGCGCGCCGGCGGCCCGCAACTGGCTGGCGCTTAGGCCGGAGGCGACGGCGTGCGAGTATTTGTTATATCTTGACGATGACGCCCTGGTCCAGGGCGAGGCCTCGCCCGACCCCCACGCCTGGCTAAGGCACCTGGCCCGGGCTGTGGAGCATTATCCGCAAGCCGCGGCCTGGGGGCTTAAAATCCGCGATTACGCGCTGCCCTGGCAGGCCCAGTCCGTTGACCTGCACCTGGAACCCAATGCGCCGGACCAGGCCGCGCCCTTTGCTCTGACTTCGGCCCTGACTTATCCTTTTGCGGTTTCCGGCCTGCACGCCCAGGTTCAGGACTGCGGGCAGTTTGCTTACACCCGGCCCTGCGTTTCAGTGACCGGGTGCTGCCATTTGTTGCGCAACCTGGACTTTAAGGAACACGGCGGGTTTAATCTTGTGTTTTCCCCATCGCAGTATGATGATCTGGAGCGCGATCTGCGCCTGGCCGCGGCCGGGCGGCACGTCTGCTATCACGGGCATTTTTCCGTGCGTCATTTAAAGCGTACCGGCAAAGGCGCGCAAATGTCCCGCGCCCAATACGGCAACGGCCTGGCCAACAGCTACAAGCTGGCCGGCTGCTTTACCCCGGAGGAATTATCCCGCTTGTTCGCTTTTCAGGATGGCTTGCTGCGGGATGATCTACAGCGCAAGCTTGCCCGCCTGGATGAGCTCTGGCCTGACTTGGCCCGATAAAGGCGCGGAGCCGTTTCACATCAAACAGTAGAGGGAGCTATGTCCGTCAAGCACGTGAAGTATTTGATCATCGGAGCCGGGCCCACCGGCCTTGGCGCGGCGCATCGCCTTAACGAATTGGGCGAACGCGATTTCCTGGTTTTGGAAGCCAATGACTATGCCGGCGGTCTGGCGGCCAGCTTCACGGACGAGGAAGGGTTCACCTGGGACATCGGCGGGCACGTGGTCTTTTCGCATTACGACTATTTTGACCAACTGGTGGACAAGCTCCTGGCCGGCCAGCATCTGACCCACAAGCGCATCGCCAATGTGCGCATGGCCGGGCAGTGGAGCCCTTATCCCTTCCAGAACAATTTGCGGCATTTGCCCAAAGAGATCCAGTGGGACTGCGTGGCCGGCCTCTTGCCGGGCAAGCGCCCCACAGCCCGGCCCACCACCTTTGCGGAATGGATCATGGCCGTGTTCGGCGAAGGCCTGGCCAGGCATTTTATGAATCCTTACAACTTCAAAGTTTGGGGCACCCCGCCGGAGCTTATGGGCTATACCTGGATCGGCGAGCGCGTGAGCGTGGTGGACCTCGAAAGCGTGCTCAAAAATTTGATTTTGGGCGAAGACAACGTGGTCTGGGGGCCCAACAACATGTTTCGCTTTCCCCTGCGCGGCGGCACCGGGGAAATTTTCCGCCGCCTGGCCGCGACTTTGGGCGAGCGGGTACTTCTGTCCAGCCCGGCGGCGCATCTTGATCCCGACGCCCGCCTGGTCCGGACAAAGCAAGGAGCCGCCTATACCTATGACTATTTGCTGAGCACCGCGCCTCTGGACCTCCTGATTCTGGACATCATGCGGCGGCCGGAAAGCGCCTTGCGTGAGGCCGCGTCCGACCTTTTGCACAACAGCGTGCATGTGTCCGGCATCGGCGTTGACGCCGCGCGGACGGACGAAACCTGCTGGATGTATTTTCCGGAAGACAACTGCCCGTTTTACCGGGTGACCAATTTCCATAATTATTCCCCGTACAATGTGCCGCGGCCGATTACAAGCCGGGCGCTCATGGCGGAGACGTCTTTTTCGCAACACAAGCCCGAGCCTCTGGCCGGGCTCACCCGCCGCACCATTGACGGGCTGGTCAATACCGCGCTGCTCACGCCCGAGGAGGCGGAAAACGCCATTGCCTCCACCTGGTCGTTTACGGCCGATTACGGCTATCCCGTGCCTTCCCTGGGCCGGGACAAGGCCCTGGCCTTGCTGCAACCCTGGCTCGAAGAGCGCGGAATTTATTCCCGGGGCCGTTTCGGCGGCTGGCGTTATGAGGTTTCCAACATGGACCATACGGTGATGCAGGGCGTGGAATGGGCCCAGCGCATGGTTTTGGGCCAGGAGGAAACCACTTACAAAATTCCCGCGATTTAGAGCAGTTCACTCTTGAAATGCTCTGGCGGCGCGCAGTGCAACGAAGCGGCGCCTGCAAGCGAGCAGCGCGGCGTGCCTTTAGTACAAGCCGCTTCGGCTTGCACGTGTAAGATAAAAGACCGCTCTTATCTTGAAAAGAAAAACAGGTAACGGCTTTAATTATAAATTGTTATGGACTATTTCAAAAGTGAAATGCTCTAGATGTAGAGAGGTCTTGGGCCTATGCTGAAGATTTACGCGCAGCGGCGCGAGAACTTGCGCGAGATAATGTCCGGAGCGGGCCTGTCCGCGCTGCTGGTGATTTTGGACGCCAACCGCTATTATTTGAGTGGTTTTGAGTTGCATGACGTGCAGGTGGACGAGAGCGCGGGTTGCCTTTTGCTGCAAAAGAGCGGCGAAGACTGGCTGTTCACCGATTCCCGCTACCTGGACACGGCGCGGCGCCTTTGGGATGAAAGCCGCATTTCCATCTATCCCTCCCTGGCCGGCGCGGCCGAGCACATTAACAAATTTTGTAAAGACAAGGTCTCGGGCAGCCTGGGTTTTGAAGCCAAGCTCATGTCCGTGGCTTTTTACAACACTTTCAGGCACGGTTTGCGTCTGGCGTCCGGCGACGGCCTGGTGGAAAAATTGCGCATTTGCAAAGACGCTAACGAAATCAAGCGGTTGGACGACAGCGCCCGGCTCAATCACGCCCTTATGGACTGGGTTCCGGGTGTGTTAACCCCGGGCCGGACCGAGGCCGAAGCGGCCTGGGATATTGAGCGTTTTTTCCGCGAACGCGGGGCCACGGAAAACGCTTTTGCGCCCATTGTGGCCGTGGGCCCCAACGCGGCCCTGCCCCATGCCATTCCGGGCGAGACGCGCATTGTGGATAATTGCCCGGTGCTTGTGGACGTGGGCGCGCGGCTTCATGACTACAATTCCGACCAGACCAGAACTTTTTGGGTAGGCGATAAGCCTTCCCCGGAATTTGCCCGGACCATGGACCAGGTGCGCGAGGCCCAGCGACGGGCCATAGCCGGCATCCGGCCCGGCGCGGCTTGCAGCGAAGTTTACGCTCTGGCCCGCAATTATCTTGACGAACAGGGCGTGGGCCGGTTTTTCACCCACGGCCTGGGCCATGGCGTGGGCCTGCAAACCCATGAAGCCCCCAGCCTGGGGCCGCGCAGCAAGCAAATCCTGGCGCCGGGCATGATCGTCACCGTGGAGCCGGGCCTATATTATCCGGAATGGGGCGGCATCCGCTGGGAATATATGGTCCTGGTCACCGAGGACGGCTGCCGCGTGCTTTAGCTAAACGTGCCGGGAGAAAGGGGCCCCCAAGGGCCCGGGTAAATTGTCGAATGAAGCGCGACACCCCTGCTGAGCCCTTATTGCCAGCGGGTCACCCGGAAGGGCTTATGCCGGTTTTTACGGCGCCGGCGCTTGAGCTTGCGGGGGGACGGCTTTTTCTCCGGACGGCAAGGCTTCCGCGATGGTCTCAAACTCCAGAACTTCCCTGATGTTGGACAGGCAGTTTTTGATCTGTTTTGTCTGGTGTGGTGAAAAGACCACTTTGAGGAGCGCCCGCCACCGATCAAGCACGCTCAGGTAGCCCAGATTGTCCTCCGCTTCCAGAAGAAAACGGAACATGGCCACATCGCGCGAGGCGATGCGGATATAGATGCGTCCCGACTCAACGGGTGCGGGCAGAGGAGGGCGATACCTGATTTTTCGTTTGCGCATATTATTTTGAGGTATTTTTTATCCTAAAGTTGAATAAATTTATCATTTTTTCCCCAATAAGGCTTGAGGGAGCAGGTCCCGGGAGAGGGGCGCCCCAAGGGGATCTTTATAGCTATAGCTCACTGTTGCCGCACCCTGTTTCGCTTAGGACGCGCGGGCCTTGGGGGTTCCCTTTTTTCCGGCGCGTTTACAAAATAAGCATGGCGTCGCCGTAGGAGAAGAAGCGATAGCCCTGGTCCACGGCCTCGGCATAGGTTTTGAGCATGGTTTCCCGGCCGGCCAGGGCGGCGGTGAGCATGAGCAGGGTTGAGCCCGGCAGGTGAAAATTGGTGATTAAATGGTCCACAACCTTAAATTTGAAGCCGGGGTGAATGAAAATGTCAGTTTCGCCCTTGAAGGCCTCAATGCGGCCGCAGCGCTGATACATGCCTTCCAGGGCTCTGGCTGAAGTGGTGCCCACGGCCACCACGGGCCGGCCGGCGGCTTTGGCTGCAAGCACGGCGGCGGCGGTGGCCTCAGGGATGTCCACAAGCTCACTGTGCATGTGATGTTCGCGGATATCCGGGCTGCGTACCGCGCTGAAGGTGCCGTAGCCCACGTACAGGGTCAACTCTTGCCAGGCGTGGCCATGGGTGAGCAGTTCGGCGCGCAGCGCGTCCGTGAAGTGCAGGCCGGCTGTGGGCGCGGCAATGGCTCCGCTGTGGGCGGGGTCGGCATAGGTGGTTTGGTAGCGCTGCCCATCTTCGCGGGTATCCGGGCGCCGGATGTAGGGAGGCAGGGGCCAGTGCCCGTGCTCGGTCAATAATTCCATGAGTTTGCCGCTCCAGTGCAAAGTGCCTCGCACCTGGCCGAAAGCACCGGTTTCCTCCAGGGTGAAGCGGAAGTTTGGGGCAAAGCAAATAGTGTCGCCGGGGCGTAAGCGGGAAATTGGGCGGGCCAGGCCTTGCACAGCGGCCTGTGAGTTTTTTCCGGCGCATGCGGCTTGGGGAATTTCCGCCAGGGGCGTGAGCAGCAGAAATTCCGCTTTGCCGCCGCTGGGCCGGGTCCCGTGCAGGCGGGCGGGCATGACTTTGGCATTATTGGCTATGAGCAAGCTGTGAGGCGGCAGAAAGCGGCCAAGGTCCGTGAAGTGGACGTGCGCACGCTCCCCGCTGCTCCTGTTCAGCACCAGAAGGCGGGATTGATCGCGTTGCGGGCTCGGGCTTTGGGCTATTTGCGCTTCCGGCAGAGCGTACTCATATGAGGAGAGCAGCAAATCCGCCTCGGCGGGCGGCGGCGCGGTAAAATCGGGCATAGGGCGGTGTCTCGTAAAAAGTGTATTCTTGAGCATTTTACACTTGGAATAGCCTATAATAATTTCTTGAGCATTTTAACTTTGAAATGTTACACCATATGCAGCATTTAAAAGACAAAAAACACAGCCTTTTATCATACGCGTGCA
Organism: Desulfovibrionaceae bacterium; assembly: GCA_031547425.1. Taxonomy (GTDB): domain Bacteria; phylum Desulfobacterota; class Desulfovibrionia; order Desulfovibrionales; family Desulfovibrionaceae; genus JAVBRZ01. The sequence goes on from JAVBRZ010000111.1 coordinate 7,596, forward strand.
AGCCGAAGCGGACTGCGCTAAAGGCGCGCCGCGCCGCTTTGCTGCGCTAGGCGTCACCAGAGCATTTCAAGTGTGAAATGCCTGAGGCGGCCTGGTGAAGACTTTTTAGAGGCATCTTGCCGAACAACTTTAAGCGCCGCAGCCGCGTTGTATGAAATTTATCGAGGGGCGGCAAGTGCCGGTCCGTGAACCGGGCGGGGAATTTTTCTCGGCAGTGGGGACATTGCGCTTTGCGGGGATTTTGCGTATGGGTAAATGAGATTAAGCGGTGAAAAACCAGGATTTTTATTATGAGGAGCGTTATCATTTATGAAACCGATTAGAGTTTGCCGTTGGGGCATACTTTTTATGTTCATGGCCGGCCTGACTGTGGGGCTCAGTGGTTGCGCGGAGCTGTTTTCCTCCTCTTCCTCTTCCGCTCAGGAAGGCACGGGCAACGTCTACTATGCTGATTTTCCCGATGTGCCCATTCCCTCGGAAATGGAACTGAACTCGGGCAAGAGCCAGGTAGCCAAATCCGGCGCGGGCAATGTTATCGGCTACCTGGAATTCAGCGGCTCCGCGGCCTGGGATTCTTTGATCAATGCCTGCGCTTCCAACCTGACCCGGGACGGTTGGTCGGTGATGGGGCTGTTCAGAGGCGAGCGCAGCCTGATTGTGGCTGACAAGATGGATCGGGTTTGTGTTATTTCCATTTTTGACGGTTTTCCGAGCACAACCATGAACGTGTGGGTTACGGACAAGACCAACGGCTTTATCGCGCCTTTGGCTGCTCCTGAGAAAACGGGCGCCGACTCGGGCGGCACCTATACCACCTCCACCGGCACCAGCAGCAGCGGTTCCGGCGGCGGAGGCCTTCAGGAACAGGGGCTTAGCGAATAGCGCCGTTTTGGCTGTTTTGCATTGACAACGGCAACTGTTGCCGCTTTTTAGGGTTATGACGATGGAAGCTCATCTGAACTTTGATGTTTTTTCCGGCCGCCGGCTGCATTTGGGCGTGAGCGGCTCCATTGCCGCGTATAAGGCCCTGGACCTTCTACGCGCCTGGCGGGATGTGGGCCTCAAAGTCAGTGTTACCCTTACGGAAGCGGCCAAGCGTTTTGTTGGCCCCTTGTCTTTTGAAGCTTTGGGAGCTTCCCCGGTGTATGAGCATATGTTTGCCCCGGGGCAGGACCCTTTGGCCCATTTAGTGCCCGGCGCGGAGGCCGAGGTCATGGTTATCGCTCCGGCCTCGGCCGCCACTTTGGCCCGTCTGGCCGGGGGCGGCGCCGAGGAGATGCTTTCCGCCCAGGCCCTGGCTTTTGCCGGGCCTTTGGTGCTGGCGCCGGCTATGAACCCGCGCATGTGGGCCAATGCCTCCACCCAGTCCAATTGGCAAATGCTTCTTGAGCGGGGTTGCCTGGGCGTTACCCCCGGCGTGGGGCGCACGGCTTGTTTGGAAGTGGGCGAGGGCCGGCTGGCGGATTTGCGGGATATTTACCTGGCGGCTTTGCACTGCCTGGCCGCGCAGGATTTTAAGGGCAAACGCGTGTTGCTCACCTTGGGGCCTACCCGTGAATTCTGGGATGGCGTGCGCTTTTTAAGCAATCCCTCCAGCGGAATCATGGGCGCGGCCCTGGCCGTGGCCGCCTGGTTGCGCGGGGCGGAGGTGGTGGCTGTGTGCGGGCCGGGCGCCCCCTGGCTGCCGCGCGGCATTGAGCGTTTGGACGTTGTTTCCGCCCGGGAGATGATGAGTGCGGCCGATGAGCATTTCCCCACTGCGAATTACGCGTGTTTTTGCGCGGCCGTGGCTGATTATCACCCTGCGCGACAGAGTGACGGGAAACTGAAAAAGGTCGACCTGGGCAATGATGTTCATCTGCCTTTAACCCCCAATCCGGATATTTTGGCCACTCTGGCGGCCAAGAAAAGAAATGGGCAGCGCGTTATCGCTTTTGCCGCGGAAACCGGGGATTTGGCGCGGCATGCAACGGATAAGCTCAAGCGCAAACGTGCGGACATGCTGGTGGGCAATCTTGTCAATCAGCCGGACAGCGGTTTTGGCAGCGCCAAAAATACTGTTCAGATCTGGGACCAGCAGGGTGGCCACGAACAACTGCCGGCTTTGGCCAAGACAGAGGTGGCCTGGAGAGTATGGGATTGGTGCCTGCAATTGTAGATATCCCGGAACGTTGGCGCCCCTGGCTGGACAGCGGTTTGACGCATTTTCTGGGGCCGTTGCCTTGGCTGGAGCGCTTGGGGTGGGAGCAGGGCAATGGAAATCTTGAATTTTCCGGTGGCGGAAACGAGCTGCCCTTTTCTGATTCCATCGGGAGCGGCGTTTCCCGGCAGCGGCCGCTTGCAAAGCCTTTGCCGAGCGTAAAGTCCGGCCTTAGCACAGCGGAAACGACGAATTCCCGAGCCCTTGCCTTGAATAAGCCCGGTTTTTCCAAAAAAACAACTTCCGGGGTCGGAGGGGAGCAATTGACGCCAGCCGGACAGCCGGTTGAGGCGCCGCAGCGCCCGTTGCCCACACCGGCCTGGCCTGAAGCCTGGAAGAGCGCCTGGAGTAAAACCGGCTTTGCCCGCCCATTTTTGTGGACATATGAGCAGCTTGGCGAGGATCTTCTCGGCACCCCGGCGCCGGAACGGCGGGAAATGCTCAGGCGACTGCTGGCCGCGCTGAACTTTGGCCCTGTGCACAACTTTTGGCCGTTCAGCGAGCCGGATGGACAGGGCGGCCTGCGGTTGCAGGCGGAGTTGTTTCAGGAAGGCCTGACGTACCTTGCTCCCAAATGCGTGATCTTTTTTGGTGATAAAGAAATAGCGGGCATCACGGCGCCCGGAGTTCCGGAGCTGTTTAAAGTAATTTCTTATCGGGATGCCGGAGTGCTGTGCGTGCACATTCCGGATATTCATGATTTGGCCTTGCAGCCGGCATTATTGGATGACGTGACAGTCCTGTTCCGGCGGAAATTGGCCAATTTAATTTAAGGTATGGGCAATATGCGGATTTTGGTTACCGGCGCGGCGGGCTTTATTGGTTGCCATCTGGTCAAGCGCCTGTTGGCGGATGGACACCGAGTCACGGGTATTGATAATCTCAATGACTATTACTCCGTGCAACTTAAGCGAGATCGTCTGGCTTTTTTAGCCCATCCGAATTTTTCCTTTGAACGTGTGGAAATTGCCGATCAGGGCGAGTTAGGCGCTTTGTTTGGCGCCAACGAGTTCAGCCATGTGGTGCACCTGGCGGCGCAAGCCGGGGTGCGCTATAGTTTGGAGAACCCTTCGGCTTATGTGCAAGCCAACCTGGTGGCCTTTGCCAACCTTTTGGAGTGCTGCCGCGCGCATCCTGTGCGGCATCTGGTTTATGCCTCTTCCAGCTCCGTGTATGGCCTCAATGCTAAAATGCCCTTTTCGGTGCGGGACAACGTGGATCATCCTGTAAGCCTTTATGCGGCCACCAAAAAATCCAACGAACTGATGGCGCACGCCTATAGCTATTTATATGGCCTGCCCACTACCGGGCTTCGCTTTTTTACCGTTTATGGGCCGTGGGGGCGACCGGACATGGCCTTGTTTAAATTTACCCAGGCCATTTTAGCGGGCGCCCCCATAGATGTTTACGGACATGGCCAGATGAAGCGGGACTTCACCTATATTGACGATATCATCGAAGGCGTGGCGCGTGTGCTGCTGCTCCCGCCAACGCCAGACCCCTTGTGGGATCCTTGGGCGCCCGGCCCGGCCTCCAGCCTTGCCCCTTACCGTGTTTGCAACATTGGCAATAATAATGCGATTGCTTTGGAAGACTTCATTATTGCCCTGGAGCTTGCTTTGGGTAAACGTGCTGTCCGCAACTACCTGCCTTTGCAGCCGGGCGACGTGTCCGCGACTTATGCGGACATTTCCGATTTGAACGCGCTTGTGGGGTTTTCTCCTGCCACTTCTCTTGCGGTGGGCATTGAACATTTTGTGGCCTGGTATTGCGAGTATTATAAGCAAACCACGGTTTAACGTCGTTTCCCGCGAACTCCCAAGACCTCCCCAGACTCTTGCGCACGCAATTTTCTTGACAAAGCCACCTACAATCCTTTACCCAAAGAGAAATGGTTTCACGTGAAACTTAATGGGAAGGAGTGAGCAATGGCACGGGTGATTGCGGTAGCAAACCAGAAAGGCGGAGTCGGCAAAACCACAACGGCCATTAACTTGGCGGCTTCCCTGGCGGTAATGGAAAAAAAAGTTTTACTGGTGGACTGCGACCCTCAGGCTAACAGCACCAGCGGACTTGGTTTGGAACTGGGCGAACATGACCATAATTTATATTCTGTGTTTTTCAGTCCCGATGAGATCATTGAGGCGGTGGTCAGCACGCAGACTCCCTACTTGTCCGTTATTCCCTCCACCACAGACCTTGTGGCCGTGGAGCTGGAGCTGGTAGATAAAATGGGCCGCGAATATTATCTGGCGGAGCTCTTGCGCCCCCTGGAAGCCCACTTTGAGTACATCATTCTCGACTGCCCGCCATCTCTTGGCTTAATTACGCTCAATGCCCTGTGCGCGGCCCGCGAGCTGCTGGTGCCGCTACAGTGCGAGTTTTTCGCCCTGGAGGGCATAGTCAAGCTGCTGCAAACTTACGAACAGGTGAAAAAGCGGCTTAATCCCCAGCTTAACCTCATGGGCGTGGTCTTGACCATGTACGATGTGCGCAACCGTTTATCCCGGCAGGTTAAGAATGAAGTGCGCAAATGTTTTCCGGATCAGTTGTTCGAGACTGTGGTGCCGCGCAACGTGCGCTTGTCCGAAGCGCCCAGCCACGGCCGCTCGGTCATACACTATGATGTGAAGTCCAAGGGCGCGGAAGCTTACCTGGCCCTGGCCAAGGAAGTGATTTTGCGGCGCGCTAAAAATTAGGCGGAGGCGCTTTAAGTTCAGCGACTCCGGGTCAGGAACGCTTTAAGCTAGAAGGTTATCTGCGGGGCGAGGCAAGGCTTAAGCAGCCGCGCACCTTTCCGGCACACTGAATATTGTAAGCATGAATTATCATCCGCGGCGCGGGTTGACCGCCTAGGTCGCGGCCCGCGTTGTTTAAGCGCGGATCTAAGGAGTGAAGATGACAACGAAACCACAGCGTGGGCTGGGGCGGGGATTGGATGCCTTGTTCAGAGGTCAGCAGGAAAGCGAAGGGAGCGGCGCCGTGCAAATGTTGCCGCTTGCCGAAGTGCGGCCCAATCCGGAGCAGCCCAGGCGAATTTTTTCTGAAGAAGCTTTGGCGGAACTTGCGGACTCCATCCGCGCCCAGGGGGTGTTGCAGCCTATCCTGGTGCGCCCTGTGAGCGCCGGGGGCGAAGCCAAATATGAAATAGTGGCCGGCGAACGCCGCTGGCGCGCCTCGCAGTTGGCCGGGCAGCGCGGCATTCCGGCCATGGTGCGGGAAATGAGCGCGGAGCAGGCCCTGGCCATTGCTCTGATAGAAAATTTGCAGCGCGAAGACCTCAACCCCATGGAAGAGGCTGCGGGATTTCGGGAATTGCGGGATCGTTTCGGCTTAAGCCAGGAGGAAATTTCGGGGCGGGTCGGCAAAAGCCGCTCGGCTGTGGCCAATACGCTGCGTTTGTTTAACTTGCCTCGGGAAGTGCAGGAAGATTTGCAGAGCGGTCAGATGACCCAGGGGCACGCCCGCCCCCTTTTGGCGGTGGAGGACCCGGCGGTTATTCTGCAACTGCGGCAATATATTCTGGACCAGGCGCCCTCGGTGCGTGAAGTGGAAGGGTGGATAACCCACTGGAAACAAAGTGGCGAGCTGCCCCAGGCCGTGGCGGACAAAGCCCGGGCCGGCAAAAGCCCCAGCCCCGCGCCGGGCGCCGATCGGGTGGCCCTGCAAGAATCCCTGTCCGCTGTTTTGGGGTTGGCGGTGCGCGTCAGCGGCTCGTTGCGCAAAGGGCGCGTCAGCATCAGTTTCAATTCAGCGGAAGAACTGGCTGAATTGAGTTCCCGCCTGGGCTTGAAGCGGACAGAAGAGTAGAAAGCTATATTAGCCGCATCTCCAAGAGGAAACATATGCCTGACTTGCAAATTACTTATTCCAGGGAGCGCCTGCTGGCGCATTTGCCGCGTCTGCGCGGAACGCCGGTTTTGATTGTGGGCGATGTGATGCTCGATGAGTATTTTATAGGCGACGCGGAAAGGATTTCGCCCGAAGCGCCGGTGCCTGTGGTTAAGATCAGCGAAGACCGTTTGACTTTGGGCGGCGCGGGCAACGTGGCCCGCAATATCCGCAGCCTGGGCGGCGACCCGCATCTCATTGCTGTTTGCGGCAATGACGACCGTGCCCGCGAGGTTGAATCCCTATGCCGGAACAATGACATTTCGACCAGGTTGATAAGCGATCCCAGGCGGCGCACAACCACCAAAACTCGGATAATAGCGCGACAACAACAAATGTTGCGTTTTGATCAGGAGGACGTTGCTCCGGTCTCGGCCGCCATCTTGGCGCAGGTCATCGAGGCCATAAAAAACAACTTGGCCCCGCGCACGGTGTTGATTTTGTCCGACTATGGCAAGGGGCTTATTTGCGCCGGGCTGATGGCCGAGTTGCGGGTATTGCAGGCGGAATGCCTGGCGGCGGGAAGGAATTTAAAAATCCTGGTGGACCCCAAAACGCCCAACTGGGAACTATATCACGGCGTGCATCTTTTGACGCCCAACACCAAGGAAACCGGTGAAGGCTCCGGGTTGCCCGCCCGGACTTCCGAAGAGATAATGGCGGCGGGGCAAGCGCTGCTCAAGTCCCTTAACTGTCGCCACCTGCTGGCGACCTTGGGGGCGCAGGGCATGGCCTGCTTTGCCGCGCCGCAATTGATCTGGCATATCCCCACTGCGGCCCGCAAAGTATTTGACGTTACCGGCGCCGGCGATACAGTCATCGCTGTTTTAGGTCTGGCTTTGGCTGCGGGGATTCCGCTTCTGCCCAGTTGTCTTCTGGCCAATTGCGCAGCAGGGGTTGTTGTTGGCGAAGTGGGGGCGGCATCTGTCAACCTTGAGCAGCTTAAAGAAGCCTTGGGTGAAAATACGGGTTACGCGGCCACTCGTTGGTAGCTGGAACCGCTTGCGAGGGGAGGGTACGCGCCGGCCGCGCGTCCGCTATCCGGACATTTTTCGGGTTTTCCCTGTTCAGCCCGCCAAACCCAGCATGGTTTCAATATGACGGCAGACGCGGGCGGCGGAGCCGGCGTCCTGGTCGGTGAACAGCAGATCACGCATGCGCCGGCGCTCGGCGCTAAAATGGTCTTCTCCCGCCAGGGTACGCCGCAGCGAGCAAAACAGCTCTTCCTCGGAGTGCGAGGCCGGGCCAGGCCGCCACTCAGTGAAATTGAGCATAAACTCGCGGCTTTGGCTCGTGTATTGCTCAAGATCGTGAATGTGAAAGTGGATGGGCCGGTCGCGCAGCAAATAGTCAAAATATACCGAGGAATAATCCGTCAGCAGAATGTCGCTTTCGCGCAGCAGAGGATAGACGTCGCTGGCGCTTTTGCAAACCACCAGGCCGGGATACTCCCGTTTGGGCAGGATCAACGAAGGGTGCAGCTTGAGAGCCCAAAGCAGGTTGTGCTTAAGGGCGAAGGCCGCGATATTGCCAGGATCAATACCTTGGGCTTCCAGGGGGGCGACGCCGCTGTCGCGGAAAGTGGGCATGTGCAGCAGCACTTTGCCGCCGGCTTTGCGGTGCGCGCGGGCCTTGCCGTACAGGTCGGCGTCCACATTGATGAAGTCGTTGCTGGTGGGCGCGCGCAACAGGGCGTCATTGCGGGGAAAGCCCGCTTGCGCGTAAGCTTCGGGCGGAGCATAAAAAACTTCGCTGAAAATGCGGCTCACGGCCGGAGAGGTGGATACCACCGCATCATAGTTGGAATACATGGTCTCCAGATATTTGGCTTTATCCGTATCCATGTTCACGGGCGACTCAATTTCCACCTTTCCGATTTTTTTTAAGGGAATGCCGTGCCAAAGCTGAAAAACCTTGGCCCTGTGCAGCAAAGGCCACAGCGGGGTCAGCCGCCAGTCAAAATTATCGCAAACCACGAGGGCCGCCTGGGCCGGCACTTTTATATTATCGCCCGGAAAGAGGCACACCGGCAGTTTGCGTCTGGCAAGCTCCTCGGCCTCTTCAGGCATGGTGGTCACAAACAGAGGTTCAAAGGCATAGCCGCCGGCCGCGGCTTCCAGATAGGCGTATTTGACGTTATCCAGAAGCAGGCCGCGATTGCGGCCCACAAAGACGACCAGGTCCTTGCGCTGTGGGATCATCCGGGCCAAGGTGATGATTTCCGCATTTAGTTCCGCCGCCCGTTCCTGATTCGAAACCATGCCCGCCTCCAGTGTACAAAATAAAATAGTGCCTCAGTATTTACCCCAAGCCAGGGAGCGTGGCAACACAGTCTAGCCCTTCTCGCGGCAAGGCGGCAATGCCCCCGATGGGCGCAAGCCGCCCGCTCTCCCGGGGCCAGGGAGAGGTTGGCGCTCCTGTGTCTTGCCTTTGTATTTGCCCTTATGTGCTGGCTCTAAAATAGGATTAACAAGGCCTGGTAAAATTTTTAAAGGCCGAGAGCCGCCAGGGCTAAGGGAAAATTGTTCTCGTCATAGACTTTAATGCCGGCCAGGCGTAGTTTGGCCGTGGTGACTCCTTGGCCGGCCGTTAGGGTGCGGCTGAACGTGCCGTTGTAAACGGGGCCTGTCCCGCAGGACGGGCTGCGCGCTTTCAAAATGGCGAGGCCAAGGTTGTGGCGCTGGGCAAGGGCCAACGCGGCCTCGGCTCCGCGCGCAAACTCGGCGGTGACGTCTTGCCCGTTCCGGTTGACGACGCGGCCGTGGCGAATTTCCGCCGGAGGCCGTGGGGTGGGCAGGCCGCCCAATTCTTCCGGGCAGACGGCCAGGGCCAGCCCCGCGTTTGCCAGGCGCTCTATTTCCGGCACAACGCAGGCCGTACCGTCGTAGCGGCAGGGGCATCCGGCCAGACAGGCGCTGACCAGGCAAAGGGGTTTTCGGGGGGCAGGAACCATGCGCGATTATAAACAGAGGGCGGGTTAGTGTCGAGCCCGCTCCCTTCTTTTGTTTAACGCGATAATAAAATTCAATACTACAAAGCAATAGCGCCGGTAGCCAGAGCATAGCAGGCGCAGAGGGCGGCCGCCACCACCGCCAGCATGCAGGCCAGTTCCTTGCTGTTGGCGATCAGAGGCAGCTTGTCTTCTTTTCTGCGGTAGAAAAACAACAGGCTGCCCGTGGCGTACAGGATCATGGAGGCCAGCAGAAATTCGACCCGGCCGCATAAATCAGCCAGGCTGAATAAATGGAGGCCAGCAGCGTGGTGAACATGAACTTCTTGTCCAGAATATTGTTGGCGTTGTTGCCGGATTTGGCCACGCTGATGCCGTATAGGGCCGAGAACAAATAAGGAATCAGGTACACATGGAGGTGGTCAGCAGGATTAGCTCGTTGTGGCCTTTGCCGAAGAAATAGGCGCAGCCGAGCATGAGGCTGACCACGGCGTTGGTCCACCACAGGGCCACAGTGGGCGCGCCGTTGGAGTTGGTTTTGCCGAACATTTCAGGCCCGGTGTCTTTTTCCTCCAGGGCGGTGATGTACAGGCTTTCGGCTGCCAGCATGGTCCAGGCCAGGAAAGCCCCGGCCACGGAGATGATGACCCCGAGGTTGATGACCATGGCCGCTGTGGGGCCGAGCACCACGACCATGATGGCGAGCATGGACGGGGCGGACATGGTGGCGAGCTCCGCCTGGGGAATCAGGCCCAGGAAGAGCAGGGATACGGACATATACAGCACCAGAGTGATCAATCAGGCGATGACAATGGCCACCCCCCCGGCGTTTTCCGCCATGTTCTGCGGCAGGTTGAACATGCCGCTGCCGATGATGGAGCCGACCACAAGCGCGGTGAGGGGGAACAGGGAAAGGCCGTCAGATTTATCCGGCGCATTCATATGAGCATCTCCTTGCAAGTTATGGTTGTCAGCCCTTAAGGCCGCTTGGAACTGAAAAGCTGAACGCGCCCGCCCGATGGTGAACGGAAACTGGGTCTATAGATAATCATATTCGAAAAGTTCTGTATATTTCAATACTTATTTTCAATGTTCAAAAAAATGCCGGCTCCGGACCGGCATTACGACGTCGGTCCGGAGCCGGCAAAACAAGCCGGAGTACGGTGAATTATTTTAAGGGCGGGCCTGTCCCGGCCGCCTCCCGCAGGCCGGCGGTCATTCTTTGCCCAAATCCACCCCCATTTCAAACACCTGCTCGCAGTCCTTGGGGAAGCGTTCGGCCCGGACCTTGGCCTTGTGCTCTTCACTGAACAGGCTTGCGTCATATTGGGAATAGTCGTCAAACTGGTAGGTGTCGCCGCTGATGTAATAGTCGGAGGTGCCCTTGAGGGTCTGCAGCACCGAGCTGTTCATGCGGTACACGTATTCAAACAGATCGGCGGCGTGGCCGGATACATTCATGGTATAGATAAAGGCCGTGGGAATGGAGCCTTTGAAGTTGGAATACGAGGGGCTGTCGTAGGAAATGTTCATGAAGATCAGGCGTTCCATAAAGGCGCGCATCAGACTGGTCACGTCTCCCAGGTAAATGGGCGAGCCCAGGAACATGGCCTTGCTGGCCATGGCTTTTTCCAGAATGGGCGAAAGCTCGTCTTTAACCGCGCACTTGCCGATGAACTTCGTGCCTTTGCGTTTGCAAGCAAAGCAGGAAATGCAGCCGGAATACTTGTAATTCGCCAGGTGGATCAGTTCGGTTTCCGCGCCCACGGACTCCGCGCCGTCCAGGGCGTGCCGCAGCAGGGTGGCGGTGTTGCGGTCTTTGCGCGGGCTTCCGTTTATGGCCAAAACTTTCATGATTTGTCCTCCGTGATTTGAGCAGGGCTTGAGCGAAATTATGGCGAAGCTCAAACCGTAATATTCAGTTCAAAACGTTTATGAAAAATATCCGGGGAGGACCATAGCCTATCCTTTGCGCCGAGAACAGAGAAAAATTGCGCCTGAAAATATCGCTCAAAGCATTATGCTTTGCGGTAAAACGCTTAAGGACGCCCCAAGGCCGCTGCGGACGTAGCGGTTTTTCATTCGCGCAAGAGTTTTTGTAACCACCTTGACACCAAAATGTCACCAAACTGTCACAACTTGCCTGCAAATTTATGAGATAGCCTTAGTCAGGGATACCACAGTTGTTTGTTTAAGCGTTTCTTGATTGATCTGAAGGAGATGGACCGGGCGCCGCGTCGGAGCCGCAAGTCCGGTCATGTCTCTCTAATGATAAAGGCCGGCGTGCCCACCCACGCCGGCCTTTTCATTTCAAGCCCCTTTCAGGAGCGAGAAATCAAATTTATAGGACTCTTTTTATAATTACTTCTGGCTGCAAAAGTGAGCTTTGCGCCATTGGCCGCATTGTCCGGTTGCGGACGTCCGCCTGCGCATCCGCCAAGGCCTATTAATTTTTCACAGTTAATATGTTTTAGCGTAACGGCACCTGGGTAAACGGCTTAAACTCAGCCGCCGCGTTCACAATATCGTTGAAAATTGTATCGCTTAAACCCACGAATTCCGCCGGCAGTTCAGCTTTGAGCAGATCTTTGACCTTGGC
>JAVBRZ010000086.1:0-3873 GCA_031547425.1 Desulfovibrionaceae bacterium
CTCCTTCTACTTTCATTTGAAGGAATGCGAATTTAGGTTTAACAACAGGGGTGAGGACATATACAAAATCGTCCTCAGACTGCTAAGAGAAAATCCTCTCTGCTAGTCATGACCCTAATTTAAATGTTAAAATGCTCTAAAATGAACGGCAGCGGGGCAGCCGTAATGCCCCCTTAAGAGGCGACTCCATGTTCAACAATATATACCACGACCGCCGGGTGCTGATCACCGGGCACACGGGTTTCAAAGGCTCCTGGCTCACGGCCTGGCTGCTGTCCCTGGGCGCGGAAGTGGCGGGCCTCGCCCTGCCGCCGCCTTCGGAACCGTCCAATTTCGCGGTGCTGGGGCTGGACAAGCGCATTCGCCACAACCTGGGCGACGTGCGCGATTTGGCGGCCGTGCGCAAAGCCATGGCCGACTTTCAGCCGGAAATCGTCTTTCACCTGGCGGCCCAGGCCCTGGTCCGCAAATCTTACGCCGAGCCCCTGGATACTTTTGACACCAACATCCGGGGCACCATGCACGTGCTTGAAGCCGTGCGCGAGGTTCCGTCGGTCAAAACCGTGGTCTGCATCACCAGCGACAAATGCTACCGTAACGACGAATGGGTGTGGGGCTACCGGGAAACAGACCATCTGGGCGGCGAGGATCCCTATTCCGCGTCCAAGGCCTGCGCGGAAATTGTGGCCCACTCCTATTTCAAATCATTTTTCGCGGCCGGGCCGGCCGCGGCCACGGTGCGGGCCGGCAACGTCATCGGCGGCGGCGACTGGGCCGAGGACCGCATCGTGCCCGACTGCGCCCGGGCCTGGGCGGCCGGCCAAGCGGTCAGCATTCGCAGCCCCTGGGCCACGCGGCCCTGGCAACATGTGCTCGAGCCCCTGTCCGGTTATTTATGGCTGGGCGCGCGCCTGTTCGCCGACGACGCTCTGCCCGGCCTGCCCCTGGACAAGGAAGCCTTCAACTTCGGCCCGGCCGCGGACGTGAACAACACCGTGGCTGAGGTGGCCGACGCCCTGGCCGTCCACTGGCCGGGCTTTACGAGCAGCATGGACCGGACGGCCGCTGCCGGGCGCAAGGAAGGCACCCTTTTAAAGCTCTCCTGCGACAAAGCCCTGGCGCACCTAGGCTGGAAGGCCACCCTGAACTTCAATGAGACCATCGCCTACACTGCTGAGTGGTTTAAGGCTTATTACAGCCGCAAGGCCGATATGTTTGACCTGACCATGGGGCAAATTGCCGCTTATGCGGGCGAGGCCGCGGCGAGGGGGAACGCATGGGCGCTATAAACGGCGTGAGCGCGCGGCCTCTGCGCGTCATTCCCGCGCAGGGCGGGCCGGTGCTGCATATGCTCAGGGCCGATGATCCTGAATTCACGGCCTTCGGCGAGGTCTACTGCTCGGAAGTGGAGCCCGACGCCGTCAAGGCCTGGAAGCGCCACCAACTCATGACCCAGCACTTTATTGTGCCTGTGGGGCGCATCCTGTTCGCGCTGTATGACGACCGGCCGGATTCGCCCACTTGCGGCGCAATGCTGGAATACACGCTGGGCCGGCCCGACGCTTACAGCCTGCTGACCATTCCTCCCCTGATCTGGTATGGCTTTAAGGGCCTGGCCACTCATCCGTCACTTATCGTTAACTGTGCGAATCTGGCTCACCAGGCCAATGAAAGTGAACGCGCGGCTGTGGATGCCTCCTTTATCCCCTATGTCTGGAAGTAATTTTCCGCAAACCCGAGCAAAGCAACAGGAAAGTGCAGCCATGAACGCCACCGGTCAACCGCAACGCCTCTTGCGCCTGTCCCGCTCCATTGTGGGCGAAGCCGAAGCCGCAGCCGTAAGCCGGGTAATCATCCAAAGCGGCTATTTGGGCATGGGCGAGGAAGTGCGCCTGTTCGAGGAAGAGGCGGCCGCTTATCTGGGCGTGCCGCCCGAATGGGTCATGGCCGTGAACACCGGCACCGCGGCCCTGCACCTGGCCATGGAAGCGGCCCTTGCGCCCGGCGACGAGGTGCTCATACCCTCCCTGACCTTTGTGGCTTCTTTCCAGGCCGCCTTGGGCGCCGGCTGCGTGCCCGTGCCCTGCGATGTGGACCCGGCCACCGGCCTTCTGGACCTCGCCGACGCCGCAAAGCGCGTTACCCCGGCCACCCGCGCGGTCATGCCCGTGCACTACGCCGGCAACCCGGCCCTGCTGGACACTGTTCACGACTTTGCCGCCGCGCACGGCTTGCGGGTTATCGAGGACGCGGCCCATGCCTTCGGCTCCACCCATGCCGGCCGCAAAGTAGGCTCTTGCGGCGACATTGTCTGCTTCAGCTTTGACGGCATCAAAAACATCACCTGCGGCGAGGGCGGGGCTGTGGTCACGGCGGACCAGAGTGTGGCCCAACGCATCCGCGACGCCAGGCTCCTGTCTGTGGAAAACGACACGGAAAAACGCTATACCGGCTCCCGAAGCTGGGATTTTGACGTCAAACGGCGGGGTTTTCGCTATCACATGAGCAACCTCATGGCCGCCATCGGGCGGGTGCAGCTTGCCCGCCTGGAATCTGAATTCATCCCGGCCCGGCGGCGCCTGGTGCGCATCTATCACGACCGCTTCAAGGACGCTCCCGGCCTGGCTTTGCTCAAAATGGACATCAGCGCCGTGGTTGCCCACATCTACCCGGTGCGCATACTGAACGGGCGGCGGGGCGCGCTTATCGACCGCCTGCAGGAGCAGGGCATCCCCACGGGCATACACTATAAGCCCAACCATTTGCTGAGCCTGTTCGGCAACGGGCGCGAGAGCATTCCCCAGGCCGAAACCCTGGGCAATGAACTGACCACTCTGCCCCTGCACCCGGGCCTTTCGGACGCCGACGCCCATTATATCTGCGACGCGGTCCTGGCCGGGCTGAAGCAATAGGAACTGACCATGCACGTCTGCCTGCCTGTGGTTTCCGTAATCATGAACTGTCGCAACTCCTCGCAATTTCTGCGCGAGGCCATTGACAGCGTGTACAGGCAGACTTTTACGGACTGGGAAATCATTTTCTGGGACAACGCCTCCACTGACGCCAGCCCGGATATTGCCCGCAGCTATGCCGCCCGGGAAAACGACAAATGCCTGCGCTATTTCCGCGCCGAGACGCCCTCGCCCCTGGGCGAGGCGCGCAACCTGGCCATTGCTGAAGCCCGCGGCCGCTACATTGCTTTTCTGGATTGCGATGATCTCTGGCTGCCGGACAAACTGGCCGCCCAGACGGCTTTATTTGAAACCAACCCCAAAGTGGGCCTGGCGTGTACGGATACGATCATGTTCTCGGAACGGCGCGAGCTCAACCGCATGTTCCGCATGGCCGCCCCCAGGCGGGGGCGCGCCTTGCGCGAGTTGATGGCCTCCGGCTGGATCGCCATGTCCGCGGCCATGATCCGCAAGTCCGCCCTGGACAGCCTTAACGAATGGTTTGACCCGGCCTTTTCCATGGCCGAGGAGGCGGATCTGTTTTACCGCCTGGCCTGGGACTGGGACCTGGACTATGTGGACCTGCCCCTGACCCGCTGGCGAGTGCATGCCCAGAACACCACGTTCAAGAAATTTCATCAATTCGCGGATGAAACCCGGCTGATCCTGGCCAAATACAGCCGGCTGCACCCGGAGTTTCCGGACGAATACCCGGATCTGGTGGAACTTTTGCAACGCCGGGCCGCTTTTCAAAAAGCCGTGGCCCTATGGCGGGACGGACAAAACAGCGCCGCGCGAGCGGAAATCGCGCCTTTGCCCGGCAGCCTGAAGTTTCGGCTGTTCCGCCTGGCCACTTACCTGCCCGGCGCCTGTTTTGACGCGCTGGCCCGCGCCTATTACTCCCTGCCCCGTTTTTTGCGCA
>JAVBRZ010000201.1:0-10838 GCA_031547425.1 Desulfovibrionaceae bacterium
GACGCGCGGTAAAACTTCGCCTTGCCCGCACGTCCGGCAATGGCCCCCGGCGCAAGAGCACAACTAGGGGAATATTTTGTCAATCTTCTGCTTCATGGTTTCCGCGGTAAAAGGCTTGACAATGTAGTTGGACACTTTGGCCTGCACCGCTTCAATGATGTTTTCCTGCTGGGCTTCAGCCGTGACCATGAGGAAGGGCAGGTCCGCGAACTCTTCGCTGGCGCGTACCTTGCGCAAAAGGTCAATGCCGGTCATCTTGGGCATGTTCCAGTCGGAAACAATAAAGTCTATCTTATCTTTGTTCAGGACTTCCCAGGCCGTTGTGCCGTCGTCAGCCTCCACCACGTTATTGAAGCCCAGCTGGCGCAGAATGTTTTTAACTATCCGGCGCATGGTGGCAAAATCGTCCACGACCAGGACTCGCATATTGGGATCGTAAGGCATTGACTGACTCCTTGGAGGTTTATTTTTTGGGGTGGCGTCAAACGGCGTGGCGCCGAATCCGTTGCAATCCGAAAATATTTTTTGCAAAAGGCGCGGGGCAAGCCAAAAGGCCTGTTAAGCGGTGTTCACTTCCCCGTGCCGGGATCTGAATTCTTTTCTCAAGCGCGCCAGGGCCTGGGAGTGCAACTGAGAGACGCGCCCCTCGGTAATGCTCATAACCTCGGCCACTTCGCGCATATTCAGTTCATCTGTATAATAAAGGGACAATACCAATTTTTCTCTTGGTGTCAATTGTTCGATAAGCGAAGCCACGTGGTCTATGAGCTCAGCCTGGGCCGTGTCATGGTAGGGCTGGTTGCCGAAGGCGTCGGTATCGGCAATGGACAGGCCCTCCTGCATGGCGTCCAAAGACAGGCAGAGCTGGTTTTGCATGGCTTCCAGGGCTTCGCGCACCTCTTTGGTTTCCAGGCCCGTGGCCCTGGCCAGCTCGTTTTCCGTGGGCATGCGCCCCAGTTCGCCTTCCAGGCGGTTCACCGCCTCATCCACCTGGCGCACATGGCGGCGCAGGCTGCGCGGAAACCAGTCCATGCGGCGCAGTTCGTCAAGCATGGCGCCCCGGATGCGGTTTTCCGCATAAGTATCAAATTTAATGTTCAACTGAGGCTGGAACTTGCCCAAAGCTTCAACCAGGCCCAGGGTGCCGGCGCTGATGAGCTCGTTGAGTTCGATATTGCGCGGCAGCCTGGCCTTAAGGCGCAAGGCCAGAAATTTTACCTTGGCGGCAAAATGGCGAACAATCTTCTCCTGATCCTGATGCGAAAAATCGCCCCAGGCGGTTTCCCCGCTTTCCAGGGCGTACCAGGGTTCATCCTGGGCGGAAGAGGAGGTTTTTCCAGAAGAATTTGATATTGCCATCAAGTTTAGCTGTCACTTCCCAGTTTTCTATGGTGGAAGCCGCGGCCGTGATGCTTTTGGCGGCCGGGCTTGTGGGCGCATACTCAACCAGGGGCTTCTGGGCCATAATCGCATCCCGGACCACATGGTCTCTGGGCGCAAAGCCTAAAAGATCCAGAGACACGCCGGAAAGAAAATGGTCGCAGGCCTCGTGGAGGCGTTTGTAAGTCTGCTTGGCCGTGGCCGTATCCGGGGCCATGTTCACCAGCACTTTGAAGCGTTCAACGTCATGCTCCAGCTTCATGACCTTAATCAGCGCATAAGCGTCGGTCAGGGAAGTGGGCTCGGGCGTGAGCACCACAATGCGCTCTTGTACGGCCAGATTGAAATAAAGCACATTATCCGCGATTCCCGCGCCTGTGTCCACAATAAGATAATCCAGCTTGTTTTCCAAGACATCCATGGCTTCAAGCAATTCCAGCTTTTGCCCGGTGTCCAGCGCGATCATCTTATCCACCCCGGAAGCCGCGGGCAGTATGGAAAAGCCATAGGGCGTGGGAAACAGGATCTCTTTCAGGCTCGCTTTTTCGGTAAACAGGTGGAAAAGATTCAAGGGCGGGGTAAGTCCGAGCATGACGTCCACGTTGGCCAGGCCCAGATCCGCGTCAAGCAGGACCACGCGGTGCCCCCTGCCGGCCAGGCGGCAGGCCAGGTTGACCGCGATGTTGGTCTTGCCCACGCCACCTTTGCCCGAGGTGACGGAAAATACTAACGGCGAGCTTTGGCTCATGATCATACTCCGGAAAAACTTAAAAATCGGACAGCGGCATGCGAGCTGGCTCCATCCTGGGCGCGGGGGCTCAAGACGCCGCCGCGGCCATTGCCTCGGGCCTGTCCGCAAACTCCATGTCCAGGCTTTGCGGCAGCTCTCTTTTGAAAATCAGCTTCCACAGCATGGAAGACTCCACCGCGCACAATGAGTCTGTAAGTCCGGGCCCGTAAGACAAAGCTGAAACCGGCAGGGCCGTGTCAGCGCAGACGTTGATCAGGGTGCCGAAGGAAAAGCATTCGTCAAGCTTGCTCCAGATAATGCTCTTTACAGCTTCACAGCGGTAGGAGTCCAGCATGGCCTTGATCTGCCGTGGCGCGTAGTTGGGCGATAAAATCAGATGCACCAGGGCTTTGTGCAGCCCGAAGCGCGCCAGCATGCCCATCAGGCTATCTTTACAGGAAATGCCGGGCAAGTCCACAATAAAACGATCGGTCCCCGGATTCTCTTGCACAGCCCGGACAACTTCCGCGCCGTTGCTCACTTCTCTGTAAGCGAAGCCGGACAGCTCCGCATAGTGGCGCAGCACCAGCCGGGAGTGGCCGCGATTGCAGTCAGCGTTGATCAGGCAGATGCGCGCGTCCGGGCGTTCATCTTTAAGGGCCAGGGCCAGGCGTACGGCGGTTACGGTTTTGCCGGACCCGAAAGGACCGGCCACAGCCTGCAGGCGGCCCTGCCAGGCCGTGTAGCCCCAAGGCCGCATGCGAACCATTTCCGACAACGGGGTAAGCACCGAGGAGCCGGGCTGGGCGGCCAGGGAGCGGTACAGGGAGACAATGATCTCCTCATCCACGCCTTCGCGCTGTAAATATTCCAAAGATGTTTTCTGGCGCGGGGTCAGAACTTCCATGCGCAGCTGGGGTTTAAGCAGGGCCAGGATGTGCTCGCGCAAGTCCGACCACTCCCGGCGCATGTCGTCAAAACCTTGACTGCCGGTGGAAGAGGCCTCACCCGGAGCGATTTCTTGTTCTTCCAGGCGGGCTGTGACTTGGTAGCGTTTGACGCCGTTTTCCTCAATCTGGCGCGAAGCCAGGATTACAGCGTCGCTGCCCAGTTCCTGCTTAACCTTGGCCAAAGTTTCTTTGGCGCTGTTTCCGGTAAAAATCTTAGTCTGCATGTTAGTTCACCACCACGGTTCCTACGGAAGAGAGTTGAATATCAGCCGGTATTTCGGCCTGGGAGATCACCGGGACTCCTGGCAGGAATCTAAGCAATAACTGGGCCAGGTGAGGCCGGACCGGCGGCGAGGTCAGAATCACGGGCTGGCCGTCGGTGTTCACGGCATTTTCCACGCTGTGGCTGATGCCTTTGATGATTTCCTGGGCCAGGCCCGGATGCATGGCGAGATATGCGCCGGATTCGGTTTCACGCAGGGAATCCTGCAGGGTGCGTTCCACATTGCCGTCCAGGGTGATGATGGCAAGACCCCCCTCACTGTCGAGGTAAGGCTTGATCACCGTGCGGCAAATGCGCTCGCGGGCGAATTCCGTGAGAGCTTCCGTGCTTTTGATGCTGTTGCCGTAGTCGGCCAGAGTTTCCACAATGGACAGAAGGTCGCGGATGGACACGTTTTCGCGCACCAGATTCTGCAGCACCTTTTGCATGGAGCCCAGGCTGACCACATGGGGAATGAGTTCTTCCACGGCTTTGGGCGCCTGCTTGGCCAGGTTGTCCAACAGGCCCTGTACTTCCTGGCGGCCCAGGAATTCGGCCAGGTTGCGCTTGAACACTTCCGTGAGGTGGGTGGCGATGACCGTGCCGGGATCGACCACGGTATAGCCGGCCAGCATGGCTTCTTCCTTGCGGGCTTCGGGAATCCACATGGCCGGCAGGTTGAAGGCGGGCTCGCGGGTTTCCACGCCCTGGATGCGGTGCTTGGCGTTGCCGGGGTCCATGGCCAGGAAGTGATCCACCAGGATTTCCGCGCCGGCCACTTCGTTGCCCTTGACCAGCACGCGGTATTGGCCGGGCTTGAGTTGCAGGTTGTCGCGCAGGTGCAGCGAGGGCACGATGACGCCCATGTCCAGGGCGAACTGGCGGCGGATGGAGCGGATGCGCGAGAGCAGGTTGCCGTTCTGGCTTTCGTCCACCAGAGGAATCAGGCCGTAACCCACTTCCAGTTCCAGGATATCCAGGGGCAGCAGGGCCTGCACTTCTTCGGGCGTATCCAGGCTGGGCTCGGCGCCGGCGCCGGCGGGCACGGCCGCCACGCCGCCGGCGGTCAGGCCGGGTTTGACGGCGGTTTTGCCGCCGTTGGCCGCTTCTTCGGGCACCACTCTGCCCATGCTTCTGGAAATCATGTACAGCGAGCCTGAAATGATCACAAAGGGCAGGGTGGGCATGCCCGGCACCAGGGCGAACAGGATCAGCACGCCGGAGACCAGCTTGAGAGCACGGTAGTTGTGGGTGAGCTGGCCGATGAATTCTTCGCCCATCTTGGCCGAGGCCGCGGCGCGGGACACGATCAGGCCCGCCGAAGTGGACACGATCAGAGAAGGAATGGTGGCCACCAGGCCGTCGCCGATGGTCAGCAGGGTATAGGTGGAGGCCGCGTCCTGCCAGCTCATGTCCCGCTGCACCATGCCGATGATGATGCCGCCCACGATGTTGACCAGGGCGATGAGAATACTGGCGTTAACGTCGCCTTGCACGAATTTGCCCGCGCCGTCCATGGCGCCGTAAAAGTCGGCTTCCTTGCGGATGCCGTCGCGCTGGGCCCTGGCTTCATCTTCCGTGATCAATCCGGAGTTGAGGTCGGCTTCAATGGCCATCTGCTTGCCGGGCATGGCGTCCAGGGTAAAGCGGGCCGCCACTTCGGCAATACGCGTCGTGCCGGAAGTGATGACCATTTTATTGAGCAGGAAGAGAATGCAAAAGACCACGATGCCGACCACATAGCTGCCGCCGACCACAAATTCGCCGAAAGTCTGGATGACGTGTCCGGCGGCGTCGGTGCCTTCGTGCCCGTGCAGAAGAATAAGGCGGGTGGAGGCCACGTTGAGGGCCAGGCGCAGCAGGGTGGTGACCAGCAGCAGGGACGGGAAAATGGAAAATTCCAGGGGAGATAGCATGAACATGGAGGTGATCAGGACCACGAAAGATAGTGAAATGCTGACCGTGAGCATGATGTCCAGGAAAAACGTGGGCAGGGGAATGAGCATCACAAACAGGATGACCACCACGCCTGAGGCCAGGAGCACGTCGCCCTGCTTGGCGAACCTTTCGTAGTTTATTTGCGGGACTAAATTTTTGGTTTTTGCAGCCATAACTTTGACACTCTCCTGTGTCCTGAAATCTTAATTGTCGCGGGCAACGGTGGTCTGCGAGGCGGCCTGGCTCTTGAATTTGGACAGGGAAGCCAGAATGGCGGCCACAGCCTGGTACATTTCCTCAGGGATGACGTCGCCCACTTCAACACTCTTATACAAAGCCCGTGCCAAGGGTTTGTTTTCGCGGATGGGCACGCCCGCTTCCCTGGCGATTTCCTTGATTTTCTCAGCCATATGGTCGGCGCCCTTGGCCACGACCATGGGGGCCGGGGCCTCCAGGGCGTTGTACTTCAGAGCCACGGCAATGTGCGTGGGGTTGGTGATGATCACGTCGGCTTTGGGCACTTCCTGCATCATGCGCCGGCGCATGACCTCCATCATCTTCTGCCGTTGCTTGGCTTTGATTTTGGGGTCGCCTTCCATCTGCTTCATTTCGTCTTTAACTTCATCCTTGGTCATTTTCAGGTTTTCGGCGTAATCCCAGCGGGTATAGAAAAAGTCGACCACTGCGATGATGAGCATGGGAATCAGCGCGTAGAGCACCACTTTGTAGCTGATCTTCATGAGATAAAGAGCCAGGCTGTTGACATCGGTGTGGTAGAGCATGATGAAGTTGGGAAATTCGTGCTTGATGACCATGTAGGGCGCCAGCCCAATGGCCAAAGCCTGGAGCAGGCTTTTGCCCAAACGGATGAACGTGTCCTTGGACAGGAACATGCGCTTGATGCCGGGCAGGGGGTTAAAGCGGGAAAGCTGGGGCTTGAACACCTTGGTGGTCCACAGTTTGCCCACCTGCACGCGCAGGGTGATGATCACGGCCAGGGCGATGAAGATCATGATGGGCAGCACCAAAGTGGCCAGTTCCGAGGCCAGCCAGCGCATCAGGTTGATGACGTTGCCTGGTTCCGGGGAAAAAGCGAAGTCGTTTTGCAAAAAATGCCGGAAGATACCCTGCATGTCCGTGGCGATAACCCCGATGTAAGCATACAACGCCATAAACCCGGCCAGCAGGGTCATAGTTTTGCTCAACTCCGGCGATTTGGCGACGTTGCCTTTTTCGCGGGCTTTCTTGATGCGTTTTGGGGTGGCGCTCTCTGTCTTGCTGGGATCTCTGGCCATTACGCCGCCCTCCGCTCAGCTGCCCAGCGGGCTCGCCGCCCGCAGCAGGTTGAGGATTACCGGCCCGATATTGATGATGAATTCCTGGATATGTTCGGCCATGAGCGTGAACAGCATGCCCAGGAAGAACAGGCCGATGGCGATTTTCAAAGGAAAACCGATGATGAGCAGGTTCATTTGCGGCGCGGCTCTGGCCATGAGCGCCAGGGCCAGTTCCACCAGAAAAAGGGCCGCCAGCACCGGCGCGGCCACTTTAATGGCCAGCACGAAAATCTGGGCGGACATGGTGATGACTTCCGCCCCCAACGGCGGACTTAAAACCAGGCCCCCCGGCGGGATGACCTGGAAGCTGTCCATCAGGGCCTTAAGCACGTAAAGGTGCCCGTTAAGAACCAGGAAAGTCAGAATGGCCACGGTATACAGAAAGTGCGAGATGACCGTTTCCTGTTCGCCCTGCATGGGGTCCACGGTGGTGGCCATGGAAAAGCCCATCTGGAAAGCCAGGATCTGGCCGCCGGACTGGATGCCCGCAAAAGTGAAACGCACCACCAGGCTGAGCATCAACCCCAGAACCAGCTCCCCCAGCACCACCAGCATCAGTTCAAAGGGGTGGGCGGGCATGCCTTCGCCCGGCAAGCGCACATAAGGCCAGACAGCCGCGGTCAGAGCCAGGCAGATGGCCGCTTTAAGCGTGCGCGGCGCGCCGTTCCCGCCGAACACAGGCAACAGAAAGACCATCAGGCTTATCCGGGTGAGGGTAAGCAGAAAGCTTAAAGCTTCGGCGGGGTTGAAGGCGAAAACATTCATGCCCTGCTGATAGCAAAATATGAGCCAAGGGCCGGGAACGGAGAAAGGCGGTCTGATCCGGGCGGCGGGCGCGGGCGCGGGGTCAAAATGCCGACAAGCTTCCGGCCTTGCGGCGAAAAATTTGTCCGGCGCTGCAAACCGGCAACCAGCCGGTATTTTGCCAGCACAAAACTCGCATTGTTGTCTTTCGGACGCTTGCGTATTATAAGAATATTTGCAGATCCGCAAAGATTTGAGCCAACCCGCAGCCCTGGAGGCGTTATGTCTTCTCCCATAACCACCGCAATCACCGAGCTGTTTAAAATAGGCCCCGGACCTTCCAGCTCCCATACCATGGCGCCCATGCTGGCGGGTTATGATTTTTTGCAACGCATTAGAGCCCTGCCTCCGGAAACGCGGGCCAAGGCCGCCCGCATCCGGGTGCTGCTTTTCGGCAGCCTCTCGGCCACGGGCATGGGGCACGGCACTTGGCCGGCCATCCTGTCCGGCCTGCTCGGCAATCACCCCACCACCTGTCAGACCGATATCATTGACCAGATTAAGGCCGCCGGCGACAAGCGCCATGAGCTGCCCATCGAGTCCGACGGCAAGGGCAACGGGCTGCTCGGCGTGGCGCTGAGCGACGTCAAGGCCGGGTATCCCGAAAGCCGGGAGTTTCCCTACAGCAACACCCTGACCATGGAACTGCGCGGCGAAGCCCCTGACGGGCCACCCCTGCTGGAGATGGAATACTATTCCGTGGGCGGCGGCTTTTTGCAGTGGAAAGGCTGGGAAGCGCCCAGCCGGGGCGACTTGCCGCACCCTTACGGCAACATGCAAGAATTTAAAGCGGTTATGGAAAAGAACGGCCTGTCCCTACCCGAGGTCATGCTGCGGAATGAAATGGCTCTGACCGGCAAATCAGCGGCTGATGTGGAACGCGATCTGAACCAGATCATTGATTCCATGTGCCGCACCGTGGAAATAGGCCTGGAAACCCGGGGCGTTCTGCCCGGCTCTTTGTGTCTGGGCCGCAAAGGCGCGGACATTATGGACAAGGCCATGCGCAAGCCCCAGGGCGTGGACCGCGTCCTGGCCACTTTGGCGGCGCGCGGCTTCGCGGCGTCCGAAGAAAACGCGGCCGGGCACCGCATCGTTACCGCGCCCACGGCCGGCGGCTCCGGCGTTTTGCCCGCCCTGGTCTACACTTTGCGCTATGATGAGGAACTGCCCCTGCCCATTATTCGGGAAGGACTTCTGGCCGCTGCGCTTATTGGTTTTCTGGCCAAGCACAATGCCAGCATCGCCGGCGCCGACGTGGGCTGCCAGGGTGAAGTGGGCGTGGCCTCGGCCATGGGCGCGGCTTTTTTGGCCCAGGCCAAAGGCTACCCGGTGCAGATCGTGGAAAACGCGGCCGAAACCGCCATGGAACAGCACCTGGGCATGACCTGCGACCCCGTGGACGGCCTGGTCCAGATTCCCTGCATTGAACGCAATGCCGTAAGCGCGGTCAAATCCTACACCGCCTACCTCATTGCTTCGTCCCTGCCGCCGGGCGCCTACCGCGTGGGTCTGGATTCCGCCATTCAGGCCATGGAGGAAACCGGCCGCGACATGTCCAACAAATATAAGGAAACCTCGCAAGGGGGCCTGGCCGTCTCCGTGCCCGAATGTTAGCGGGCGCGCCGGGAGGAGCGGGACCACCTCACCTTTCCGCTGAAGTTAAAAAAAAAGGCTCCCCGCAGCTTGTGCGCTACGGGGAGCCTTTTACGATTTGCAATTCTTTTTAAATTTTACACCCGGCCCAGATTGTAGGAATAAGCCTTGTAGCCGCGCCCGGCATTGCGGTTAAGCACATTGCCGCTGTCTTCAGCCTGGAATTTGAGCATCAGGTCTGTGGACAGGCGAACGTTGACTGCGGTGCGCGTTATAGACACATCGCCCGCCAGATCCTCGCTGACATCAACCTTGCGTTGCGTTTCTGTTTCCGGCAGGCCGGTCAGCGGGTCCAGGCGTCCGGTGGGGACTTCCTCATTGCGGGCATGCACGGCATAGCTGTTTTTGCCGGTGGACACGTTCAGGCTGGCGTCGCCGCGTTCCATGTTCACCTGGTTGCTGAACACTTCGCCAAAGGCGTAAGCATCGCGGTACGCATAGTCCCAGACCAGGTGTTCCAGCGAACGATGTCCGCCGTCAATGGTTTCGCTGTAGTGCTGGTTTTCAGCCACGCCCAAGTTGAGCGTGCTTTTGCCCTCGCCTGTGGTGATATCGCTGTGCACGGCCGTGGCCAGGGTCATCTCGGTCTCGCCCGTGCCCGTGGTTTAATCGGTTTTGTTGGACAGCAGGGCGGTGATTTTGGCGTTGCCCTCGGCATTGCTCAGGGTGGAGTTCTGGAACACGCCATAGACCCGGTTGTCGCCCTCGCCCAGGTTGATGACGCTGTTCAGGGTGGCGGCGCGAATTCTGTTTTTGCCCGCGCCCGTGTCAAGGGCGCTGCCCACGAATTGAAATTCCTGGGTGTTGCTGCCGCTGAGGCGGAAATCGCCGATGCTGTCGTCGCCGTCTCCGGCCAGGATGTCCGAACGGATGAACCGGCCGTTGATAATGTCGTTGCCCGCGCCGGCGTCCGCAAGCGAGCCTTCCATAAACAGGCCGCTGAATTTGTCGTTGCCGTCGTTGCCGGAGGCTTTGACTTCATTGAAATAGCCGCTGAAGTTGTCGTTCAGGGCGCCGCCGTTGAGCTCGCTCTTGGTGAACACGCCGGAAAAATCGCCCTGCCCGAGGCCCACATTGATGACGCTGTTGTCAAAAACCCCGGCAAAGGTCAGGGTGCCGGCGCCATCATTGAACTTGGCTCCGGAATAGGAGCCCAGGTAGGTGGTGTTCAGCCCGGAGGTGAACTCGCCGCCTTGTCCGGCAAAATTGATGATCGTGGTGTTTTCCCCAGCCTCCACTTTGGCGCTGGAGAAATTGATCAGGATTTCATTTTTGCCTTCGGCGCGCAACACGCCGCCCGCTGAAGCCGCCCCGCCGCTGAGCAACCGGGGAGCGCCGTTTTCGTCAAAAGTGATGCGGGTGTCTTCGGAAACAGTATAGCGCCGGGCTTCCGCCTCGCCGGGCACCTGGATTTCAATGATGCGGCCGCCATCTTCCTGGTCCTGGCCCAGCATGCGCATGGTCACGCTGCGGCCGTCAGACAGCTTGACGCTGTATTCAGCGTTGCCGTTTTCAGCCATGGCGGCCTGGTATCTGGCGTGGGCTTCTTTGCTGATGGTGGCTACGTCATCGACAACCTGTTTTTTCCACGGCGCGGCCTGCCGCGGTTTGGCGGAAGGCATCGCGAGCACGTCGCGGCCCACATACAGCCGGCTTTGCTTGGGGACCCACAGGTGGCCGAAGGAGTTAACGCCCGGTACCATCATCTTTTTTGTCCTGGAGCAATTGTAGTGCTTTAAACTCTATCCCGCTTTTCGGACAAAATCTGTAGAACTATAGGC
>JAVBRZ010000011.1:0-47096 GCA_031547425.1 Desulfovibrionaceae bacterium
TAACGGCGGTGAAGCGGCCTGCCTGAGCGTGGTCGAAAGCGTGTGCCGCCTGCTGCCCGGCTTTATGGGCCACGAAGATTCCGGCGAAGAAGAAAGCTTTTCGCAAGGCCTTTTGGAATACCCCCACTACACTCGACCCGAAAACTTCGCCGGCCGCATCGTGCCCCGGGTGCTGACCGCAGGAAACCATGCCCGCATCGCAAAGTGGCGGAGGGAAGAGTCCCTGCGCCTCACGCTGCGGCAGCGGCCGGAGCTTTTGGACGCCGCGCCCCTGAACGCCGAGGATATGGACTACCTGCGGCGCCTGCCTCAGCTTTCCCTGGGCCGCAACCTGCATCTCGCTCTCGTCCATTACCCGGTTCTGGATAAAGATAAAAATTCCCTGGCCGTTTCTTTGACAAATCTGGATATCCACGATATAGCTCGCAGTTCCTGTTGTTACGGCCTGGGCGGCTATTATGTCGTCACCCCGCTGCAAGACCAGCAGCGGCTTTTGGCCGAGTTGCTGGAGCACTGGACCGCGGGCGCCGGCAGCCGCTCCAATCCGGACAGGGCTGAAGCCCTGCGCCTGGTTAGCGCGGCGCACAGCGTGGACGAGGTCTTAAGGCAAGTGGAAACGCGCTGCGGCGAGCGGCCCCTGGTTTTGGGCAGCAGCGCCCGCCCGGAAGGCGCTCTTGCTTATAAAACAGTGCGCGAGGCTTTGGCCGAGCGCCCCGTGCTGCTGCTCCTGGGCACCGGGCATGGCCTGGCCCCGGCGGTGCTGGAAAAATGCGACGGCGTATTGCGCCCCTTGCGCAGCGCTTTTGCTTACAACCATTTTTCGGTGCGTAGCGCGGCGGCTGTTATGCTCGACAGAATTTTGGGCGATTGGCATTGACAAACCCGGCGATCCGGGATAAGCAAACCGCCTGCGATGTCAGACAAGACTTTAGCTGACAGGTAGACACCCGCCGCAAAGCCTGAATGCGGCGCTGAATAAAATTTCTCACATGGGAGAAAGACAATGGACCTGATTAAAAAAATTGAAAACGAACACCTGCGCCTGGACCTGCCCGAGTTCCGCGCCGGGGATACTATTAAAGTGTACATGCGTATCATTGAAGGCGAAAAGGAACGCATCCAGATGTTCCAGGGCGCGGTCATCCGTGTGCGTCGCGGCGGCACCGGCTCCACCTTCATGGTCCGCAAGATTTCCGACGGCGTGGGCGTGGAACGTATTTTCCCCATGAATTCCCCGTTCATCGACCGCGTGGAAGTGGTCACCCAGGGCGCTGTCCGCCGCAACCGCCTCTACTACCTGCGTAACCTCAAAGGCAAAGCGGCCCGCATTAAGACCAAGACCGACTGGTAACCCGCGTGCGCGCGCATTAAGCGCAATCGTAAATTCCAGACCGGCGTTCATCAGGTCAATGATGAACGCCGGTCTTGTCATGTCCGACGGACCGCCTTTGTCCCATTTACACAACTGTTGCCAACAGGCTATACTGCGGGCGTGAAAGAGCTGGCCCCCCTGATCTGTCCGGAAAATCTCCAGGACTGGCCCGGCATTGACGAAGCCGGCCGGGGCTGTTTGGCCGGTCCGGTGGTGGCCGCCGTGGTTGTTTTATCAGCCGCCGCGCCCATTGCGGGCCTCGCCGATTCCAAAAAGCTCAGCCCGGCCCGGCGCGAGGAACTGGCGGCCATCATCAAACGCCAGGCTCCGGCCTGGGCCCTGGGCTTAAGCTGGCCGCCCGAAATCGATCGCATCAATATATTACAAGCCACCTTTCAGACCATGTCCCGCGCCCTGGCCGCTTTGCTCCGCAAGTACCCGGAAACAAGCCTGCCCGGTCTGCTCATTGACGGGCCGCACACCATCCCCGGCGCGGCTCTGGCCGGCGCCCTGCCGGGCGGCCGCTCCCTGCCGCGCCAACAGGCCGTGATCAGGGGCGACGGGCGCATCCCCGCTATTGCCGCGGCGTCCATTCTGGCCAAAACCCACCGTGACCGCCTGATGGCCGCGCTTGGCCGCCGCTTTCCCGGCTACGGGCTGGATGAGCATAAAGGCTACGCCACCAAAGAGCACTACGCCGCCCTGGACAAACTCGGTCCCTGCCCCATGCACCGCCTGACTTTTGCCGGCGTGGCCGCGCCGCATGAGCCCAACCCCCCGGAGCGGCATTCTTTATTGACCTTTATCTCCGGCGGGGTGTAGCTTATGTCCACACGCGCGACCGGCCAGGCCGGAGAAGATTTCGCGGCCAGGCGCCTTGAAAAATCGGGTTGGCGTATTTTGGAGCGCAACTGGCGTTGCGGTTCTCTGGAGCTGGATATTATCGCCGTGCACAAAGGCGTTTTGATTTTTGTAGAGGTCAAAACCCGGGCCGCCACGGGCCTCACCCGGCCGGACGAAGGCCTGACCCCGGCCAAGCGGGAACGCCTGCTCCGGGCTGCGGCCCAATACTTGAGCGCCACCGACAACTGGAACAAACCCTGCCGCTTTGACCTTGTCAGCGTATGGCGGATGCCGGACAACACCTTCAGCCTGGAGCACTTTCCCCATGCCTTTGATTTCAGTCCGCCTGTGGCTGGTGGCCACGCCCCTTGGCAACCTTGGTGATTTTTCGCCCCGCGCCGCGGAAACCCTGGCACAGGCCGACATTATCCTGGCCGAGGATACGCGCCGCGCCGGGGCTTTGCTCTCCGCCGCCCAAATCACCCCCAAGCGCCTGCTCAGCTTTCACGACCACAATGAAAGCGAGCGCCTGCCTCAGGTCCTGGGCGCTTTGCGGGAAGGGCAAGTCGCAGCCCTGATTTCCGACGCGGGCATGCCCGTGCTCTCCGACCCCGGCTTTGGCCTGGTGCGGGCCTGCCGCGAGGAAGGACTGGCGGTGTCCTGCGTGCCCGGGCCCTGCGCCGAAGCCGCGGCCGTGGCCGCCAGCGGCCTGCCGCCCCAGCCTTATGTATTCCTGGGCTTTCTGCCCCGCAAACCAGGAGACATCCGTAAAACTCTGGCCCCTTACGCCGCGCTGCCGGCCACTCTGGTTTTTTTTGAACGCAAAGACCGCCTGCGCGACACTCTCAGCTTGGCCGCCGCCTGCCTGGGGCCGCGCGAAGTCTGCGTGGCCAGGGAAATGACCAAGACTTACGAGGAATTCCTTAACGGCCGTTTGGAAGACCCCAATTTCTGCGGCGCCGAGTTGCTGGGCGAAATCACCGTGGTCATCGGGCCGCCGGAAGCGGCATCCCCCAGTCCGGAACAGGATATTCTCGCCCTGGCTGACGCTTACCCCGACCTGGCTCCCCGCGCCCTGGCCAAACTCATCGCCGGGCAAACTTCGGGCCGCTCGGCCAAAGAAATTTACGATTTGCTGCTGACGCGCAACCAGGACCCAAAGCCATAGACATTCAAAATCAAACTGCTATACTGCCTCACAAGAATAGTGGTCCTACCACACTTGCGATATCCCCCACCCGGCAACGGCGGCTTGTCCGGGTTTTAATTTTCCCGCCGGGCCGCATTCGGCAACGGCTCTGGAGCATTCCATGAACAAACAGCATCTTACCGGTTATATCATGATCTTCGCGGCGGCCTTGCTGTTCGCCCTGATTGGCCCCATTTCCCTGTTCGCCATGAATGAAGGGGTTACCTCCCTGGAAACGGCTTTCTGGCGGGCTTTCTTCGGAGCGCTGTCTTTCGGGGTGCACGGGCTGCTTACCGGGGCCTGGCGAATCACGGGAAAGCAACGCGCAACCTTGAGCCTGTTCGGCATTCCCGGCGTGGGCCTGCTGTTTTTCTGCTTTATTTACGGCGTGCAGCATGCGGGCGCGGCCATGACCTCGGTGCTCAACAATACCGCCCCCCTCTGGGTGGCTGTCTGGGCCTGTCTATTTTTGCGGGAAGTGCTTACCGGCAGCAAAATTGTCAGCATCATCCTCGCCGTGGCGGGCGCCGGCGTAATTTCCGCCTCAGGCGGCAGCCTGGGCGAGGGCGCTACAATGCTGGGCATTATCGCGGCCACAGCTTCGGGCTTCCTGTTTTCCCTGCACTCCCTCGTCGCCAAGAAATTTCTGACTGAAAAAGTTTCAGCGGTCTCTATCTACATGTACATTCTGCCGGTGGGCGCCCTGACCATGCTGCCCTTTGTGGATTTCATGCCCGATAAAAGCTGGGTGGCCTGGACTTCGCTTGTTGCCATGGGTTTTATTTGCAACTGGGTGCCGTACTTGTGTTTCTGCGGGGCGCTGAAACGCCTGCCCGCCAGCCGGGTGTCCGTGCTGGAAACCGCCAGCGAACCCCTCCTGGCCGCCCTGTTCGCTTTTCTGTGGTGGGGCGAGGCTTTCACCCCCATTGGCTGGCTGGGCGTTTTCCTGGTTATCGGCGCGGTGATTCTGGTCATTTTAAGCAAAGATAAAATGCGGCCGCCCAAAGAGGTTTGCAGGGCGGAGGCCCGGTTGTAACGCCGTTTCCCCTTCCCTCGCCAGCAAGCGGAAACTCCCGGCCGCGCTTCAGCGCAAAAACACCTTGGCAACTTCGCGGCAAATGCTTATAGGTATTTTTCAGCCGCGCTTTCCGCGGCAAATTTTTTGCCGGCGCCACGCTCTCTACAGTTATAAAAGCATTGCAATCTCGGCGCGCCCCTCACCTGGGCGGCGCGCGGCTCAGTTTTTTACCCGCCGCCAGGCCCCGTAAGATTAAACAGCAGCAGAGGCAGGAAATAACATATGGAACGCATTCCCATTTCCGTTCAAGGCGTGGAACTGGTCACCCAGGAATTGGAACGCTTAAGAAAAGAACGTCCGGGCGTTATTCAAGCCATTAAGGAAGCCAGAGAAGAGGGCGATATCAGCGAAAATGCCGGTTACGAGGCGGCTCGCGAGCGCCAGGGCATGCTGGAAGCCCGCATCGCCTATCTTGAATCGCGCATGCAGAACTTCAATGTCCTGGATTTGAGCTCCCTTGCCCCGGAAACCGTGGCTTACAGCGCTACCGTGACCATGGAAGACGTGGACAGCGGCGAAGTGAAGGAGTACACGCTGCTGGGCCCTGATGAAATGGCCTATGCCCGCAAAGGTTCAATCTCCGTATTTTCTCCCGTGGCTGGCGCTTTGCTGGGGCGCGGGGAAGGCGACGAAGTGGTGGTGGACGCCCCGCGCGGGAAAATAACCTATGAAATCATTAAAATAGAGTACCGCCCAGCCAACGAGCTGTTCGCGGCAAGGAAATAAGCTCCAACCCGTTTGGCGGTTAAAAAGCCTTGCCAGCCGGGCCGAAATGCTATTTCGGCCCGGCTATTTTCTGGTCAAAGTGAGTATGGTTATTTCCGGCGTGGTGCCCAGACGGATGGGAAAACGCGCCCAAACTCCGGTGCCCGGCGTGACATACAGCAGCATGCCGTCCACGGCGTACAGCCCCAGCACGTATTTGTGCCAGAGCTTGATGAGTGGGTATAGAAAAATGATCTGCCCGCCGTGGGTATGGCCGGACAGTTGCGCGTCATAGCCCAGAGCGGCAGCCTCGGCGGCTTTGGCCGGCCTATGGCGCAAAAGAATTTTCACGGCCTTGGCCGGGGACCCCACCATGGCCCGCACCGGATCGGGCAAGGGCCGTTCGCCGAACGATTCCGCGGTATCATCCGTCACTCCGGCAACGACCAGGTCTTCCCCATTGATGCGCAGCATCCGGTGCTCGTTGGTCAATACTGTCAGGCCCATGCGTTTGAAGGCCGCCATCCACTCCCGGTATCCGGAATAATACTCATGGTTGCCGGCCACCAGAAATACACCCTGCGGCGATTTGAGTTCACCCAGGCATTTGACCTCATCGTACAAGCGCTCCACAGAGCCATCCACCACATCGCCCGCGATGAACACGGCCTCCGCCCGTTGCGCATTGGTGGCCGCCACCACTTTTTGCAGCCAGGCCCCGTCAAGCCCGGCCCCGATATGCAAATCCGCCAACAAGGCCAGCCGCACGCCCTCCAGTTCAACAGGCAGTTTGGCGACGGGCAGGGACTGCTCCCTGACCGAGGGCAGATGCAAGGCCCCATGCACGCCCACAGCCGTAACCACCAGCCCCAGGCAGCCCAAAAACACAGCCCGCTTGCGCAACCCCCGTGCGGAAGACCGCAAGGGAAAACTGCGCGGCTGGATATCGGGAAACACAGGCCGCGCCACCACCCGGCCCAGCCAGATGAAGAACAGCGCCACATCGCAAAACGCGCACAGGCCAATCAAAGTCAGCTCAAAAGCTTGTATGACCCCGGCTGTCAACCCGATTTGAACAATAAGGTCATGGGGCAGAGGCGTAACCGTGAGCTTGCGCAAAATAAGCATATTCTGAGAAGCCGCCAGAAATAAAGCCACTGCCAGCCAACGCGCGGGCGCCGGCAGGGGCAGGTAACGAATAAGCCGTCCCCAGATGTAAATAACGCCGATTATGGCGGTAGCCGAGGTGACCACATAGAAAAAGGACATATGTTCAATTATCCAGCCTGAAGTAAGGGGTTATCATACAGAACTCATCGGGCCGGCCGCCCGGCACCGGCCAGGATCGTAGCGGCCGGCGCTTCGGAAGAAAGATAAGGCTCCGGAACCGTTTGTCAGTAC
Organism: Desulfovibrionaceae bacterium; assembly: GCA_031547425.1. Lineage (GTDB taxonomy): Bacteria > Desulfobacterota > Desulfovibrionia > Desulfovibrionales > Desulfovibrionaceae > JAVBRZ01. The sequence continues at coordinate 6,589 of JAVBRZ010000011.1, forward strand.
CGTTGGCAAGAAATTCGCCCCGCCTTCCTCAGGATCGGCTTGTCTTTATTGGATTGCCGTGCGCTTGAGTTTTTGGCCAATAGGGGTATACAAGAGGCCAATACAGGAGGCCGTTTATGCTTAAAAGGTTTTTATTCCGCCGCCTCGCCGCCGGGGCTCTGGTTGCGGCCCTGGTCGCGGGCGCGGGCTGCGGTTCGCAAGAACACTTTGCAGACTCGCTGGAACTGTCTCCTCGCGCCGACCCCGCCCAATCACAATGGCTGGAACGCCAATCCATGCTCTATGCCTCCACGGAGCTGCTCAAAGTGGTGTCCGGCAGCAATTTGCAATGGGTGGCTCCGGTCACGGACCCGGCCGCCCGCAACCTTTTCAGCCATGCCGACGCCTGGCTGCTCATCTCTCCTTATGAGCTGGTTACGGAGTCCGGCAAAAGGGCCTTTGCTCAACTCAGCCACCAGGCCCTGTGGAAGATCATGAACCAACGCGGCATACATGGCATGTATATCAACCCGACGCTGGTGTCCGGCAAAATCTGGAACAACCCCGGTGCGGAATTCAGCGGCAATGGAGGCGATGCCGTGGGCTTCACCTTTGCGGACATTGCCGGCGCCGAAGATAGCTATGCCGAGCTCCTGCAAACTGCCAACAGAAACGGCGGCATTCTGGGCATGAATATTATTCCTATGGCCACGGGCCTCGGGCCGGATTTTATCCTGGCCGGCCGCGACATGCGCCAATATCCCGGCCTGTATGCCCTGGTGGAAATAGATAAAGATTTTTGGGATCTTTTGCCCCCCAACCTCAGCGAATGGCAGGCCACGCCCCTCAGCGCCGGCCAGGTGGCCAAACTCAGCGAAGCCAAATTCCTGCCCCCGCATCTTTTGCAGGATGACCTGGGCATGTCCTGCGGCTGGGCAGCCACCGGCGAGGTGCGCGGCTTTGACGCCCAAGTCCGGCGCTTTGTCTACCGCTATTTTGCCGAGCCCGACATGCCGGTCCTTAATTGGACCGACCCCAGCAGCGCGGCCCGCCGTGTGGGCTCAGCCAGCATCATCCAGACCGTGGGCAAATGGGGGGCCGCCCTGACGGGCTCCAGCCTGCTGCCTTTAGCCGGGCTTGCTCCGGGCGCTGGTTTCAACCATTACTCCATGGAGCCGGCTCTGACCGCGGCCACGGATATCGGCCAGGAAGTGCGGCGCTACGGCGGCTGGTCCTGGCAACAGGACCGCCTGCCCCTCCAGATGTTGGTGGAATTTCAAAATAAAACCTCCTTTGATTTCATCACTGACACCATGACCAGCCCCGGCGCGGAACATGCCCTGCTCACCGGCGATGCTTACTACTTGAAGGCGTCAGTTGCCCGCGCTCTGGCCCTGGGCATTGACGGTTCACGCCTGGTCCATGTTCTGCCCGGCAAAGACGGCGTGATTTACCGCCCCTTCCTGCGGGGCGCCATGACCGGTGAAACCCCGCCCCCGGTGCCGGAGAGCGCCGTTCCCTTTATGGAAAACGGGGCTTTGCCCCTGTCCGGCGCGGGTCTTGCGGCCCTGGCCCTGAACATCACTACCGCCACGGACCTTAAACCGGAACAGGTGTTGGAGATCAGCAAAGGACACCTGGCCTTGGCTTTTTTCCTGGCCATGCAGCCGGGCTTGCTGATGCTCCCGGCCCAGGACCTGGCGGGAACGGTGACTCCGGCCTGGGATGAACGCCTAGCCGCCGCCCACAGCGAATTCGCATCCAAAAACGGCGTGGCCCTTTTAAGCGCCAGCCGTCGCGTGCCCATCTCCGATGCGGGTATTGTCCAGAACCCCGCCCTGTATCCACCCCTGGACGTCCAAAACGTTGCCGAGGATTCCTTCCTGGCTCAATTGGCCAATATCCTGGCCCTGCGCAAAGAGCTCAACGTAGCGGCCGGCAAGCTTTACCACCTGGTCGATACGGAGGCTCCCGGCGTGGCGGCCTTGCTCACAGCCCTGCCCGACGGTTCCGACCTCTTAACTCTGGTCAACTTCTCGCGCACGGCCGCGTCCGTGCCCGTCAAGCTGGAAAAACATTACTCCAGGGCCGAAGAGCTCAGGCCCGGCGGCGGCGGGGCTTCCTTTGCCGCCGCTTCAGGCACGCTGTCCCTGCAACTCGGGCCCTGGGGCTATCGGGTCGTGCGCCTGTCCGGTGGAAAATAAGCCTACATCTAGAGCATTTTAACTTTGAAATGTTACACCATCTGCAGCATATAAAAGACAAAAAACACAACCTTTTATCATACACGGTCAGGCCGAAGCGGCCTGAACTAAAAACACGCTACGCTGCTCGCTTGCGGGCGTCTGCCGGCGCATCCGCCAGAGCATTTTTCCTTAATATATCATTTAAATGTTAAAATGCTCTAAAACCAATGCCGTTATGCAAACCGCCCCTCGTTTTTCAAAAAAGCGAGGGGCGGTTTGCTATTCAGCCATGCCTGCCAGGATGCGCTTTTTCTTCCAGCGGCCGCTCTTGAAGCGCACACCGCTAAACACGGCCAACATGATGATATACAAAGAAAAAACCACCCACAAAGCGGGCAGGCTGGCGGGGAACAAGCGCAGGGAGAGTGTTGAGCCCAATACCAGGCACAGCGCGCCAAAGGCCACGCTGAACATCACAAACCAGACATCTCCGGCCCCTTTGAGGCAACCGTAGTACACCAGGGTAAAGGCATCCGCGATATAATACACGGCCAAAAAGTACAGAATCACCTGGCCTTCCGCCTTGATGCGCGAGAATTCCAGCCAGGTCATGCCCTCGGGCCGGAACAGGTCCATAAGCGCCCCCGGCGCGGCCACAAATAAAAGAGCCATGCATCCCATATACACAATGGCCAGATGCAGGGCGCTGCCCGTGACCCGCGCGGCCGCCGCCGTATCCTTGCGCCCCATGGCCTGCCCCACCAGAGAGCTGGCAGCCACGTGCAGCCCCAAGCAGGGCAGAAAGCCCAGGGAACTGATGGAGCTGATCATATTGCTCACGGCCAGCTGAGTGGCGCCCAGGCTGCCGACCATAAAAATGAACAAGGTATAACCCACGAACTCCAAAAAATATTCTATGCCGCCGGCAATGCCGTAGCGCAAAATGCGCCGCAGCAGGGAGACGTCAATGCCCCGTGCGCTCCAAACCTTGTATCTGGCTTCATGCTTAGGCCGAAAAACCATGAAGATGATTACAGCGCAACCGGCTATCCAGCCCAAGACCGTGGCAATGGCCGCTCCGGCGATGCCCATGACCGGAAAGCCCAATTTTCCGAAAATCAAAACATAATCCATGGGAATATTGACCAAAGCCGCGACGATGTTGGCCACCATCACCGGCCTGGTCCGCCCCCGGCCGGAAAAAAAACAGCTCAGGCTGGCCGTGATCAGGGGAAGGCCTCCGCCCAGGCACATAATACGGAAGTACTCCGCTTCCATGGCTTGAATATGAGGCTCGTGCCCGGCCAGGGCAAACAGCGCTTCTGAAAAGAAGGAGAGGGTGATGAACACCAATGCGCCCGCGAAACTAATGTGCAGGGACTGCCACAGCACTCTACCCACTTTTTCCGGCATCTGCGCTCCGATAAACTGGGCAATGAACACCCCGGCATATTCGGCAATGCCCATAAGCGTCAGCAAAATCACCAAGAAAGGCATGCCCGCGGGCACGGCCGCGGCAATGGCGTCCAGGGAATAGTGGCTCAAAAACAAGCGGTCGGTAAATTGCATGATGGTGGAAGAAGCCATGCTGGCCACCAGCGGCAAGCCGACCTTAAGCACCACTTTATAGCCGCTGGGCTCATCCCAGCGTTTGGCGAGGTTACCGGACACAGCGGATAAAAAAGACATATGCTCCTGCGACTCTGATATTTTATATTCCGGGCAAGTCTGCTCTTAAGTTAAGCTCTCGGCGGCGTTTAGCAACAAGCCGCGCCGCGCCCGGGGGCACGGGGAAAAATCGGGCTTTCGGGCGGTAATGACTTTTCTTTTGCGCCGCCTTGGCCTAAGTTAAATTGCTCATTAATTCACAAACTTGCAAACCGTCACTATACTTTGACAGGGCATAAACGGCTAGTGCCCGCTTTAAATTTTAATTAAAACAAGATAAGCTTTATCTAAACTGCCAATACGGAACAGGGAGCCGCCATGCGGGATAACACGCCTGATCAGCCCACGCCGGAACAGGAACAAAATAAAGAGCAAACGAGCCAGAAGACGGAGCATCCGCCGTTGCAGACCCCGGACAGCGAAACGTCCTCCGCCCGGCCTGATGCGCTGTCGCCCCCCGCGCCGGACAAACAGGAAACCCCGGCCAGGCACGCCCCTGATGCCGGCCTGCGGCGGGACCAGGAAATTCTGCACGCCAAGGAGCCGGCGGGAAATGACGCGCGGCCTTCCCAAGCTGAAATAGCGCCTGAAGACGAAACGCCTTTGTCCATGCAGCCTGAAGCCAGACCCACGCGACCCGAATCCCCATGGCCGCAAAAAGCCGCCGAGGACGGAGGGGAACAAGAATCCGCGCCTGAGGTTGAGCCTGGCCACACGTCTGAACAAACGCCGGAGCAAAAACCGGAATCCGTCCCGACAACTGAAAGCATCCCCGCGCCCTCCAAATGCTTTGGCGTCTTGAGCTGGATCACGCCCTTGCTCCTGGCCGTGCTGGCTCTCGCTCTTTTCGCGCCCCTGGCTTACAACAGCAAAATTACGGGATTGGAACCAAAGCCCAACGCCCAGCCGCAGTTGGCCGCCGCCATTGAAACAGCCGAACAGGGCGGGGATCTCAGCTTCTGGTTCATTCCGCATGTGGCCGGCCAGCCAGCCCCGGAAGTGCCGCCTCTGCAACTATGGTGGGGCGCGGCCGCCAATGCGCTGAGCCCACGCCTTTCAGATCTTGCCGGCGCCTGGATCGGCGGCTGGGCGGCTCCGCTGGCCCTAGCCTGGCTATTTCTCATGGCCGCGGCTTCCTTGGGCTGGACCGATTCACGCTTTGGCCGCCGGGCCGGACTGGCCGCCGGTCTGGCCGCCTTTTGCGGACCTCTTTTTATGGCCGCCGCCTGGCTGGCCCCCAACCTGCTGCTGGCTCCCGCCCTAAGCGGGCTGGGCGCGGCTTGCATTTTACGCGGCTTGAAAAAAACCACTTTCAGCCTGAGCGTTTTTCTGGGCTGCGTGCTGGCGGCCCTGGCGGGCCTGGCCGGCGGGTTGATTCCGGCGGTTCTGCCTCTGGCCGCCGCCCTCATCGCCATTGTCGGCACACTTAATTTCCGGCGCCTGGGCGAATGGGATCTGGTCTTCGGCCTGGGGCTGGCGGTCTTGATTCTCGGCGGCTGGCTCACGGGCGGGCTTCTGTTCGCGGGATCGGCCGCGCTGCGCGCTTACCTGGCCGGCCCGCTCCTGCTCAGCGGAGGAGGAAGCCCTCTGCCGGCCATGCCCTGGACTTGTTTTGCGGTTTTAACTCTTGCCGTGCTGCTGCCCTGGCCGGCCCTGCCCCTGTGCCTGCCGGCGCGCAGCGGCAAAGCCTTGCTGGCGGGCGTAAAAGACTGGAAAAACAGGCTGGGATTCACTGAGCCGCTGTTCCTGGCCGGGATGCTGGCCACCGGGCTGACCGGCCTTATGCTGGCCAACCCCGACCTGGTTTTACTCCTGCTTTTGCCGGCGGGCCTGGCCGCCCTGGCGGCCCGCAGCCTCACCAACCTGACCGCAAAGCAAAACCGGCGCTGGGGCTCGTTCTGCGCCCTATATCTCCTGGCGCTGGCCTTGGCTTTTGCCTGGCTCCTTCTGGACAGCGGCCGCGAATTTTTCAACGCCCAACTGGGCATTGCCGCCAATATTTCCTTTGACGTCAAGACTTGGCTGGCGCCGGGCGCGGCCGCGCTCATCGGCGCTCTGACCATGTGGTTTTTCGGCCGGGGCAAATCCTCGCAAAACGGCTTGTTGGTCTTCGCCTTTGCCCTGCTCCTGGTGAGCCAGTCCTTTGCCTGGCTCAGCCTGCCGGCTCTTGAGCCCTATTTGAGGACCACCCGGGCCCAGCCCGAGCTTCCAGTGCTGGATATTGTCTTGCCCGAACAAAATATCGGACCTGACGGGCCACGCCTGCATCTTCCCATGCCGCCCGGCCCCGACGCAATCATGCCTCCCGCGACAGCCGCGTACAACGCCACGCAAAATACGCCGCCCCAACTCGATATTCTGGGCGCGCCCATGCCGGCGCGGCATAATGCCACCAGCCCGCATACGCTCCCGGCCATAATCATGCCCATAACCAGCAACGCCACAAGCCCCGCTCCGGACAGCGGCCTGATTAACGGCCAAGCTTCCCCGCCGCCTCTGGCGCAAAACGCCACCGCGCCGACGCCCGAAGCCGGAAACGCCCTGTACGGCGACGATCTGCCCACGCTGGAGGCTCCCGCCGGGCCGGCGGCACCCTACCAACCAGGGCTGCATACTCAGGCCAAAGAGCCGCCGCTGCCTGTTCTGGACACTCCCCCGGCCCCGCCGGCGCCAGGAGCTCCGCTGGTTGATCCGTATCCACCCGGAAATGCGAACTAGATGTAGAGTATTTTAACTTTGAAATGTTACACCCTCTGCAGCATTTAAAAGACAAAAAACACAGCCTTTTATCATACACGTTCAGGCCGAAGCGGCCTGAACCAAAGACACGCTGCGCTGCTCGCTTGCGGGCGTCTGTCGGCGCATCCGCCAGAGCCTTTTTCCTTAATATATAATTTGAATATTAAAATGCTCTAAAATCTCTTGTAATCGAGCTTTTTGAGCGGCGCAAAGCCTTGCGGCAAAGGGCCGTGAAAGCGTAGCCGAGCTGCAAAATTGTCGCCTGCGCACTTCTCGCTGGCGGCATTGCGCTTCGTTGCATCTGGCCAGAGCAAACCAACTTTTTTAAAGTTAATTTGCCCTAGCTTTGGGCAAAGGCCACGAACCAGGCCAAGACCACGATAACCAGCGCTATGGCGCCCAGGATGCGATCAATTTCAGGCGAAGGGTGCAGTTTGCGTTTGAATAAAAAACCCGCGCCCGCGCCCAGGGGCAAACCGCAGAACATGCCGGTGAAGTGCGCGCCCAGGTCGGTGTTTTCGCCTTCGCTGCCCAAAAAAGCAAGCCAGGCCAAAGCCGCTGCCAGGGGCAGGACAATGCGCCGCCAGCCGCGCTGTTCCGTGGAAAAAAAAGTAAAACCGCAAAGCACGCCCATGGCCCCCAAGAGCGCCGTGGACGCGCCGATGCTGAGATGCGGCCCGCCGCGCAACACCGTGATAAGGGCATTGCCCAGAATTCCTGACAGCAGGATCAGGAGCCAGCCGAGGCCGGCTCCGGTCTGACGGCACAAGACCACGGCCACCAGGCCCCCGAAAAATAAGTTGCCGAACAAATGACCACTGTCGGCGTGCAGGGTCAGGGCGGTGATCACGCGGTACCATTCATGGTCAAAAAGCACCCGTCCGGCATCAAGACCGCCCAGGCGCACCCATTCTTCGGGAGTCAACGGGTGCCATTTGAACCAGCCGGTGTACAAGCCGAAAAACACGGCCAGGGCCAGCAGCACGGCCAGGGAAACCTGGCTGTTTTCATACTTGGGCATGGGGCGGGGTTTGGGTTTGTTCAAATCCTCCCGCAAGTAGGCGCAAAGCTCTTCCTCGGCCCGCTGCGCGTGCATGACCGGCACATAAAGATAAAAATTATCGCTCTGCCGGATAAGACGATGGGGAATATTCAAGGCGCTCAATACCAGCACCCATTGCCCCACCAGACTGAAGTTGGGGCGCAACCCCAAACCGCAAGTGGCCGTGGCCCCCACTTCCTGCCAAAAAGCCGGGTGCGGCGGGGTTAAAGATAAACCGGCCTTGGGACGGGAGGCCTCCGGCGCCTCAGCCCCTTTATCCGGCCTGCGACCCGGCCCCTGCGTAAAGCCGCGCCCGGGAGAGCCTCCTCCCAAAGCCGCCCCCGGAGGACGGCCTGAGACGGTAGGCCCCGGCGCGGCCGCACCGGAAGAGGAAACGGGGGGCCTCTCCTTTTGGGCCATGCTGCGGGCGGACTGGGCGGCCTGGGTGGAACCGCGAAAAAAACGGGTCATGCGCCCGGACCTTTATCTTTATCCGAGGAACCAGGAGCGGACGCGGCTCCGGCACGGAAGCCCGCGTCAGGCGCCTGGCGGGCGGTCACGTCAATGACTCCGGCGCGGCCGCCGGGCCGGTCTCCCGGTTCACGCCATTCGCAATCATATACCGTGTAAGTTTTGATGTAGCGGCCGCGCTCCACCCGCGACTTAAGATAGGTCAGCAGCCAGGGGCCCAGGATCTTGCGCAGGGGGGGAATGAGCAGCACTATTCCGGCCAGGTCGGTTAAAAAACCGGGCAAAAACAAAAGCAGCCCGGCCGCGAAAATAAAGACTCCGTCCAAAAGTTCCGCATCGGGCGATTCATTGCGGGCCAGAGCCCCTTGAATGCGCACCAGGGCCTGAGCTCCCTGGCGGCGTACAAGATACGCCCCGCCCATGCTCACCGCAAAAATAAGCGCCAGCGCCGCCAACCAGCCTATCCGCCCGGCCACGAACACCAAAGCCGAGCCTTCAGCGGTCAGGTATATGACTAAAAATACAAAAAAATACATGTTCGCTCCCTGCCGGAGTATGTCAACGCCACACTCGGCGCATTCAAATTAACCCCTGCGCGCCAGCTTGGCAATCGCCATACCCAAAACGTTTCCCTATGGAAAAGCCTTATGTTGAGCTCAATATTCCTCATGGATCAAACGCTTACAAAAAATCTAGATTTTTACTTGAATTTTTGTACGCTTCACGTTAAGCTGTTTTTATATGTTTTATTGCAATTAGTCCGTAATCGGGAGACTGCCGAAAGGATAAACAGCAATACGAGCAAATTCGGTAAACGTATAACCAGGCGGCCTTTGAAAGAGGCAATGTATTTTTTGTCCACGCAAAACCGCCGGGCATCCTCAGGACCAGCGCATGCCACAAGTCGCAGCTCGCATTTCCAACGACCAGGAAAAATGGCTTAAGGATTATTTCCGCACTAAAAGCGCAGGCGCGGAATTCATCCTCCCTTGGGCTGTGGATACCTTTTTCAGAGCCATCCACAGCATTAAATCCACTTTTTCCGCCGCGGAACTCATGACCATAGTCGAAGCCCACCGCGACGTGCGTGTCCTGCCTGAAAACACCAGGCTGTCCTACCTTATTCTGCGGGTCATGGACGCTTGCGATATGGACATGATCCACACCAGGCACGGCGCCGGCAAAGCCGCCCTGGAAGCGAAACTGCGCCGCCTGGATGACACCCAGGCCACGGCCCTGATGATCTGGGCCGCTGCTTTCTGGGTAAGCCGCAGTTGTGATGCGGAAAGCCTGGAAGAGTATATCAAACAGTATTAGCGCAAACAACGCGCTGGGCGTTATCCCGCGCGCTTTATTTTTTCCGCTGGCCGCGGGCGCGCCGGCAAAACCTTACCTACCAAGCAGTCTTATAAAAGCTCCAACCCGCCTGGATTTTGAGGCTTATTGTTTCTTCCGGGCCATGGAAAAGCCGCTTAAACAGCGGCGTTTTCCATGTAGCGTTCAACGCTTGAGAAAGGCGCTTGACGGCGAAAACAAGTTGACCCGCAGCGCGGCCTGCGCCTTGCATTCAGGGTATCGCCAAGGGCAATATGTGCAATTTTGCCATCCCGCAAAAATGCCCCCCGCGCCCTTCTCCTGGGCGATATTGCGCCTCGCTGTAGTCCGCCAAAGATTTCCCCCAAAAACCGCGCAAAAATTAAAAAACTTTACACAAATAAAGCGGCGCTCTTGAAAAGAGCGCCGCTTTGCATCAGTTTTTTAATAAAAATTAAGCGGTGGCGGAAGCACCGTGTAGTAAGCCCGCTGCCGCGGATTCGCGCTCGGGGCGCTGAGCCGGGGTGCAGGGCGCGGCGCCGAGTTCCACCTCTTCCAGGTAGTAGGCGCGATTCTCATCCAACGTGCGTAAAAACGCGTTGTTCACGCCATGCCCGGAGCAATAAATCTCGAAATGCCCCTGCAGCGGCAAGCCCAAAAGGGCCATGTCGCCGATGAAGTCCAGCATCTTGTGGCGCACGAATTCATCCTGGAAACGCAGGCCGTCTTCATTGAGCACCGCATAATCATCCAGGACCACGGCATTGTCCAGGGAGCCGCCCAAAGTCAGGCCGTTCTTGCGCAAATATTCGATATCGCGCAGGAAGCCAAACGTGCGCGCTTTGGCCAACTCATCCTTAAAAGTTTCCGGCGTCACTTCAAGCTCAAAAGTCTGTACGCCGATAAGCGGATGCGCGAAGTCAATGGTGTATTCAATGCGCAGGCCATTGTAAGGCTTGGCTTTAATCCATTTGCCATCCTGCTCGTAAGTGACGGGGTGAGCCACCCTGGCCACACGGCGGGGAGCGCTCTGCCGCACGAGACCGGAATTGCGGATAAGCATAACAAAAGAGGCCGCGCTGCCGTCCATAATCGGAACTTCGCCGCCTTCAATTTCAACAATGATGTTGTCCACTTCCAGGCCGCGCAGAGCGGCCAGCAAATGCTCGACAGTGGCCGCGGACGCGCCGGGCACGCCTAATGTGGTGGCGAGGCCCGTCCCCACGGCGGATTGCGGCGTGGGTTCCACACGATGCACCCCGGCCGGGCCGTGGATGTCAAAAACTATGCCGGTGTCTTCCGCAGCGGGGTACAAAGTCAGTTTAACCAGTTTGCCGCTGTGCAAGCCCACGCCGGAACAGGATACTTTTCGCTTTATGGTGGTCTGTTTCATTTTTTTCTCCTGATCTCCAAATTCCATAAAAGCAAAAGCCATGCCATACCCCTTGAAATGCAACAGTCTGATATAATTAATATTTTTAAAAAAGAAGATTATGAAAAAATGCAAGCGTGGTGTGTTTTTCACACATTGTGTGCTTTAACACACACAGCTGCGACGCGCCCGGATAATGCGCGGCAGGCCGGCCAAATCGGCATGCGCCTCCACTTCGGCCCAAAAACGCGGCGCGCGGGCGAACAAGGCAACGCCGCTTTGCCCCTGGTCGCTGCCGATCTCCAAAAACAGCGTCCCGCCAGGAGCAAGGCAATAGCGGGCCAGCTCTTCCAGGGCGGCCAGGTGATAAAGCCCGCCATCAGGGGAAAACAGCGCGCCTCGCGGCTCATACCCGGCCACTTCGCGGCTCAAGCCCGCGTGGTCCTCAGGGCTGATATACGGCGGATTGCTGACCAGCAGGCTCAAACTGTGTTTTTTAAACACAGGCTGTGTCAGGTCCGCAAGCAAGAACGCGCAGCGCCCGGCCACCGCGAGACGGACGGCGTTTTCCCCGGCCACGGCCAATGCCGCGGCGGAAATGTCCATGCCCAGGCCCCGCCGCCCTGGCATTTCACACAGAAGGGTGAGCAGAATACAGCCGGATCCCACGCCAAGGTCAACCACCAGGCCCGGCGCATCCGGGTCCTGCCCGTCCAGAGCCAGCTCCACCACAAGTTCCGTTTCGGGCCTGGGGATCAAGGTATGCGCATTGACCAGAAAGTCCCGCCCATAAAATTCCTTGCAACCCAGAAGATAGGCCACGGGTTCACCTTGGGCGCGGCGCAGCAGCAGCGTTTCCGCCGTCCGTCTTTCCGGGTCGGCCAACATTTTTTCAGGGTAAGCAAGCAGATGTTCCCGCCGCACGCCCAAAACATGCGCCAGGATCAACTCCGCGGACAAGCGCGGCGAATCAACGCCGGCCGCCGCCAACCGGTCCGTGGCCTGCCTGACAAATCCGCCGATATTTGGGAAAGATAAAGAACAAGGATGCATGCCCATATAATCGTCCAGCCCCACCTTTCTTCCGGCCCAAACCAATCAGGGGGTAAAAAAGGGGCGGAACTCAAGGGGGAAAATGGCGAAGGAATTATTTCGCCATTGTTATATGCCACCCTTCGGCCCGCCGCGCTGCTCGCTTCCGTGCGCCGCTTCGTTGTGCACTGCACGTCGCCAGAGCATTGCAAGTGTTAACAGGCCCTAGCCATCAGCCTGGTGCTTCAGGGCGTCGGTCTGGGCTTGGGCGGCCAGGGCGTCCACCAACTCATGGATTTCGCCGGCCATGACCGCTTCCAGCTTATACAGCGTCAGGTTGATGCGGTGGTCGGTGACCCGGCTTTGCGGGAAATTATAGGTGCGGATGCGTTCGGAGCGGTCGCCGGAGCCCACCTGGGAACGCCGGTTTTCTGCCATGGCCGCGTGCTGCTTGTCCTGTTCGGCCTGGAGCAGGCGGGAGCGCAGGACTTTAAGGGCCTTGGCCTTGTTTTTGTGCTGTGATTTTTCATCCTGGCAGGAAACCACTATGCCCGTGGGAAGGTGAGTGACGCGGATGGCCGAGTCCGTAGTGTTCACGCTCTGCCCCCCCGGCCCGGAGGAACGGAACACGTCCACGCGGATTTCTTCGGGTTTGATTTCGATGTCCACTTCCTCGGCTTCAGGCAGAATGGCCACGGTCACGGCCGAGGTGTGGATGCGGCCCTGGGAGTCTGTGGCGGGCACGCGCTGCACGCGGTGGGTGCCGGATTCAAATTTCATGTGGCTGTAAACCCGGCTTCCGGAAATCAGGGCAATGACTTCTTTGTAGCCGCCCACGCCGCTCTCGCTCTCGCTCATCAGCTCCACGCGCCAACCCATCATTTCCGCGTAACGCGAGTACATGCGGAACAAATCGCCCGCAAATAGCGCGGCCTCGTCGCCGCCGGTGCCGGCCCGGATTTCCAGAATGATGTTTTTCTCATCCAGGGGGTCGCGGGGCAGCAGCAAAATTTTGAGCTTTCCTTCCAGCTCCGGCAGGCTCGCCTGCAAAAGCGCGTTTTCCTCCTGCACCATGAGCCGCATTTCCGGGTCCGGGTCCTGGGCCAGCTCCTGGTTGGCGGCCAAGGCCGCTTCCGCGTCCTTATACGCCCTAAACACGTCCACAACTTCTTTCAGGTCCGCGTGGGCCTTGGTCAATTTGCGGTAACGCTCCTGGTCTTCCAAGATCTCGGGCAGAGAAATCTGCTGTTCCAGTTCTTCAAATTTGCGTTCCAGATTTTCCAATTTGGCAAACATAAATCCATTGCTCCAAAATAATAGGGATAACGGCAAGCCGCAAAGGCAAACTCGCGGTTTGCCTCATGCCTCGTCAGACGGCATTACGCCGGGAAGTGGGGCAGCTAGGATACGCCGACGGTATAGGCCGGGGTGGAGATTTCATAGGGCGCGTCAGCGCCGAGGGCTTCTTTAAGAGCCACCAGGGCCACTTCAAGCTGCCCTTTGTCGGGCTCGCGCGTGGTCATGAGCTGCAAAAGCAGGCCCGGCGCGCGGGCCGCACGGCCCAAAAGCGAATCGCCCATGCGCGCGCTGGCGCGAATGGCTTCATAAGCCATGGCGCTGATGGGAATCATCAGCAGCAGCTTGAAAATAATCAGCACGGCATGCTTGAATATGGGATTCGCAGGGCTCCATACCCATAAAAACATGGGCACCAGCACGGCGTGCAAAATAATGGCAATGCCCAGGACATAAAGCAGAAAAGTGGTGCCGCACCGCGGGTGCAGCCGGCTCATGCCCGCGGCCTCAAAAGTGTTGAGCTCCACTTTTTGCTCGTAGGCCCAGATAACTTTATGCTCGGCGCCGTGGTACTGAAACACGCGCCTGATATCCGGCAACAGAGCGATGGCCGCGATATAGGCGATAAACACCAGAAATTTGAACAAACCGTCCCAGGCGTGAAAAGAAACGCTCTCCGCGCCACCGGCAATGCTCAGCCAGTTCATGACCAGGGAAAGCAGATGGGGCACAACCACAAACAGCCCCAGCGCGAACCCCACGGCCACAACCAGGGTGATGGTCAGATGCCAGCCTTTGATTTCTGTGCCGGCCTCAGCCTCGCCGGTGGCCACGGCTGAAAAATTGAGGGCCTTGATGCCGTTGATCAGGGTCTCCACCAGGATGGGGAAGCCGCGCACAAAGGGGCGCCTGGCAAAAACGCTGGTAGTGCAGGAATACCAGGGCCGCCGTTCCACAATAATCGTGCCGTCGGGCTTGCGCACGGCAATGGCCAGCGTGCTCTTGCTGCGCATCATAATGCCTTCGAGCACGGCCTGGCCGCCCAGGGTGGCGGCGATTTCACAGGATTTCACCCGCCCGGAAGCCGCAAGGCCAGATTCAACGTCAGGCGAAATGCCGCCTTCAGCCATAACCTGGCTGCTCAGGGTCGTGGTTTCCGGTTTGGGCATAAGAAAAGTTCCGCCGGACCACAGCGGACGCTTCCGAGATGGTCCGGCGGGGAAAAATACTAGGCTTTCTTGTCTTCAGAGTACTTGGCGTACTTCTTCATAAAGCGGTCAATGCGGCCGGCCGTGTCCACAAAGCGCTGCTTGCCCGTGTAAAACGGATGGCAGTTGGAACAAATTTCCACGTGCACCTGCTCGCCGCGGGTGGACATGGCTTGAATTTCGTTGCCGCAGGCGCAAGAAATCTTGGCCTGGTATCTTTTGGGGTGAATATCCTTTTTCATAAAACCTCCATGCATATGCGGAACTTGTGCTCTTAGCCTGCTTTTATAAATTTGGCAAGGGGATTTTGCCTGGAGATCCCGGAGGCGGGAAACCTTAAGGGGGTAATCTCCTTAAGGTTCCCCGCCTCCAGACCTCCTCCCCCTCCTAAACCATGATCGGGGTTGGATGAAAGGCACATTTCAGAAGCAGGCGCATATGTCTCCAAACTATTTTAAAAAATAATCACCTATCAATAAAATGCAACGACATTCTGCCGCCCATTGCGGGCGGCGTGGGATTGGCTTATAGTTTCGGCCATGAAAGCAGGCAAAGTGCGGGCCGATCAATTGCTCGTGGACAACAATCTCGCGGAAAGCCGGGAGCGGGCCAAGCGCCTGATCATGGCCGGCCAGGTTTTTGAGGACCGGCCCGGCGCGCGGACGCCGGTGAGCAAGCCCGGCCAATTGTTGCCCGCTGACTGCGAATTGTTCGTTAAAGAGAGCGAACGGTTCGTCAGCCGAGGCGCTTATAAACTGCTCACCGCCCTTGAGCGTTTCAATTTGAATGTCCGCAACCTCGTGGCTCTGGATGCTGGCGCCTCCACAGGAGGCTTTACCGACTGCCTGCTCCAGCACGGTGCGGCCCGTGTTTACGCGGTGGATGTCGGCTATGGGCAGTTGCACCAGCGCCTGCGCGGCGACCCCCGGGTCATCAGCCTGGAGCGCGTCAATCTGCGCCTGGCCGAACCGGAGCTCATCCCCGAGCCCGTGGACCTGGTGGTCATCGACGTGTCTTTTATTTCCCTGAAGCTGATTCTGCCTCCCTGCCTGGGGTGGCTGAAAACAGGCGGCGCCATAATCGCTCTGATCAAACCCCAGTTTGAACTGGGCCCGGCCGGCACGGACCGGGGCGTGGTCCGCGATGAGGCCGACCAACTGCGGGCTGTGGACGAGGTGCTGGCTTTTGCCCGAGACGAGTTGAGCCTTGAGATTCAAGGCGTGGTCCCGGCCCAAATCAAAGGGCCCAAAGGCAACCAGGAATATTTGGCTTATTTTACAAAGCGGACTTGAGCAAATTTACAGCATCAATTAAATCCGGCGCAACCTTGCCGCTCCACAACTCAAACTGGGCCAAGCCCTGCGCGGCCAGCATGGTCAGGCCGCCCTGAATGCTCCAGCCGCAAGCCGCGGCGGCCCGCAAAAACGGAGTATGTAAGGGGTTGTACACCAGGTCGTAAGCCAGGCGGTCACCCGGCGCAAAACCTTTGCCCAGGGCGACGAAATCTTCAGGCGACAAAGGCGTCTCACCCTCGCCGGCAAAGCCGGCCATGCCCAGGGGCGTGGTGTTGACCGCCGCTTGCGCGGGCCGCGCCGCTCTTTGTTCCCAAGACGCGAATTCAACGCCGAAACGCACGGCCAGTTCCTTGCCGGACTTCGCGTTGCGCGCGGCCAGGCGGATATTTTTGACGCCAGCTCTTTTTAAGGCATAAAGCACGGCATGGGCCGCGCCACCCGCGCCCAGGACCAGAGCGGATTGCGGCAAGCCGCGCCCACCCAGTCCGGCCAGAAAGCCGGCCACATCCGTGTTATGTCCCCACAGCGCCCCGCCCCGCCAGAACAGGGTATTGGCCGCGCCCACAGCCCGCGCCTCGTCGCTCAGGCCGTCCAGCAGCGGCAGCACCGCTGTCTTATGGGGAATGGTCACGCATAGTCCATGCACGGGCAACTCGCGCACCGCGCCGATAAAATCCGGCAAGCGTTCAGGCGTCACGGGCCAGGCGTAAAACGCGCCCGCGTGCCCACCCCGCCCCATGGCCCAGGTGTGCAGCAGCGGGCTTAAACTGTGTCCCAAGGGATAGCCGATGATGCCGTAAAGATGTTGCGGAGGGTAAATGTTGTCCTGGGCGCTCACAATCCGCTCCCCCCAATTAGAAAGGTTTGGAGACAAGGGGGAAGGGGGTCCGGGGGGGGAGGGGGAAAAGGACCTTTCCTCAAAAAGTCCTTTTCCCCCTCCCCCCGGCGCCCTTGGCCCTTAGCGTATACCTCTGGGGTCCGCCGTCCTGGCGGACATTCGAGGCTCGCTCGCCCGAGAAACGCGGTTTTCGGGCGGCTCCGCCGCGCGGCGGCCTCCATCCTGGAGGGCCACATCACAATAGCATTTTAAATAACCTTGTTCAGCGAATACTCAATTATCCCCTCCGCTCCTTTGTCCTTAAGCGTGGGGATTAGGTCGCGCACGGTGTGTATTTCCGCCAGGATTTCCAAAGCCACCCATTCCGGGTTTTGCAAATGGGCCACCGTGGGGGAGGTGAAGCTGGGCAGGATTTCCAGAATGGCATCCAGCCTGGCTGAAGGCACGTTCATTTTCAGGCCCACCAGGGATTCGGCCCGCAGCGCGCCTTGCAGCAGAAGATCAATCTGCTGGATTTTTTTGCGCTTCCAGGGATCGGCCCAGGCGGCCCGGCTGGCGATAAGCTGGGTGTTGGTTTCCAGCACTTCGGCGATGATGCGCAGGCCGTGCGCCTTGATGGTGGAACCGGTCTCCGTGACTTCCACAATGGCGTCCACCAAGCCTTCCACCACTTTGGCCTCTGTGGCGCCCCAGGAATACTCCACTTTGACGTTAATGCCTTTGGACGTAAAAAAATCCTGGGTCACGCCCATGATTTCCGTGGCAATGCGCTTGCCGTCCAGGTCCTCCGCCTTCTGATAGGGCGAATCCCCGGCCACGGCCAGCACCCAGCGGGCCGGGCGGGAAGAGACTTTGGAGTAAACGAGGTTGGAGACCACTTCCACGTCGGCCTTGTTTTCCAGAATCCAGTCCTTGCCGGACAGGCCCACGTCCAGGACGCCGTCGGATACGTAGCGGGGGATTTCCTGAGCCCTGGCCAGGCTCACGGCGATGTCCGGGTCATTGATTTCCGGAAAATAATTGCGGCTGTTGGAGCGGATCTTCCAGCCGGAGCGGGCGAAAAGATTGATGGTGGCTTCTTCCAAAGAGCCTTTGGGGATGCCCAGTTTCAGCTTGCGGGGGGTCGCGTTCATTTTTTATAGACCTCCTTGGGGTCAAAACGCCGTTCGGAACAGATGCTCACTTCGCCGCCGACGCCCAGTTCGCGGAAAAAACAAGATGCGTAGCCTTCATGGCAAGCCGCGCCGCCGCGCTGTTCCACGCGCAAGAGCACAGTATCCAGGTCGCAGTCCAGGCGGATATGCTTAACCGCCTGGGTGTTGCCGGAAGTGGCGCCCTTGTGCCACAACTCGTTGCGGCTGCGGCTGTAGTAGTGGGCTTCCCCGGTCTTCAGGGTGGCGTTCCAGGCTTCCTCATTCATGTAGGCCAGCATGAGCACTTCCCCGCTGGCGTCGTCCTGGGCGATGGCGGGCACCAGCCCTCCGCCCTTGGCAAAATCAGGCTTCATGGTCACGGTTGGTTCCTTTGTAAAATTTTGCGCTTGTTTATGCCGTGAAACAAGCTTTTGTCTTGAACATGTTTCCGGTGAAAACGTCAAGTCAGAGACGCGCCTTTTTCAGGAAAAATGATCAAATCCGGCCATGCCCCAAGCTTGCCCGTTAACCACAATCTCCGGCCCGGCGGTGATCACGCCCAGGGACAGCGCCAAAACGCCCCTTCCCAGCAGGCTGCGCCAGACCGCCTCAGAACAGGCTCCTAAGAGCAGATAATCCTCGCCGCCCAAAAAGGCCTCACGCACCGGATCAAGGCCTTGCGCCTCGGCAAAAGCCAGAACTTCGGCATGCAGATCGGCGGGGTTGATCTCTATGTCCGCGCCCAAAGCAAGGCCCTGCTCATGCCCGAGAAGACGGGGCAAATCGCGGGCCAGGCCGTCGGACACGTCCATAAGCGCGGAAACTCCGGTCCGGGCCATAATCTGCCCCAATTCCAGCAGGGGGCGCGGCCGCAAATGGGCGGCCTGCGCCGCGGGGTATGCCGAATCGCCCTTGGCCCCGCCCGGCGTGCCTTTTAAAGATTCCAGATCCATGAGCCCCACCCGGGCAAGGCCAAGGCCCTGCCCTTCCGCCAGCCCCAGGAACAATCTGTCGCCCGCCTGGCCGCCGCCGCGCCGCAAGAAGCCGCTGCCGGCCACAGGCGCGCCCCAGGCCGTGATGCACACGCCCAGCTTGTCCGCCCGGCTAAGATCCCCGCCCGTGAGCGGCGCGTCATATTGCCCGGCCAGCGCGGCCATGCCTTGCAACAGGGCGTCCACATAATCCAGATCAATGTCCTTGGGCAGCATGAGGTTCATGTTCCAGCCCACAGGCCGGGCGCCAGCCGCGGCCAGGTCGGAAAAATTCACGGCCAGGGCTTTCCAGCCGATATCCGCTGCGGAAAAATAACTGGTGCGAAAATGCACGTCTTCCAGGAACAAATCCGAGGTCAGGCACAAACGGCGCGGGCAGATCAGCTCCGCGCAATCATCGCCCCGGCCCAGGGCCATGTGCGGGTGCTCATTGCCAAAATGCGCGTCCACCAGACGCAAAAATTCCGCCTCGGAAGCAAGGCGGCGCTTAGCGGCCATTTACTCATCCTCCAGCGCCAGATACTCGGCCATGATCACTTTCAGGCCAAATCCGGTGAAATTAACCCGGTATTTGTCCGGCGGAATATGCTGCACGATCTTGCCCCGGCCGAACAAGCGGTGGCGGCAGTAGCCCAGGCCCAGGGAGCCGTCTTTGGGCAGGCCGGAAATAAGACTTTTCTCTTGGGCGGGGCGCTGTTCAGGCTCAAAATGGCCGCCCGCGCCGGCGCCGGCCGGCGCGGGAGCCGAAATGAACGCCGCTTCGGGCGTTTCAAAAACAGGCCCGGAACGGCCGGGCAACGCCCCGCCGCTCTCCCGCTCCGGGCGCCCCGGCCGGGGTTCGTTTCGACTCCCGGGCCGGCCTGGCGCGGCATACAGCGCGCCGCCGTAGCCTTCGCGCTCTTCAACATACACTCCGGTCGGCAATTCCTGCACAAAAGGACTGAGCACGGCGGCCTCGTGCGCGCCCAGGCCGCGATTCTACACCGACACCGGCGCAAGCAGAATAAGCTCGCCCTTGGCCCGGGTGCAAGCCACATACAAAAGCCGCCGCTCCTCTTCATAATCATCTTCATTAAGCAAGGCATGGCGCGAGGGAAAACGGTCCTGCACCAGATCGATAACCAGCACCGCCGCCCACTCCAGTCCCTTGGCCGAATGCACCGTGGACAGGGTGATGGCTTGCTCGTCGCCTTCTTTGCCCGCTTCCGGACCGGGGTCCTCCAGGCTCAAATCGGAAATGAGCAAATCCAGGTCCGCATAAGGCTCGGCAATGATCAAAAACTCATCCAACCCCTGCTGGCGGTAAGGGTAATCGTCAGGATAATTGGCTTCCAGCGCGGGCCGGTAATGATCCAGAATCCGAGACAGGCAGGCCACGGGCTTTAAACCGGCCGCGCGCAGTTCATCCAAAAAGCGTAAGCTGGCCAGAAAATCTTTGTGCCGCCCGGCCGCTTTGTCCAGCAAAGCCGCGTCACCGCTCACCGCGGCCGCGTAAATGCGTTGCGCCGTCTTGGGCCCGATGCCGGGATAAAACTCGCCCACCCGGCTGAAGGCCGGAAAGTCCAGCGGGTTGACGATGAGCCGGGCCATGGCCATGACGTCCTTGATGTGCGCCGCGTCAGTATAGCGCAAGCCGCCGTATTTCCTGAAGCGGATGCCCAGCTTGTTGAGCTGCACTTCCAGGTTGAAGGACTGGTAGCCGGCCCGAAAAAGCACGGCGATTTCCCTGGCCGGATAAGTGTGCAGCAGATCGGAAATCATGCCCGCGGCCAACGCGGCCTGGGAAAGGTCGTGCAGCGGGCGGATCAGGCGGGGCAACACCGCGCTCCGCCGGCTGGAGTGCAAATGTTTGTGAAAGCTCTCGCGGGCCCCGGCCAGAATGGCATTGGTCAAATCCAGCACCGGCTGCGTGGAGCGGTAATTCTCCTCCAGCTTGATGAGCCTGGCCCCGGGGAACAGGCGCGGGAAATTGAGAATATTGCGCACATCCGCGCCCCGGAAAGCGTAAATGGACTGGGCGTCATCGCCCACAACCATAACGTTGCCGTTGTCCCCGGCCAAAAGCCGCGTGAGCCGGGCCTGCACCGGATTGGTGTCCTGGTACTCGTCAACCATGATATGGCTGAAGCGGGCGCGCTCCAGGTCCAGCAACGCCGGGTCCCCGCGCAGATGATTTTCCAGGGCGAAGAGCAGGTCGTCGTAGTCAAGAATGCTGTGCTTGAGCTTGTAGGCCGCATAAGCATCCGCCATGGCGGCCATCTCCGGCGCGTAAGCCATGAGGTGCGCGGCCTCGCGGCGAATCAAGCCGTCCAGGTCCACTTCCTTGTTGCGGCTTTTGCTGAGCAGGGAAAGCACGGTCTGGGTTTTGGGAAAAGCGCGCTCGCCCTTGCCGATTTTCAGATCTTCCTTGCAGGCGCGCAGGGCGGCCAGGCTGTCCGGCGTATCCATGACCGTGAGCCCGCTCTTGTAGCCCGGTGGGGGAAAACGACGCAACACCGAATACGCGAAACCGTGAAAGGTGCCCCCGGCCACGCCGCTCAGCCCGAGGTCCAAAAGTTGTTCCGCGCGGCGGGTCATCTCCTGGGCGGCCTTGCGGGTAAAGGTCAACAGCAGGATCCGCTGCGGCGGCACGCCCTCTTCCATGAGCCGGGCCAGCCGGTAAACAATGGTGCGCGTTTTGCCCGAACCCGCCCCGGCCACCACCAGCACGGGTCCGTTCAGGGTGGTCACGACCTCGTATTGCGCCGGGTTAAGCTTGTCCTGATAATCAATGATAAAGGCCATGAATTTTCTTTGCATCCGCCCTGGGGCATAATTTGCAGCCGCAAACGATGAGGTTTCGTCCGGGCCGGTTTTCTGAGTACTAACATAAAGCCGGGCCGGGGAAAAGCCTTGCGCGCTCCAGGTTGCGGGCGGGTTTGACCTTGCCTTCCACGCGGTGTAAGTTTTGAAAAACGCACCAGGAGGAACGCATGCCGGCCAAACATCCTTGCGAAATGTACGGACAATTATTCTACGGCCCGGAATTGACCTACAATGATTTGTATGAGCATGAGCGCAGGCTGGTGGACGCGATCACGGAATTTTTAAGCGCCAACAACGCCGTGCACCTGGATTTCACCCCGGATGGAGACAGCCTGCGTTTCCAGTGCGAGTTGGACACTTATGGCGAAGACCTGTTCCACATCCTGGCCGACGGCCTCAGCGCCATGCTCACCGAGGATATCGAAGGCCGGCTGCTTTTTGTGGACAAAGTCACCCTGGGAGTGGTCCACGTTTACGCCCTGACTCACGACAAGTGGCGGGAAGCGGCCATCGGCATCCCCCGGCCTTCGTTTTTTGACGGGCAGGAGCAATAAGGCGAAGGAATTCCGCCTCGCCCATAAAAGGCGCGCTCCCCAGGCCCCCCCGCAGCAGCTTGCCGCGTTGGCCATAATAATGTTGACCAAGCCCGGCTTTCAGTGTAGCGGAAAACTCGCGGGAAACAGCTTTTCCGCCCACGCTTCCCCGCCCGGATGGTGGAATTGGTAGACACAAGGGATTTAAAATCCCTGGAACGGAAACGTTCGTGCCGGTTCAAGTCC
Organism: Desulfovibrionaceae bacterium; assembly: GCA_031547425.1. Classification (GTDB taxonomy): domain Bacteria; phylum Desulfobacterota; class Desulfovibrionia; order Desulfovibrionales; family Desulfovibrionaceae; genus JAVBRZ01. The sequence continues at coordinate 28,738 of JAVBRZ010000011.1, forward strand.
GGCTCTGGGCACCAAACGATAATCCCCCCGGCATAGCCGATGGTTTTTCGTGTGCGCCTGTAAGGCTCTGTTACCAACAGCGCCCTAACAGGCGCATATTTGGTCTGACATCTGCGTGTTCCGTTACTTGCGGCCCGTAAACGGGCTCCCGAGGTAAGGATGCGACAACTGCTCTCCACGCTTCTCCTGATCCAACTGATGTTTGGCAGGCAGAATAGGCGTGTTGCGGTAAAATGAAATCAACGACAAATCTTAAATTTGGAGAATGGAATGAATCCCGAGGTCTCGGAACTTTTGTTTTTGGTCATGCAAACGCTCTGCGTTATCTGCCTCCTTTTTGCTTTTTTCGGCAGCAGTCGGCCAACGCGGGGGGTGCTGGCCGCCGGGGCAACTTTTTGCGTGGTGACCGCAATGTGGTCCAACGCATCCGGTCTCGACATGGCAGTAGCAAGGGTTGTCGCCGGATCATTGCTTTTGCTGCCGCTGGCCGCATTTGTGGTTACGCTCATTATTTTTCACAAATCCAAACCAAACCCGCTTTCACCAAAATCAAGAGTTATCCTGCTAGTTATCGGGCTGTTGCTTTGCGTGGGTGGAATTTTGGTCAAATACGACCCTCGATACGAAATACATAGCCCCAAAGCCGAACAGGGAATAAACTTGGCAATTAAGGAAGGCGATCCCGAAGCTCTTCGCTGCTGGATCAATTATAAGCAGAAAAGCGGGACCAGGCCTTTCTCCCTTGATTTGGTTTTCCAGACGCATGGCTTGTCAAAAAAAACCTGCTTACTGCTGAGCGTGGTAAAGCCGACCCCGCAGCATTACTGGGATGCTGCTCTTAAATTTCCGCCTTCTCCTGAGCGCTTGAAACTTTTACAATGCTTTGTTCCCGGAGAAAAAGAACCCTTGCCGGCTTACTATTTTATCCAACTTATGGGTGAGGGCGACAGCGAAGCGGTAGAACTTTTATACCCATATTTTCAACGGAACTTGGATGCAGTAATGATCCGAGCCAAGAGGCTTGATTTGCTTGCTGAAGTAGTTCGGCGCGGTTCTCCATCCAAATTTATGACGGTTGAGGATAAATATACTCCAAGTGCGTTGGAGCAAGCTGCGAACAACTCTGCCGAGTATACAGCCTTCCTTTTGGATGCCGGGTACAAGCCGACGACCGAGGCCTTGCAAATTGCCTGTCGCGTCACCCCTGAAAATCGCGGTGTGGCGCAAATGCTCTTGGCGGCCGGAGCGGACCCGAACGGCCAGGTTGATGGACCAAGCCCGCTGCAGCAGGCAATAGTCTGCGGCGCCGATGAGCTTGTTGACCTGCTGCTGACGGCTGGAGCCAATGACCGATCCGCCGACCGAAACGGAAGAACGGCACTCCATGCCGCCGCAATGGCCGGCAATCTACGGGTCATATCGCTCCTTCATGAACGTGGAGTTTCGACCGACGCTGCTGAAAGCAACGGCTTCACCCCTTTGCATTGGGCCGCGTTTCGGGGCGATCCCGAGGCCTGCGCCTTGCTTTTGCAAGCTGGCGCCTCCGTAAATGTCCTTGATGCGTGGGGGTATCCTCCAGTGTTTTATGCGGCAAACCAAGGCCATGCACCGGTGTTAGCCGTATTGCTGGAGAAAAAACCGGAATTGATCGCGCTTGTTAACGCACCCTCCGGCAACACAGAGCATGAGCCGTTCTCTATAATAGGAACAGTTGCCGCCTATCGTTGGCATGAACTTCTTGATATTGCAAAAAACATCGGCTTGCCGCCCGCGTCCATGGGAATTCCCGACGCCGGCCTTCCCGCAAAAGGTGTATGGCTGCGGACTCTGGAGCGTAAGGCCGAGGCGGTAAAGATCCTTCTGGCAGCAGGCGCAGACCCTTTTCTGAAACAGAATCCAACACTCATCAACGTTGTTTTCGCTGGCCCCATAGGATATGGTTTTGTAAAAGCCGGCCGCGCAACTGGGTACCCGGATCGGGATACAATACAGGCGTGTGTGAGCATGGATGCCGCGCCGCTGATATGCAAGGCCATTGAAAGCTTGTCCACCGACGATGCCCCCTTGCCGGTCCCTGATCAGATAGAAATATTCTGCCGTTCTGCCTGTATCGGCTTCAGTTGGGAAAAAATCCAAGCATGCGTAACCGCTGTCGAGGCTGAAATAAAACGCGGGAATAGACTCGCTGCGGACGAGTAACCGAGCAAATAGCGCAACCCGCTGCCAAGAGTCGAAAATATCTTTGATAGCGGAGCCGCACCACACCCGCGCCACACCCACGATTGATGCGCGGCGAGGAAAAATTTTTCCCGCCCGACTACAGCCGTGAAGAGCGTGTGCGGTGGCTGGAGCAAAATGATAATCACCCAGGGGTTTAAACTTTGCAAAACCGTCCTGCACCAATCTCGCGAGCGTTGCGAATTCCCGCTTCGCAACGCCGGAGCATTTTTCCTGAATATATAATTTCAATGTTGAAATGCTCTAACAAACAAGGAGGAGACAGGTATGGCTAAAAAAATTGTGGTGCTCAACGGAAGCCCGAGGAAAAACGGCAACACGGCGGCTTTGATCGACAAGTTCACCGCCGGGGCGCAAAGCGCCGGGCACGACGTCACCCGCTTCAACATCGCGGAAATGGACATCAGCCCTTGCATCGGCTGCCTTAGGGGAGGCAAAGACAAACGCAGCCCCTGCACGCAAAAAGACGACATGGACAAGATCTACCCGGCTTACGAAGACACGGACGTAATCGTGCTGGCCTCGCCCCTGTATTTCTGGAGCTTCACGGCCCAGCTCAAAACGGTCATCGACCGCATCTTCGCTGTGGCTGAAGCCAACAACTACCACTCCCCGCATAAAGACTGCATCATGCTCATCGCCGCAGGCGACAACAGCAAGAGCAATTTTCAGCCCATGATCGATTATTATAAAAGCTTGCTGCAAAACATCGGGTGGACGGACGCGGGCATGCTCCTGGCGGGCGGGGTCAATGAAATCGGAGACATCGCCGGCAAACCTGTTCTGGAGGATGCCAGACGGTTGGGCGCGGCCATCAAGGGTTGAATTTCATCATCCGGATCTGTGCGGCTGTAAAACAATTCTCGCAAAAACGCCTTGGCGAAGGGTTGGAAAGGGTTTATAATTGCCTGCGGCCCACAACACATGCTTTAAAAATTTCACCTGGCGAACTACCGATGCAATTGCAGGGCCTCAACAGCCCGGCATCGCTGTAAAAACTTCAATCCGGCAAGGGCAGCGTAAATATGATCCAGGTTTTCTTATTATTGTGCGGTTCGCGGGCTGTGCGCCGCAAATGGGGAGCCATCCTTTTTTGGGGCTTGCTGTGGCTGTTTTCAGGCATTTTCATATTTCAGGACGCCTTAGATAGTCAGTTGCGAATCGCGCCAATCTGGTTCGCCGCTCCCCTGTTGCTGGACGGCGTCTGGTCCGTGGCCCAGGCCCTATCCACGACCGGGGCCGCCAAATCTCTGCGCCTCGCCAAAGCGGGCATGATTTTAGCCGTGGTCTCCCTGATTATCGTCTCGCCCCGTCATAGCGGCATAATCATCGGCATTCTGGTAGGCACATTTTTAATCGCCGATGCGCTATGCCGGGGCTCATTCGCCTACATCATTCATTTCAACGGCTGGCGGCTCTCGTTTTTTTACGCTGTGGCCGAAGGGCTAAGCGGGATATGGTCCCTGATTCCCTGGCCCACGTTCTGGGAAGGCGAAGTGGGCGCCGACGTCGGCACCTTGTTCATTTTTTCCGGCATCGGCATTTGCGCCCTGGCCTTGCGCATCGGCCTGCTGCCGCCGGACATGAGCATTCTGACGCTTATGAATCGCGGCTGGCCCGCGCCTGCCACGTCCCCTGATTCCAAAGAAGCAAATTCCGGATCCGAAGAATATGAACCTGAGGACGTCATCATCCATATCTGGACGCCCACGGAAACGCTAGTGCCCCTGCGGCGGGGAATAAGCCGCTATTTCGCGGCCTCGGACGCCAATGGCGTGGTTTCCGCCGGCCATGCGGCCCTGGAATTGCCCCCCGATGTATACATCAGCCACTACCCGGCGGTGGAGATCGACCGTGACCAGGCGGAGTTCGCCAGAACATTGCGCGGCACTCCGGACAATGACGTGCCCGGCCTATTTCAACCCGGCTACCGCGAAGAAAGCGCCGCCTGGCGCCCCTCCACCAGGCAGGTTCGGCTGCCCGGGCTCAACGGGCGCGCTATCCGCAAATTCTGGAAAGACTACAGCGCTGATGCAACCTACAACCTCAGCACCCGCAGTTGCGCCGGCGCGGTGGCCAAGGCCCTGGACGCCGGGATGGAAGGGCTTTTCGAGATGCGGGTCCGCTCCCCTTTGTTCGTATTGCGCCTGCTGACCACCTCCGAGCTGTGGGTGGCCGGTTTTTTACGCCACCGGGCCATGGCCGCGGCCTGGACGCCGGGCATCATGCTGGATTACGCGCGCGCCTTGGCCTATATCCTCGCCCTGCCCGATGGCCGAAAGTTCGACACGCGGGCGGCGCCGCCTGAAAATCATGCCCATGGCTGAACAAAGAGCTCCCTTCCTTCTGTTGTCCCAAGCCGCGGTAATCCTCACTGCGGCCATATTCGGCCTGACCTACAGCTTGAGCGCCGCCCTCATTGCTCTGGATCTGGCGGAACTGGGCCTTGATGAAAGCCTTATCGGCGCCAACGCGGCCATGCACGCTGTGGGCGTGCTGGCCATGGCTTTTCTGCTGCCAAGGCTCACCGCGCTTTGGGGCATACGCCGCACCATGGTCGCCTCGCTTTTGGCGGCCGCCGCGTTCATGCTCCTGTTTCCGGCCCTGCCCTTTGTCTGGCTGTGGTTTCCGCTGCGCATTCTGTTGGGAGCGGCTTCCGAGACGCTATTCGTGTTGTCGGAAACCTGGCTGAACGGCCTCAGTTCCGAAGAAAGACGCGCGCGGACCATGGGGGTTTACACGGCCGCCATGTCTGTGGGCTACGCCCTGGGGCCGCTGCTTTTGTCATTGCTGGGCACGGAAGGCTTCGCGCCTTACCTGGCGGGCGCCGGGCTGGCCTTGGCCGCGGCTCTGCTGGTGTTGTCCCCCAAGGTACGCGCGCCGTTCATTGAAAAACCGGCCCACAACAACCCTTGCGCTTATCTGCGCCTGGCGCCGCTGGCCCTGGCCGCCACCGCCCTCAACGCGGCCATTGAGTGCGCGGGCCTGACCTTTCTCACCTTATACGCAATGACCCTGGGCTGGCAGGAAAGCCAGGCCACCCAACTTATGTCTTGTCTGATGTTTGGAGCCATTGTGCTGCAATTGCCCATCGGCTGGCTGGGCGACAAAATGGACCGCCGCCGCCTGGTCATCCTGCTGGCGACGGCGGCGGCTTTGGGCGCTCTGCTCTGGCCCTGGGCTCTGCGGAATCAGGCGGCCACGTTCGGCCTGCTGTTCTTCTGGGGCGGCGCCCTGGTCGGCATTTACACCATTATGCTGACCATTGTGGGCAGCCGTTTCAAAGGCGCCGAGCTTATCGGCATCTACACGGCCATGGGCCTGGTTTGGGGAGCAGGAGCCCTGCTCGGCCCTTTATTGGCCGGCGCGGCCATGCAGGCGACCCCGCACGGACTGGCTTTTTTCGCCGCCGCCTCTTGCGCGGCGTTTGTGGCCATGGCCTGCATATTCAAAAAATAGAACCTATTTCATAATCAACTTTGAAGCGAAAAAGCGAGATTTATGACAGCGGCAAGGCAATGAGGCAAACGCCGACGACGGCGTAGTTGTGCTACGGTGAGGAGGGGTTTGCTCATTAACGCGGCCAAGGGCATAAAGACCGCTTTGCAGCCAAAGTTGATTATGAGATAGGTTCTAATATGCCGCCGCCTCAGCAAAACATTTCAAACCATACTTCGAGCAACTTTTTATTTGTGGAAAACCCCACGCCAGACGTGGGGTTTTCCACAAATAAAAAAAGCGAGGCAAATGCCTCGCTTTCCTTATATGCTGGCGGAGCAGAAGGGACTCGAACCCTCGGCCTCTGGCGTGACAGGCCAGCGTTATAACCGTCTTAACTACTGCTCCGCGTCGTAAGCTGTGCTGGTGGGCGGTGTAGGAATCGAACCTACCGCCCTCGGCTTGTAAGGCCGATGCTCTACCAAATGAGCTAACCGCCCGCGTGGAAAATGCTTTGACCAAATTGCGGGCTTCTTGTCAACCTTTTTGTGCAGGGAAAAAATAATTTTATCCTTGCCGGCCCCAAACATCGGAATGTTCACGTCTCAAAAAAATATATAAATCAAAGTGTTAAGGCAAGAAATATTTTTTCCTTCCCTTCTTTAAATCTTTCCTGTTTGCCCACCCGGCAAATCCGCGCCGCCTCATTCCGAGCAAAATTTCGCCAGCTCAGCCCAGCCCCAAAACCTGCCGAAATTCAGGATGCCTGACCAAATATTTTTGCGTAGCCCGCAAATCGCGCAAAGTGAAGCTGGTTTCAAAGGTCACGCCGGGCTTAAGATTTTTAGCCGCAAAAAGCGCCACAAAATAATCCCAGTCAATAAGCCCCTGGCCGGGCGCCAGGTGTTCGTCATAGCCGCCGTAATTGTCGTGCAGATGCAAATGGCGGATAAACGGCCCCAACTCGTTCAGCCAGGCTTCGAGGTTATGTTTTCGCCGGCCTCCGGCCAGGGCATGCCAATGCCCCACGTCAAAGCACACCCCGCAATTGCCCGGAAGCCGGGCCGTCAACTGGGCCAGGGCGCGTGGCTCCTGCTCCAGGGTGTTTTCCAGATATAAATTGGCCGGGGCGCAGGCCGCGGCCACCTCAGCCCATACGCCCAGCAGCTCATCCGGCGCATTGTCCCGCAACGCGCCTTGTGCAAACAAATAGGGGTGCCCCACAAAATGGCGTGGCGCGTACGGCCGGGTCGCGCGCACCGCCCGGAGCAATTCCTCCTGAACCTCGCGCGGCTTGAAATTTACCCGCCCGGCGGCGTCAGGCATGACAAAAGGCAGGTGCACGGCGCAAGCAAGCCCCCGCCCGCGCCACAAGGCGGCCAGGGCCTCGTGCTCACACGCGGGCATGCTCATCAAATATGGCGAACTGAAATCCAGTTCAGGTTGAACGCCATGCTCCAGAAAAAAATCCAAAAGCTGCTCGGCCAAGGCCGTGCGCTCCCAAAAAAACTTTACATAATAACTCGAACTCATTTTATAATTCCCATTGTGCCTAACTTTGTGCCTATTGTAATCCAAGCCTTGAAATAATTCAATTTTTCCAACCGGCAAAACCTGTCGGCACTGTGCATATCCGAGCCCCGCCCAACGGCCGTAAAAACTTACGCACAACAGGCTGTGGGTTATACACAGAAAAGCTTACACAAATTATCTTGAAATTACAGATACTTGCCGTGGTTAGGCACAAAAGGAGCAGACAAATAAACAAGACACAAGCACAGGTTTGCGGGTGGGAACGAAACGCGGCACTACACCGCGCCCGGCTCATGCCGCATCCGCCTCACCACTTCCTCTCGACCTCGGGCCGTGAGTTTGGCATTCTTATGACTGTTCATCCTGTCCTCACTTCGGTTGGCTGTTGTCTCGCAACTCCAGCTTTACCGATTTGAGGCGGGGTGAACAACCTATTGAAACATTACATCTAGCCCAGAAAATACAGACCCAGCCACAAAAGCGCGGCCGCGCCCACGCCGCCGATCAGGTCGTCGAGCATGACGCCGTAGCCGCCGGGGAGCCAGTTTTCCGAGGCTTTGATGGGCCAGGGCTTGGCAATGTCCAAAGTGCGGAACAAAACAAACGCGGCCAGCAACTGCCAGGGATCAACCGCCGCGCCCAGGGGCATGACAGCGATCCACTGGCCTAAAAGCTCATCCACTACCACCTGGCCGGGGTCCTTTTCGTGCAAAATCCGTTCGGCTCGGCCGGCCGCCCAGGAACCCACAAAAAAGACCACTGCGAGCACGACCACCTGCCAATGCGCGGCCAGGGGCATAAAACACCAGGGCGCCAGCAGCAGGGCCACGAAACTGCCGCAAGTGCCTGGCCCTTTGGGCGACAGCCCGGCCACGCCCAGGCGGGCGACGGCCAAGGCCAGATGGTCGCTGAAACCGCGTTTTTCCCTCATGTCCTTAATCCTTGCGCTTAAAGCAACCGGCCCGCGAAGTTTTTCCACCGCCGGCCGCCGTTTTATCCTTCGTGCGCCGGTTTGATAACCCCATGCGCCAAAAGCGCATCCAAAAGCTCCACCAACGGCAAGCCCACAATATTGGTCCAGGAGCCGCTGATACTCTCCACCAGAAAGGCCCCCTGGCCCTGAACTGCGTAGGCCCCGGCCTTGTCCTCGGGTTCGCCCCCGGCCGCGTAGGCGCGCAGTGCGGCCTCGGGCCAGGCGTGCATGAGCACCTGGGAAGCGCCGCAAAAAATTTCTTCCCGGCCGCCGGGCAAACGCAGGCAACAACCTGTGTAAACCACATGCCTGCGCCCGGCCAGCCTTCTGAGCATGCCCACCGCCTCGGTCTCCGAAGCGGGCTTGCCCATAATTTCCCCGTCCAGAGCCACCACAGTGTCTGCGGCAATAACTGCGGCCGCCGGATAAAAGGGGGCAACCTCGGCCGCCTTGGCACGGGCGACGCGCAGGGCGAAGCCTCGCGGCTCTTCGTCCTCTCCGGGCAAAGGTTCGGCCACGACCGGCCTGGCCACGCTAAAAGCCAGGCCCAGGTTGCGCATAAATTCCTGGCGCCGGGGCGAACCTGAGGCCAGGACAATGGGGAAAGCGGCTGCAAATATCGGCGCGTTCATACTCTGCTCCACGCCCGCCGTGCGGATCATGACCGCAAAACCTCAACGGACAAAGGTGTTTCTGTGTATAATGCTTTCAGGCCGCCTTGAAAAGAAAAACATGGAATACATGCCTTCAAATGCGCTACATCGCAAAAATCGTTTAAGAGCTTATCTTTTAGAACAAATCTAGAAATATTTTTCCCCAGGCCTAAGGTTATGCTTCCAAAAGCCGTAAAGGAAAGTGATTACCCTGGAGCGCAGAGATTATTCAGGAAGGCAATCGAGGAGAAATCATCAGAGCCGTAAAATTCGCGCCCAACAGCGTTTGAAGGCTTGCGGCAGGGGTGGTTGCGGCTGGGCTTGAAAAGTTTTTTTTCAAGCATTCAGCCCAAGGCCTAAAGATTTTTCTCCCCTGGCCGTATAGGGGATAAGGGGAGAAAGTTGTGACTATCAGGTCGTTTTATGTGCGCAATATGCTGCTCAATTACGACAAGCAGCTGATTGCCGCGCGCAGGTTGAACCGCTATTTGCAGGCCCTGCGCGGGGACGCCGGAGTTGCGCAGGAAATTCCGGCGGATATAAAACGACGGGTGCTGGTGGAAAGGGTTGCTCACGAAGTCATGGAGAACTTGCTGTTCTCCGGCAGCGACAACCCCATTGTCCAGGAAGTCAAAACAGCTTTGGAGCAGGAATTAGGAGAACAATTCAGTTTTAAATTTCCGGCTGAGGACCTGAGTTTCCAGGTTTACCGCGAAACCGAAGCCGGTCCGGAAAAAATAGAAGCTGAAGAAAAACTCCATATTCTGGACCGGCTGTGGAGCATCACGCTGGACAAAGTGGACCGGACCATGCTTTAATAGTCACATCCCTATTAAGGGAGGTTGTTTATGGAAATTAAAAACATTCTTGGTAATCTGGATCCTTACGTCAAGACGGAGCAAAGCGAATCCGCCTCTCTGGATAAGGCGCGGCGCCGGGCTGAAGCCGCCCGCACCGACTCCGGAGACCGCGCTTCGGTTTCGCCCGAGGCCAAATTGCGGGCCGAAGGCTATTCCGCCGCCCTGGCCGCGCCCGAAGTGCGCGCCGAGGCCGTGGCCGCGCTCAAGGCCAAAATCGCATCCGGCGAGTATCAAATCGACGCGCGCAACATCGCGGAGAAGATGCTCAAGGAAGATACGGAACTGTTCAGCTGAAGGCAACTTCCGGCCAGACTTAAGCTCACGCGGGAATTTTAAACTTTCCGGCCGCGCTGTCTGTGCCGCAGTCCAAGACGTATTGCGTAGAGTTATTTAAGGTCGGCCTTTTCGCTCTTCAAGTTTTCCAGGCCCGCCATCCGTATTTGTGAGTTAAGTATTCCTCCATAAAGCAGGCCCTCGCGGGATTATTTCCGCGGGGGCTTTTGTGTTGCCCGCATTTTCACTTTTTGCCTTTTCTTTCTCCGCCCGTTGCTCCGGCAAACTCCGCTTCACGCCGCTTTCACACGCAAGCCCCGCCAAACTCATTCCTCGTTCTTCTTGCTCGGCTATCAAGCGCTCATGCCGGTCGCCCGCCCGTCCGACAACCAACAAACAAAAAGCCCCGGCGGAACCGACCCGCCGGGGCTTTTGCCGAGCAAAACATCCGCCCCCATAAAGGTTAAGCGGCGATATCCCAAGCCACGGATTTTCAACCCACCATTTTCTCAGAAGTCTTGGGCTCGACGGAGCGCTGCTGCACCACTTTGGAGCCGGGCGGCACCGAATGGGTGAGCCAGACGTTGCCACCGATCATGGAGCCCGCGCCGATGGTGATGCGCCCCAGAATGGTGGCCGCGGCATACACGGTCACCCTGTCTTCCAGAATGGGGTGCCGGGGCACGCCTTTGACCAGGGCGCCGCTGTCGTCTTTCTGGAAAGACAGCGCGCCCAGGGTCACGCCCTGGTACAGGCGGCAGCCTTTGCCGATAATGCAGGTCTCGCCGATAACCACGCCCGTGCCGTGGTCAATGAAAAAGTCCTCGGCAATGCTGGCGCCGGGGTGAATGTCTATGCCGGTTCTGGAATGGGCCATTTCGCTGATGATGCGGGGAATGAGCGGCACGTCCAAACGGTAAAGCTCATGGGCGATGCGGTGATGGATCATGGCCACAATGCTGGGGTAGCAGAAAATGGTCTCGCCCGGGCTCTTGGCCGCCGGGTCGCCCTCGTAGGCGGCTTTAACGTCCTGGGCCAGGGCGTGGCGGATGCGCGGCAGGGTGTCCATAAAGGCCAGAGCTATTTCCGGCGCGTCCTTGCCGCACTCCGGGCACTCCTCATCGGGCTCGGCGCAGGCAAAGCAGCTGCCCCGGTAAATTTGTTCGGCCAGAATGCGGAAAATGCTGTCCAGGTTGGCGCCCAAATGATAGCGCATGGATTCGCGATGAATGCGGCTGGTGCCGAAGTAGCCGGGAAACAGGGCCGCATACAGGCGATGCATCATTTCTTCCAAATCAGCCACCGAAGGCATGGGCGTACCGTGCGTGGGGTGCAAAGGCATATCCCCGTAAGATTCCGGTGAGCACAGCGCATCCAGCACTTTTTCCAGGGCCGGGATGCCCTTGCTGAAGATTTCCTTGGGCTTGCGTGGCGTCATTTCATCATCTCCTGAAACAAAAACAGGTTAATATTTACGTTGAAGGCATCATTATAGGCCCAGGCCGGGCAATGCGCAAGCGAACAACAGGCGAAATCCGCCCGTTTCAGCGCCCCGGACAATTTTTTTCAAAACCGCCCGGTATGCCCGAAGCCTCCGCTGCCGCGCGAGGTTTCCGAAAGGCCGGCCTGCCGCAGGAGGCGCGGCCGCACATAAGGCTGAAAAGCCAGTTGGGCGATCCTCTCGCCCTGCTTGACGCTCATGGTCCGTCCGGAAGTGTTCAGCAGCCAGACCATAATTTCGCCCCGATAGTCGGGATCTATGACGCCCACCCCCTGGGCGACCACCAGACCGTGCTTGGCGCCTAAACCGCTGCGCGAATAAACAAATCCGGCAATACCCGGCGTAACCGGCTCAATGGCCACGCCCGAAGGAACCGCCGCGCGGGCGCCCGGCTCCAGGCTGATCTCGTCTTCAACAAAGCAGGCACGCAGGTCAATGCCCACGGCCGTGGCCGTGGAAGGCGCGAAGCCGGGCGGCGGATTTTCGCTCGGCAAGTCTTCGCCGTAAATGCGGGCGGCCCGGCCCAAAAAGCACACATGCACCTCTGGGCTCTCCACGGTTGAAAATGCTGTCATGGTCTTGCTCCTTGAATTTATGCCCAAATAAGTACTGTCCGCACCTTATGCCGAGTGGCTTTGCGGGGCAAGATGGGCGCGCGAAATAATTGCGCAGAGGCGAGCATAAAGATTCAGGCGTTTATACCGATATGAATATTGTGAAATGCCGAATAACGACTGCCCCGGCTTAAGGGGGCGGGCAATTTCTGCCTGGAGTTCGGCACAATTTTTGCTGTGGTTTCAAAAAAGTATGAAGAACTTTGCCCCCGGCAAAAAATTCAGCGTGAGGTAAGCTATGGCTGTCGCATATGCATCAGGTGGTATCCATTTTTCAGGTCTGGGCTCAGACACTGACTTTGATACCATGATCACCCAGCTCAAGAAGCTTGAGTCCGTACCCAAAGCCCGCATGACTTTATGGCGGGCCGACTGGGAACGACGTCTCGGCGCGTTTCAGGAGCTCAATGCCGCTGTTGTGGATTTGCGTAAAAAACTCAACGACATCAACTCCATCAACAAATTCATGTCCAAATCAGCGGTATCGTCCAACGAAACCGTGGCCTCGGCCACAGTGGGCACCGACGCCGATGAAGGCACCCACAAGCTGGAAGTCATGCAGATGGCCAAATCGGCCACATTCACGGCCAACCAGGAATTCGACAGCCTGAAAACCGTGATCAACAATACCGGCTCCACCCAGAACTTCACCTACATTTATAAAGGCAAACAGCACAGCGTACAAATTCCGGACGGTTGCAACCTCGAATTCCTCACCAAGATCATCAACAACGACCAGACCAACCCCGGCGTGCGCGCTTCGTTGATCAACAACGGAGGCTCATACATTTTCCAGCTAAAGGGCATGGATTTGGGTGAAAAATCCACCTTAAGCATTGTCAGCACCGGCTTGAGCGACTTCTCGCCCACCGCATACACCCAGGGGTTTACCGACAAAAACGCCGTGGTCAACAGCAGCGGCGGAGACTTGAACTTCTCCTACACCTACCAGGGCGCCACGCGCGTCATCACGGTAGCCAACGGCGCCACCATTGAACAGCTGGCCAACCAGATCAACGCCCACGAAGAAAGCCTGGGCAACCCCGGTGTGCACGCCTCCCTGGCCAAGAACGGCAACAACATGACTTTTGAGCTGCGCGGGATTAACGGCGGCACGGACATGGGGCTGGATGTCGTCGCGGACGGGGGCCTCACAGGGCTCTCCTCGCAGACCGTGGCCAACAATTATTATGTGCAGGACGCCCAAAACGCCAAGTTCAAGGTCAACGGCTTTCCGGCCGACCCGGATAAATACCTGGAAGCCACCAGCAACACGGTTACCGGGGTCATCCCTGACGTGACTCTGAACATTAAAGACACAGGCCAGGCCCAGGTCACCGTGACCACGGACTATGACAAAATCAAAGAAAACGTGATCTCCGCGGTCGAATCCATCAACGCCCTGCGCTCTAAAATTCTGGAGCTGACCAAAGTTGACGACGCCAAGGACCCCAACAGCCCCGATGATGCCACTGAAAAAACAGGCTCCAACTTCCTGGGGCAAAAAGGTTCCCTGTTGACCGGCAACTACGGCGTGCAGTTGATTTCCTCCAACCTGAAAACTATTGTGGCCGGCAAAGCCCAAGGCTTTGAATACCTGTCCACGGACAAAGACGGCGTTACCCACGGCGATCTGTACAGTTCTCTGGCCCAGGTGGGCATCATGACCGTGGCCGACTCCACCTCCAAAGACTTCGGCCTGCTGGTTTTTGAGGATATCAAAAACAAGGACGGCAGTTACACCACTTTTGACGACATTTTGAAGAAAAACCCCGAAGAAGTGGCCAAGCTCTTCGCCGCCAACGGCGAAACCTATGTGGACTCCGGCGATTTTTCCCTGGCCAGCCTGGTCAAGGGCACCACCAAAGCCGGCAACTTTGACGTCAAATACCAGGTTGACGCCACCGGCAAAGTCATCAACGCCACCATTGACGGCCACAGGGCCAATTATGACACGCTAACCAAACAGATCACGGCCATGGACGGCCCGGCCAAAGGCATGGCCCTGCAGGTAGAAAATTTTGCCCAGGGCGACTACAGCGGCAAAGTCACGGTGAAAAACGGCAAAATCCAGGAAATATACGACTTCCTGGAAAGCGCCATAGCGCCCAAAGATCCGGAAGGCCACGGCGGCGGCACCCTGACCATTTTGGAAGCCAACTATAAAGACATTATGAAGGTTGCCGACAAAAAGATCGACCAGGAAGAGCAGCGCCTCATTCTTTGGGAAAGAAACATCCGCAAGCGTTTCGCCAACCTGGACTCGGTGCTGGGCACTTACAACAACAAAATGAAAGCTCTGGAAGCGGCCGTCAAGCAGCTGAATTCCGGCAGCAGCAATAAATAAACATTTCTCGCAAAACCAGCGACAGGAGAAGACCATATGCAAAGGGCCTCGGTTGCTTACATGCAAACCCAGATCACCACCACCAACCAGGGTGAGCTTCTGCTCATGCTTTATGCCGGAGCCATCAAGTTTCTCGCCCAGGCCAAGGAGGAAATCGAGAAGAAAAACTACGCCGAAAAGGGCATGCTCATTTCCAAAGCCATGGACATTATCGCCGAGCTCGACGGCTCTCTGAATATGGAAAAGGGCGGCGAACTGTCCAAAAACCTGCACCAGTTGTATATGTTTTGCAACTCGCACCTCTTGAAGGCCAGCATCAAAATGAACGCCAAGTTCGTGGATGACGTGATCAATATCCTGGAAGGCCTGCGTAGCGCTTATGCCCAAGTCATCAACACGCCCGAGGCTGTGGCCGCTGTAAATCAAGCCCCGGCCCAAAACCTGAGCGAAGCCATGCCCAAAACCGCCGGCAACCGCATGTTTGCCGACACCGCGCCACTGCAGGCGCCAAGCGGCCCCGCCGCCATGGGCATCAGCGCCAGAGCGCAAAGCGCGGCTTATATGCAGCAGGCCCAGGCCGCACAAGCGCCGGAGCAAGCGGCTGAAACCGCGCCCCCGGCCGCGGATTCCGCAGCACAATCCCTTGCCCCGGAAATCGTTCCCTCACAGGCTACGCCGGTTGCAGCCGCTAAGCCCGAACCCCGGGCCGAGGCGCAAACCGCCGCCCAGGCTCTGAATGCCCTGGCCGCCCAAGCCGCGCCGGCGCAAAGCGTTCCCGCGCCGCAAAGCGCGCCCCAGCCCGCGGCCCCGGCCGCGCCCGCCGGTTTCGGCTTTGCCAGGCAAATGAACGGCAACGCCATGTACCGCAAAATGAGCAGCCAGCCCTGAGTTTGAATGAAATCTTTATGATTTTAGTCGCGGGCATGAACTACGCCGTCCGCCGGTTAGTTCATCGCCGCATATTCCAAACGCGTACTATTTGACAATGCCGGGGAATTTTCTACAAAGAAAGTCCACGGCATTATTTTTTGATGCCGAAAATATGTTCCGCTGCAAGGACCGCCATGCCGTTTCCCGCTTCTGCCCAATCCGCCGCTGAACTGCTGGCGGCCTACACCAGCGAGGTGCTGGCGTTCAATCTGTCCGGCGCGGACCCGCCCGCGCTTAAAGATTGTTCCGGCCGCGCCCGCGCGGACTTCATTTCCCGCGTAGCGCGGCTGGCCCAGGGCGGAGATGCCGCCGCCGTGGTCCTCATGGGCGCGGGGCGCGGCGAAACAGCGGCCGACCTGCAAGCGGCCCTGCCTGAAAATGGCCTTTTACTTTGCGAACCAACACCGCAACGCCTGCGCGATGCCCAAAGCCGGGGTTTATTGTTAAATGCGCCGCCCTTGATTCTGGCCGACGCCTCGGTGCGGGCGCTCTGGTTTCTGGCTCGCGGCTGGCTGGCCGGGAAAAAATTCATCACCTGCATCAATCCGGAATTGCAAGGCGCGGAAGCGGAACAAGCCCATACCCTGCAACGCCTGCTGCGTTTCGATCCCCAACCCGGGCGCCTGCCTTCCGTCGGGCGGGACCTGGGCCTTTATGCCATCGCCCACCCTGACGAGCCGGACCTGAGCGACTTTCTCGCCCACATTCCGGAATGGTTAACTGACGTGCTTATGGTCTGGGATGCCCCGGCCGTGCCGGACAAAGCCCGCGCCCTGAACGCCGCCTGCCGGGCGCCGTTGCGCCACGCGGCCCGGCCCCTGCAAAGTGATTTCGCGGCCCAGCGCAACTATGCTTTGTCCCTGTGCGTGGCGCCCTGGGCGCTCAGCCTGGATGTTGACGAGCGGCTGTCCCCGGAAGCCTGGGAGCTCATCAAAAATGAGCTCGCCGCCCCGCGCGCCGCCGCCTATCTTTTGCCCCGCCTGACGCTATACCCGGATGAACAGCACTTCCGCATGGGTTACGGCCTGTGGCCCGATCCCCAACTCAGGTTGTTCAGGCGCGACGCGCGGCTTAATTATCTCAAGCCCGTGCATGAAATCTTAACCGGATTTTCCGGCTGCCCGGCCCTTTTGCCCCACTGCTCCATTATCCATTTAAGCTACGTGCTCAAAAACCGCGCCGCCCTGGCCGAGCGCCTGGCCGTGTTTAACCAGGCCGCCGGGCGCGACGTGCACCGCCTCAATGCAACCTTTCCCCACCTGCCCCTGACCTGGCATGCCGCCTGGCAAGAACACATCGTAAATGTGGATTTTCTGCCGTTGTTATTGAAAATTTAGCATATCTTTACAGCATTCCAGCTCTAAAGTCCCGCATAGCCGGCGCGGCTTGCCCCTTGCCCGCGCTTTAAAGCCCGCGCCAGCACAAGCTTGCTTGCTCAGGCCACATGCAGATAGCACACAAACGATTCCAGCCCGTGCATCCGGCAGTCGATGTAATTATTGACATATTCCTCAAAAGTTTTTTGCTTGCCGAACACTTCATAGCGCGTGTCCGGCCCGGCGAAACCCAGGCCGTGGAAAGCCGCCACCTGAGGATGGATGGGCTGGGCAAAGTCCGGATAGGGGTCTTCATCTCCGGCCGAAAATTCATCTCCCGAATCGGGCAAAGCGGGCAGGTCCAGCGCCGCCAGCGCCCCTTGGGCCACATGCCTGACAAGACGCCCCCGGGGATGGTTGATGGTGCTGAACATCCGTTCCTGGCGAAAATGCCGTAAAATAAGATCCACATAATCCACCAGGCAGTCTTTTTCTTTATTCCGCTCAATGGCCACGGATTCTTCAAACATGGCCTTAAGGTCAAATTTGCGGTTCAGATCGCCGTGCAGGTACAGGTGTAAAATTTCTTTTTTGCCCAGCCCCATGCCAATGAGCTTGTCCAGGAAAAAATCGCCGAAATCCGAAGGACTGCGGCTGGTCCAGAACGGCCAATAGCCTTTGAACAACATGTTGGGCAGACGCAACACCTCGGCCCTGGGGTTGACCAGGCTTAAAAGGTGGCTTGAGGCATGTTCGCCCCATTTGCCGCCCAAATGCTGGTACATAAACACATCGCAGGCGGCCAGGCGCGCCGGGTCAATTTTTTCCTGCCGGTAATTGGTATATTTTTCCACCGCGAACCGCTCGCGGAACGGCTCGTGCCCAAGCAGCAACCCCAACATGGGGTCAGCCTGGCAGTTGGCATGAATAATACATAATTCTTTGTTCATATTTCCGTTCGGCTCTTTCCGCCAGCAAAGGCAGTATTCCCAAGGGAAAAGCCCAGGTTCACCTTATATGGATTTATCACCATGCGGCCTGTTCCCGCCATTTCCGGCCGCGCGGACTCGCTTTACTTTTTTTCTTGTTTATGACAAACCAATTCAAACACACCGACGGACTGTGCCAGGACTATGCATAAGGATGCCCGCGCGCAACGCGCAAATCTTTCCTCTCGCGAAACTTCTGCAAAAACCACGCCTGTATTGTCCGCCAAAGCCATCATGCGACACAAGACTATGGATATCTGCCTGAAAATAGCTCCCTGCGCCGCTTTCCGGCGGCAGGGATTTTTTTTATATAATGGCGACCGCCTTTCACCTAATCTTTAAGGAAGTACTGTATGCACCAGGAAGAAAACAAATTCCGTTGGCCTCACAAGGACCTTCTGGATGTGGACCAGCTTACCAAGCCCGAGGTCATGCACCTCTTGGACACAGCCGAACAGTTCCACGAGATCAACTCCCGGCCGGTGAAAAAAGTGCCCACGCTTAAAGGCAAAAGCGTGATCATGTTTTTCTCCGAGCCCAGCACCCGGACCAAAATGTCCTTTGATATGGCGGGCAAGCGCCTGTCCGCGGACACTTTTGCTTTAGGCAAAAGTGGCTCCAGCCTGCAAAAGGGCGAAAGCCTCAAAGACACGGCCTTAACCCTGCAGGCCATGAACCCGGACATCATCGTCAT
>JAVBRZ010000053.1:0-13354 GCA_031547425.1 Desulfovibrionaceae bacterium
GTGACCTTCAGAAATTCACGGGTGTTGCGCGTGTATTGGATCATGGGAGCAAAACCGCCGCCTGGTGGTTCTGGCCTTTATAGCATTTAAAGCTTGAGAAAAAGGCACTTATGGTCGGAAGACAATCCCACCTCAACACACGGAGCGCAAGATGCCCGCCGGGGATCGCCAGACCGTAACCGCCCCGCCTGTTTTGGAAAAAGCGTTTATGGGCCCGGGTGGTCAAAGCCGGTGTTCTTAAGTGGCGGATATCCCCAAAATCGTCGGCAACGGCGGATAGCACCTGGTGCATGTCCGCTTTTGCCGGGGCGTATCCTTGACCTTGCGGGTCGGGGCGTATGACGCAAAAACAGTTGGCTCCGGAAATAATGGTTTCCCGGAGCAATTCCAGGCAAAGCAAAGCCTTTGCGGGGCGCAAGGCGGGCCGGACCGGACGCCGCCCCAGGAGCATTGGGCCATCAAGTTTGTGCATGGCTTGAAGTGTATAACTGTCCGCCGGTCATGTTTGACCGGTATTTTGTTCAGAACACGCTGCGCATGCGGTCCACGATGCGCTCCACCAATTCCAGGGACAAGGCGTAGGCGGCATCCGCTTCGCTGTCCGTGTCATAAGTGCGCGACAGTCCTATTTGCCCGGAGCGCCAAACTTCCCGGTTGGTTTCGCCGCTATAGACGATGGCCTCCATTTTGGCGGTGGCCACATACATGACGCTGTCTCCGGAACTGGAATACCCCCAGCCATCCATGGTATAGCTTAAGATATTGATCTGCAGTTCATAGTCGGCCAGGCCGGAGTCCTGCCAACGGGCGATTTTGCGGTTGGAGATGGCGTCCCGGAACGCGCCGCGCAGTTGGTGCTCCAGGGAGATGTACAGAGTGGGGTTGCTGATGCCCTTGATTTTCATGGTGGGCAATTCACCATCACCAGCAGGCTCGGCAGTGGCGTTGGACTGCCGAGTCAGCACCGAGGGTTCGCGAGTGGTGAGCTGATAACCGCAGCCGGCCTGGATGAGCAGTATTGGCAGACAGATGAGCAACAGTAACGAGTTGATGCGTTGTAGCTTATGCATTTTAGTTGGCCACCACATTGACCAGTTTGCCGGGCACGACCAGCACCTTGCGCACGGTCAGGCCGGTGATGTGTTTTTGCACGTGCTCGTTGTTAAGGGCCAGGTTTTCCAGATCAGCGGCGCCGGCATCGGCCGGAACGGTTATCCTGGCCCGCAGTTTGCCGTTAACCTGGATGACCAGTTCAATTTCGCTGCGCTTGAGCGCGCTTTCGTCATAAATCGGCCAGAGGGTGTCGTAGAGTTCATTTTTGCCGCCTAATTTTTCCCAGAGTTCCTCGCACAGGTGCGGGGTGAACGGCGAGAGCAGAGTGAGCACCGTGCCCGTGGCCGAGGCGATCACCCGGCGGGCGGGTTCGGAAAGGGCGGCCATATCCTGCTTTTCCACCACGCCATGCAGGGTGTTGACCAGTTCCATGATAGCGGCAATGGCGGTGTTGAACTGGAATCGGGCCACGATGTCGTCGCCGGCTTTTTTGATTGTGGAGTGCTCTTTGCGCCGTAGTTCCGTAAAAGCGGCATCCCCGCAAGCGGATGCGTCTTCGGCCGTGGAGGAACAGGCGGCATTGGCGCCAATGCCGCCTTGCAATTCGGCGATCAGCCGCCAGACACGGCCCAGGAAGCGATAGGCGCCTTCAATGCCGGTTTCGGACCAGTCAAAGTCGCGCTCCGGCGGAGCCGCAAACAGGCAGAACAGCCGGACGGTATCAGCGCCGTAGCGTTCGATCATTTCCGTGGGGTCCACGGTGTTGCCCTTGGACTTGGACATTTTGGCGCCGTCTTTGAGAACCATGCCTTGGGTGAGCAGGTTTGCAAAGGGTTCGGAAAATTCCACATAGCCGAGGTCGCGCAAGGCCTTGCTGAAGAAGCGCGAATACAAAAGGTGCAGAATGGCGTGTTCCACGCCTCCGATGTACTGGTCCACGGGCATCCAGTATTTAAGGGCCGCTGGGTCAAAGGCGCCGTCATCCTTGCGCGGGGCCGTATATCTGGCGAAATACCAGGAAGATTCCACAAAGGTGTCCATGGTGTCGGTTTCGCGTTTGGCGGCGGCGCCGCACTTGGGGCAGGCGCAGTTGACGAAGGCGTCGTCTTCCGGCAGGGGCGAGCGACCGTCGGGCCGGGTTTGCACGTCCAGGGGCAGCAGCACGGGCAGGTTTTCCTCTTTTTCCGGCACAACGCCGCAAGCGGGGCAATAGACCACGGGGATGGGCGCGCCCCAGTAGCGTTGCCGCGAGATGTTCCAGTCGCGCAAGCGCCAGTTGATGGTGGCTTTGCCCTGGCTGTTGGTTTCAAGGTGCGCGGCGATGCGTTCTTTAGCTTCTTCGTTGTCCAGGCCGGTAAATTGGCCGGAATTGACCAGGAGACCGGGCTCGGGCGCGGCCGTGGTCATGGCGGCCGCGTCAAGCGGCTCCCCTTGAGGCTGAATGACCACCCGCACAGGCAGGTTGTATTTGCGGGCAAAATCAAAGTCGCGCTGGTCATGGGCGGGCACGGCCATAACCGCGCCGGTGCCGTAGTCCATAAGCACGAAATTGGCCACCCAGATAGGCATATCTTCACCGGTAAAGGGGTTGATGCAGTAAGCGCCGGTGAACATGCCCACCTTTTCCTGGTTTTCGGACGTGCGGTCGATGCGGTCCATATTGCGGCAATGGCGGGCGAAGTCGCGAATTTTGGCCGCCTCAGGGTTGCCGGCAATAAAAGTTTCCAGGAGCGGGTGTTCAGGGGCGATGCTCATGAACGTGGCCCCGAAGATGGTGTCCGGCCGGGTGGTGAATACGGTGATGTCCCCGCCGCCTTTAAGGGCGAAGCGGATCTCCGCGCCGTTGGATTTGCCGATCCAGTTGCGCTGCATGGAGATGACCCGTTCCGGCCAGCCGCCCTCCAGCTTGTCCAGGTCAGTCAGGAGTTCTTCGGCATAGTCGGTGATACGCACAAACCATTGGGTCAGGTTTTTTTGTTCCACCTGTGAATCGCAACGCCAGCACAGGCCGTCAATGACCTGTTCGTTGGCCAGCACGGTGTTGCAGGACGGGCACCAGTTTTGCGGAGCTTCTTTGCGGTAGGTCAGGCCCTTTTCCAGGAATTTGAGGAAAAAGAGTTGCTCCCATTTATAGTAATCCGGATGACAGGTGGCCAGTTCGCGGTTCCAGTCGTAAGAATAGCCCAGGCGCTGCAATTGCTCGTGCATGGTGTCAATATTGGCGTAGGTCCATTTGGCCGGGTGGACGTTGTTTTTAATGGCCGCATTTTCCGCGGGCAGGCCAAAGGCGTCCCAGCCCATGGGGTGCAGAACGTTGAAACCCTGCATGCGTTTGAAGCGGGCCACCACGTCGCCGATGGAATAGTTGCGCACGTGCCCCATATGTATCTTGCCCGAAGGGTAGGGGAACATTTCCAAGACATAATACTTGGGCCGGTCGCTGTGTTCGCGGCAGGCAAAGCTGTTGGCCAGCCGCCACTTTTCCTGCCATTTCAATTCAATTTCCTGAGGAAGATACTTGGTCATGAATAAATACCTTAAAATGTAGTATTCGCGGGTAATTGTCCCGGCGCCCCTTAGTCTTATATCCTGGCGCGTTTAAATTCAAGCCGGAAAAAAAGGAAAATACGGACAGAGGGTCGGATCAGGCCGGAGTGAAGCCGGACCTGCGCAACCCCCGCAACAGGGAGTCAATATGGGCGGGTTGAAAGAAGATGCGGCGCAGGAGTTCCCGGTAATCCCGCCGGAACCTGGGCAGAATGTCTAAAAGAGCCTTAAGTTCGGCCTGGCCTTGTTCATAAAGTCCCATTTGACCGTAAACGGCCGCGCGCAACAAAGGCCCGCCGGAAAAAAACGGCGTGCTGATAAGTTTGGCTTTTGCCAGGGCTTCGGGAAAGTCCTGGTTCAGGTAATAGCGCAGAACCTCAGCCACATGAATCCAGCCTGGCATATCCAGGTCAAGGTGTTTGCCGCGCCAAACAAGCTCAAGCCCCTGCTCCCAGTGGCCGAGCATGCAGACTTTAATGCCGGCCGTGGAAATGATGTTGAAGTTATAGGGATTGATAGCCACGGCCCGGTGCACGACTTCTAGGAACTGGTCCCCATCCCCGCGCAAGTAAAGATCATATGCTCTGGCCCATTGGGCGTGCTGGCATCCGGCGTCGAGGTCCAGGGCTTTGATGGCCAGGTCCCTGGCCTTGTCCAGAAAATCAGGCGAGGTTTCCTGTCCCCATTGGTAGTGCCCGGCATAAAGATCGGAAAGCATGGCATAGGATAGGGCATAAGCGGAATCCAGCGTGATGGCGTGCTTGAGCGCGGAAAATGCTTCGCCGCCCCGGTCCGGGCTTAAAGTCGTCACCCAATAGTGATAGCGCAAAACAGCCTCGTAAATCTCGAGATCGGCAATGTCCTTGCCCGCTTTTTCTTTGGCCAAAAAGCGATTGATGAGTCCAAAGCCGTCGGCCACATACATAACCACCCGGGTGGCGATTTCATCAAGAATGTCGAGCAGGCCTTTTTCTGTGAATTCACGGTCAAACTTTTCAGCCCAGAGGCCGAATCCGGTTTCCGCATCCACGAGCGAAACCCGGATTCTGACAGTGCTGGAAATGACTTGCACACTTCCGGACAGAACGAATCTGGCGTTCAGGTTTTTGACTATTTTCCAGGGGAGATCGTTGGGTTGCCCCGCAGGGGAACCTGCGGGAACGTTGATAATGGTGAAATCGTTAAAGTGCACCAAGCCTACGGCGATTTCTTCTGAAAGGCTTCTGGCCAGATGCGCGGCGCTTTCGTTGTCGCCCAGGCTGATAAAGGGCAGGACCGCAATGCCGGCTTTGATCCGCGAACGGGGAGGCGTATTTTCGGATTCCGGGGCGGTTTTCGACTGGCTCCTCCTTTCAAGCGCGCCAGCGGGGACGCTTTGGAAAACAGGCTTATAGCCGCCTTTGGGCAAGCTTATCTTCAGGCCTCCCACGGGCGGGTTGGCCATATAGTAAGAGTCCAGCCTAGCGCGCAGCCGGGTGGCTTCCACCCGCACCACAGCGTCGCTTTGGGGGTCAAATTCTTTACCCCGGCCAAACACTTCAACGGCAACGGTATAGGCCTTCAAAAGGCCGCCTCGGCCGGCCAGGGTTTCTTCGACAACAAAGTTCAAAAAATTCCGAAAGCGGCAGGATCCCGCAAATTCAGGGCTGGCCAGGATTCTGGAAAGTTCATCTCTGACTCCAGCGACCGTTGATTTTGATAAAGGCACCGGCGGATTACTCATAATCACCTGCGGTACGGTTTTGTGATGCATGGCGCAACGCCAGACGGAGCGGCTGAGTATATGGAGATAGGAATATTGGTGAGGCGGCGGAAATTAACAAGTTAAATATAATGGTTTTTCTGGGAAAATGCAATCAGCCGCCAGGACTTGAAAACAAAACAAAAAGAACCTGCTCTATGCTTTATTTTTACTATGCTGACACGGTTTTTAACAGTTTCCAACCTCCCCGGACCGCATTTTCCGCTCTAGTTGTATATGTGAGCGCAGAAAAACGCGTCTTTCGCTTCCATTATTATAACCACCAGCAAGGAGGATAAAAGATGGCTAAAATAGTAAATTGCTGGAATGAATGGGATCCTCTGAAAAGGGTCGTGGTCGGCAGGCCGCAGGGCGCCACAGTCACCGCGCCGGAGCCGGCCTGGCAGTTTAACATGGCTTCGGGCGGCTTTCCTTTGGGCTACTGGGGACCTTTTCCGCAGGAGTATGTGGATGAAGCCGTGGAACAGCAGGAAGGTTTTGTGCGCATTATGGAAAAGCGGGGCATTATTGTTGACCGGGTCACGGTGCACCCATCTTTGCTGGACAACCGGGCCGTTTCCACCCCGGATTGGACCCAGCTTAACCAGTACACGGTTAATAACCCGCGAGATCTGTTTCTGCCCCTGGGTAACGAAATCATGGAAGCCACGTGCAGTCGCCGCTCCCGTTTCTATGAATATTTGGCCATGCGGCCTTTGTTTGAGAAATGGTTCAAGGAAGACCCGGATTTCGTGTGGACGGCGGCACCGCGCCCCAGGCTTACGGATGAAAGCTATGTGCCCAATTATTTCTGGGATTTCGCTTTTAACTGGGATGATGAGATCCGGCGGCAGAAAATGCTTAATTGGGAATACCATCTCACGGAAAAAGAGCCTTTGTGGGACGCGGCGGATGCCTGCCGGGCCGGCAAGGATATTTTCTGGCAGGGTTCGGCCGTGACCAACCGGGCTGGCATGGAATGGCTGCGCCGCTATTTGGGTTGCCGGGGATTCCGCCTGCATCCTATCCGGTTTGATTCCACAGCGGCGGGTTATTTTCGGCCCTGGCACATAGATGTTATCCTGACCCTGGTTCGCCCCGGGCTGGCTCTGCTTTGCCCTGAGAAGCCCATCATCACTCCAGGCGTTGAGGATTTGTTCAAAAAAAATGATTGGGAGATCGTGTTGGCGGCCAGACCTGAATATGTCTGGCATAACGACATCAGCTTAAGCGCGCCGGCCACGGGCAAGGGATTGCATGGAGTTAACTGGGTGTCGATGAACACATTTTCTCTCGGCCCAAACACCATTTGCGTCAGCGATAAAGAAAATGGCTACCTGGATCAGCTTAACGGTATGGGCATTGAAGTGGTGCCGGTGCCTTACGACAAAGTTTATCGCTTTGGCGGCATGCTGCATTGCAATACTTTGGACGTCTATCGAGAAGGGGATTGCGAGGATTACTTTCCAATTCAATAGTGGTTGCGGGGAGAGGCTCCGGTGAAACCCGGCGTAAGGGTGAAACTCAGGATATATGTCGCGGCGGCGGGGTGGGTAAAGCCCCCTGCCGGGTCGTGTCGGGAAGTGGTCCGGCGAGGATGCGCCGCCGCCCGTGGCAAGGATATAGGCATATGAGAAAATGTATTTTGGGTTTCATAGTCGTTTTGGTTTTGTGTTTGGGATCTGGCGGGGCGGTTTTCGCCAAGCCGGAGTATGATCTTAAATTACAGACCTATTATTCCACCACCAATGCGGACCATATTCGCAATTTCGCCAAAGAGGTTGGGGAAAAAAGCAAGGGACGGATTAAGATTACGGTGTACAGTGGCGGCGAGCTGGTTTCCACGCCCAATGTCATTAAGGCTGTAAGAGGCGGCATGATCGACATGGGCGTGACCTCGGGGGGGCAGTTTACCGAATTAACCATGGGCAATATAGAAGGCGGTTTGCCCATGGCCTGGCTGTCCACCGCCGAGGCTGACCAGCTTTTTGACAAAGACGGCCTGCTGGCTCTGGTGGCCGCCGATTATGCCAAACACGGCGTTAAATACCTCAATACCCTTTGGAACGCGCAGTATACGATTCTTTCTAAACGGCCCATCAACGGCTTGGATGACTTGCGCAAAATGAAAATCAGGGCCATCAGCGGCTCGGCTAAGATGTTGCAAGCCCTGGGGGTGAGCACAGTGAGCATGCCTCCAGAAGATGTTTATCTCGCGTTGTCCACAGGTCAGATCGACGGAACGCTCTATGGGGCGCCTTTTGAATATGCGATCAACAAATTTTATGAAGTGGCGCCGTATATCCTGATGACTCCGGTTTTGAATCCCATCACCGATGGCGTGTTCATCAGGCAGGCTCTCTGGGACGGTATGGATAAAGAATGCCAGGGCGCCCTGATGGAGGCCGCGTACAACCTGCGTTACGCGTATTACAATTTTGGCCTGGAAAAAGACAAGGAGGCTTTGAGTACGATTTTTAAGGGTAAACAGACCACGCTGCCTGAGGCGGATATCGCGGCCATGACCAGGGCCGCTGTGGTTGTGTGGGATGAAGAGGCCAAAGTCAGCCCGGATACGGCCAAGGCCGTTGGATTTATTAAAGAAAACGCGAGACGCCTGGGCCGTATTCAATAAACAGTTTTTATGGTTCAACGGCTTGTTACAGACGCTGGACCGTCAACCGCCGGGAGGGGCCTTGGGTCCCTCCCTTTTCGCGGCCGCGTCCGGCCGGTTGGAATTAAAAACCGGCCGCCGCAAGGCCGTTCATGAGTTCGTCCACATAATTCTGCTGGAAGAACAGGCGGCGCATGAGCTCCTGCGGCTCGCGTCCGAACCTTGGGCAGGCGAGTTTCAGGTCGGCCAGTTCGGAGGCTGCCTGAGCGCGCAGGCCTGTGCGGCCGTAAATGGCCGCGCGCATAAGCGGACCGCCCCATAAGCCGGGGGTGGTGATCAGCTTGGCCTTGGCCAGGGCCTCCGGGTAGTTTTTTTTCAAATAGTGGTGCAGCACCCAGGCGATGTGCGACCATCCCGGCATGCTGCGGTTGAGGCTGATGCTGCGATCAATGAGCTTGAGGCCCTCTTCCCAGAAGCCCAGCATGCACAACTTTACGCCTCCCGCGGAACAAATGTTGCTGTTGTGTGGATTCTGAGCCACCGCCTTACGGAGCAATGGAGTGAATTGCTCCGCATCGCCTCGCAAGTACAGGTTGAAAGCCCAGGCCCATTGCGCGTATTGGCTGCCGGCGTCAAGGTCCAGGGAGGTTCTGGCCAGGGCGGCGGATTTGTCCAGCCAGTCAGCCTCTTCTTCACAGCCCCATTGGTAATGGGCCGCGTATACGTCGGCGAGCAGGCTGTGGGGCAAGGCGTAAGCGGGGTCAAGCCTGACGGCGTGTTCCAGGGCCAGCCTGGCCTCGCGGCCGCGTTCCAGGCTCAGGGTGTTCACCCAGTAATGGTAACGCAACACGGCATCGTGGGTGCTGAGTTCGGAAACTTTTTTGCCGGTTTGCTCGCCGGCCAGAAAACGGTTGATCAGCCCAAAGCTGTCGCCCACGGTCATAACCACCTGAATAGTGATCTCATCCAAAATTCCGAATAGTTCGTCCGGTGTAAATTCATGGTCGAATTTTTCCGCCCAGAGACTGGATCTGGTGTGCACGTCCACCAGATATGTTCGTACCCGGATAGTTTGGGCGATGACCTGAATGGTGCCGTAAAGAATGAATCTGGCCTGCACGGAATCGGCAATGTTCCAGGCCGGCGCGGGGTAAGGCTCCTCCGTTTGAGGGCAGGGCACGTTAATCACGGCGAGGTCGTCAAAGCGGGACAACCCGATGGATATTTCTTCCGCCAACCCTTGGGCGGCTTGCCAGGCGTGTTCTTCATTGCCGCCCAGGGTGGTGAACGGCAAAACCACAATGGTGGGCTTGTGCCGTCGGCCCGCGCCCGCGCCTGGGAATATGGGGCGGATTCTGTCCCGCGTGTAGCTGAAAACAGGTTTATAGCCGCCCTTGGGCAGAGTGATGAGCACTTGGCTGTGGGGGGCGGTCAAATAATAATCATCCAGGCGTGTGCGCAGCCGGGTCGCTTCCACGCGCACAATGGGGTCGCGCTGCGGATCAAAATTCTGGCCTCGGCCGAAAACTTCCAGCGCAATGGTATAGGCCTTGAGTGTATCAAGCCGCCCGGCCAAGCTTTCCTCCACAATAAAACTGAGAAACCGCCTGATCCTTTTTGCTTTTTTGAAAGTCGGAGAAGAAAGGACACGATCCAGCTCAGCCCTGATTTCAACGGCTGTGGGCGGGTTTGTGGGTAATGGCGCGTTGGGCATAATGACTTGGGGCGGTTTTTGTACCTCAGGGCATCATCTCCTATTTTGTAACGTGTTACAAGTCTTTTTGTGTGCAAAGATCAACGCGCTGGCTGAAAAGAAATCTGAGTCCGGCCAACAAGGTTGTGGCGTATAAAGGGCATGTAAAAGTCTGTCGCCGTAATCGCGTGTATTTATTGATAAAATCATGCATCCTTTGCGCGCAAACAATGAAAGCCCGTTTGTGTGCGGTAACTGTGTCAAGCTTACGTCTCGCGCCTTTTTATGTACTAATGTTTGTAGAGCGAGTTGTTATTGTTGACGGGGCGAGGTTCCCGACAGCTCGCGTTCCCGTTTTCTTTGAAGATTCGCGCCGGCGCGGTCTGTTTGAAAAATGGTTTAAGGAAGCTCCCGCTTTTTGTTGGACCGCGGCGCCGCGTCCTTGATTTGGTTATGGCGGTTACGGGGGGGGGCTGTTTTTCCGGCCAATAAGCTAGAACTCATTCCATAATTCCCTTTGTGGCGAAAAAGCGAGACTTGGGACAGTGGCAAGGCAACAGGACGGAAGACGGCGAAAGCGTAGCCAACCCCACGGTGAGGAGGCTTTTGCCCTGTTAACGCGGCCAATGGCGCAAAGCTCACTTTTGCAGCCAAGGGGAATTATGAAATGAGTTCTAAACTTCCCTAGCCGGGCGGGGGGGCTTTTTCCGTTTGCGCGGGCAAACGTCCCCCCGCCTCCGAGGGACGGCAAGTTAAAATAAGTCGGCAACGATATGCAGCGTTTCATTGGCTATATAATGATTCTTGTCGCCATCTCCTGCTGGGGGCTTATCGGCCCTTTGGGGCGCTTCGGCTTGGCGGAGGGGGTGAGTTCTCTGGAGATCGCTTTCTGGCGGGCGGCCTTTGGCGGCGCGTTTTTTATAGTCCAGGCGGCCTGTACGGGCCTGTGGCGGGCGGAGCCGGCCCAGCGCGGCGCATTTGTCGTTTTCGGCCTGCCCGGCATTGCGCTGCTTTTTCTAACTTATCAGGTGGGTGTCCAGTATTCCGGGGCGGCTCTTACCGCGGTGCTCAACAACACCGCGCCTATTTGGGTGGCCTTGTGGTCCTTTTTGTTTTTTAAAGAGTCCATGACCTTGTTCAAGATAATCAGCGTGGCCATGGCCATTGCGGGAGCGGCGCTGGTGTGCGTGTCCGGCGGGGGCTTGGGCGAAGCGCCGTCGTTCATCGGCATAGCGGCCGGGCTTATGTCCGGAGTTTGCTATTCTCTGCATTACCCTTTCGGCAAAAAATATTTGCGGAATGTTTCCCCGGTTACCTTGTACATGCATATTCTGCCGGTGGGCGCGTTATGCTTGTTGCCCTTTGTGGATTTTGCGCCCAAAAGCGGCCAGGTTTGGCTTTCGTTGCTGGGGTTGGGCTTTATTTCCAGTTGGGTGGCTTACCGGGCATTCTGCGAGGCGCTAAAACGGCTGGAATCCACAAGGGTGGCCATTATGGCTCCGCTGGAGCCCTTTGTGGCCGCCTTCTTTGCTTACTTGTGGTGGGGCGAGAACTTCTCCACCTTGGGTTGGATCGGCGCGGGACTGGTGGTCGGCGCGGTTGTTCTCAGTATTAAGAGGAGCAAGCGGGAACTGGAAGAGGGGCGTTGCGCCCAAAACGCGTCATAGGTCTGTTTTTAGGCTCATTCAGGGGGCGTCACTATAATAAACAGGAGAAAAGACCATGAAACGATTGATTCCAGGTATTATTGCGGCCTTGATCTTGTGTCTGGCTTTTAGCGCGTCCGTTTGGGCCGCGCCTGAATACAATCTTAAACTGCAAACATATTACTCCACCACCAATGCGGACCATGTGCGCAATTTCGCCAAGGAAGTGGAGGAAAAAAGCAACGGGCGTATTCATATCACTGTGTTCACGGGCGGGGAGCTGGTTTCTTCCCCCAATGTGGTCAAAGCCATAAACGGCGGCATGATTGATATGGGAGTGACGTCGGGCTCTCACTTTACAGAGCTGAACATGAGCAACATTGAAGCCGGCATGCCCATGGCCTGGCTGTCCACCGACGAAGCCACCCAAATTTTTGACAAGGATGGCCTTCTGGAACTGGTGGCGGCCGACTATGCCAAACATGGCGTCAAATATCTCAATATACTGTGGAATGCGCAGTATACCATACTTTCCAAATACCCGATCAACAGCTTGGCGGATTTGCGCAAACTGAAGATCAGGGCCATCAGCGGTTCGGCGAAAATGCTGCAGGACCTTGGCGTGGCCACGGTGAGCATGCCGCCGGAGGATATTTACCTGGCCCTGTCCACCAACCAGATTCAAGGCGTTCTATATGGCGCGCCATTTGAATACGCCATTAACAAGTATTACGAAGTGGCTCCTTACATCCTGCTGACCCCGGTAATGAACCCCATTACCGATGGCGTGCTCATCAATATGAAGCTTTGGAACAGCATGGATAAAGAGTGCCAGGACGCCATTACGAGCGCGGCTCATGACCTGCGCTTCGCTTATTACAACTACGGCCTGGAAAAAGACAAAGAAGCTCTGGCCACGATATTCAAAGGCAAGCAGACCACCTTGTCCGAAGCGGATATCGCGGCCATAACCAAAGCCGCTGTGATTGTGTGGGATGAAGAAGCCCAAACCAGTCCTGAAGCCGCCAAGGGCATTGCTATTATCAAGGAGAACGCTCGCAGGCTGGGCCGCATTCAGTAGAAGGCGCGTTCACGGCGAATTGTTTTGTCGCTCTGGAGGGGCTGCGGGCCCCTCTTTTTATGTCGCCGCATGGAAAAAGGTTAAACGGACGCAAAACCGGCCGCCACAAGACCGCGCATGAGTTCATCAACATAGGCCTGCTGGAAAAAAAGACGGCGCATCAGCTCCTGATGATCGCGCCTGAATCTGGGGCAGGCCTGCTCCAGGGCGGCCAGTTCGGCGTGGGCTTGTTCAGGCAGGCCCGTGCGGCCGTAAATGGCCGCCCGCAAAAGGGGGCCGCCCCAAAAATCCGGGGTGGAGATTAATTTGGCCTGGTTTATGGCTTCATGATAATTTCCCCTCAGATAATGCCGCAGCACCCAGGCGATGCGCGTCCAGCCGGGACAGGCTCGATTGAGGCGGGTGGCCTCGTCAATATGGGCCAGGCCCTCGTCCCAGAGATTGAGCATGCACAGCTTGACGCCGCCGCCAAAACGGATGTTGCTGTTATAGGGGTTGCAGGCGATGGCCCGCCGCGCCAGTTGCGTAAACTGCGCGCCGTCGCCGTGCAAAAACAGGCAAAAAGCCCAGGCCCATTGCGCATATTGGCTGTCGACGTCAAGGTCGAGAGCTGTGGCGGCGAGGGAGGTGGCCTTGTCCAGCCAGTCCGCCTCCTCTTCACAGCCCCACTGGTAGTGAGCGGCGAGCAGGTCGGCCAGCGGGGCGTGGGGCAGCCCGTAGGACGGATCAAGGGCCACGGCTCGTTCCAATGCCAGTCTGGCTTCGCGTCCTCTAGAAAAACTGATGGTGTTCACCCAGTAGTTGTAACGCAAGATAGCTTCGTGAATGCTCAGTTCGTCGACTTTTTTGCCGGCCTGTTCCCGGACCAGAAAACGGTTGATCAGCCCGAAGCAGTCCCCCACGGTCATGGCCACCTGTATGGCGACATCATCCAGCATTTTCAGCGGCGCTTCAGCGGAAAAATCGCGATCAAACTTCT
>JAVBRZ010000100.1:0-6957 GCA_031547425.1 Desulfovibrionaceae bacterium
GATGAGCCCATCACCGATGATTTGAAAGCCAAGATCTCCCTGTTCTGCAACGTGGATCGCAACGCCGTGTTTTCCAATGTGGATGTGGCCAATATCTATGAAGTGCCCTTGAAGTTCCACGAAGAAGGCGTGGACCAAAAAATAGTGGAGCGCCTGCAACTCAAGGCCAGAGCCGCGGACCTGTCCATTTGGGAGAAGCTGAACAAAGATTGCCGGGAGTTGCGGGATGAGGTTCGCATCGCCCTGGTGGGTAAAAATGTGGACGTGAAGGAAGCTTACAAAAGCCTTAATGAGGCCATTGTACACGGTGGCATAGCCAACGGGGTCAAAGTCGCGCTTAGCTACGTCAGCGCGGAGGAAGTGACTCCTGAAAATGTTAAAGTGATGCTTGAGAGCGTTGACGGCATTCTGGCGCCCGGCGCGTTTGGCTTCGGCCTGGCCAGCGGCGACGGCATTGTGGAAGCGGCCAGGTACGCGCGGGAAAATAAAATACCCTTCTTTGGCATTTATACGGGCATGCATTGCATGGCTCTGGAGTTCGCCCGCAATGTGGCGGGTATGGCCGCCGCCGATTCCGAGGAATTTAACCCGGCCGCGCCGCATGTTCTGGCGCGCGCCCTGGATAAGGGGTTGCCCTTGGGCATCAAGCAGGCCACCGAGTCCCGGCCTGTTATCTGCAATGAGCCGGATATCGCCCGTTTTGGCGCGTATTCCATTGCGGTTGAGCCCAAGAGTCTGGCGCATAAAATTTATGGTGCGGCTGAAATTTTTGAAAGACATGGCCACCGCTACGAGCTGGCCCCGGAATATATGGGCCGGCTGAATGAGGCCGGGTTAAAAATTTCCGGCCGGGCCGCCGAGGGCAGGCTTATTGAAATTCTGGAATTGGAGAATCACCCCTGGTATCTGGGCTGTCAATTCAATCCGGAATATAAATCCTACCCCATGGCGCCCCATCCGCTGTTCAAGGCCTTCATCAAAGCCGCCAAGGACGGTAAAAAGTAAACAACGCCGCACTTTGTCGCGGCAGGAACAAGCCGCCAGTGAAAGAGGCCGGCCGGCAAAAATATGGCCGCGGCCTCTTTTGCGTCCGCTGGCATCTGGTCTCTGAAAAAAAAATAAGTTCTTCAACTTCCGCTGATTATTGTGTATAAATAAATCAACTTCAGCCATAAGCCACGGAGAGGATCTTAAGTGTTTAACTCTGACGCCTTATATGAACGCCTTAAGCGCGGCCGGTTTATTATTGCCGGTCCTTGCGTGCTGGAAAGCCTGGAACTGGCCGTGGAGGTGGCCTGCGCTGTGCGCGAAGCGGCCGCTCCCCACGATTTGTTCGTGGTGTTCAAAAGTTCTTACGATAAGGCCAACCGCACTTCAGGCGACAGTTTCCGGGGGCCGGGCATGCTCACGGGGCTGGATTGGCTGGCTCAGGTCAGCGAAAAGACAGGCCTGCCGATAATTACCGATATCCACGAACCGGGCCAGGCCGCGCCCGTGGCGGCGGTGGCGGACATTCTGCAGATCCCGGCTTTTTTGTGCCGGCAGACCTCTTTGCTCACGGCGGCCGGACGCACCGGACGGGTGGTGAATATTAAAAAAGGGCAATATGTTTCTCCCCGCGATATGGGGCCGGCCATGGGGAAAGTGGCTCAAACCGGCAACTCCCGCGTATTGCTTACTGAACGGGGCACTTTTTTCGGCTATAATAATCTGGTGGTGGATATGCGCTCCATACCCGTTATGCGCGCTTTGGGAGCGCCGGTGGTTTTTGACGCCACCCATTCCGTGCAGTTGCCGGGCGGGCGGGGCGAATCTTCCGCCGGGGAGCGTGAGTTTGTTATGCCCTTGGCCCGCGCCGCTGTGGCCGCAGGGGCGGACGGCGTATTTTTGGAATGTCATCCGAACCCGGATAAAGCGTTGTGCGATGGTCCCAATTCATTGTTTTTGCGCGACCTGCCCGGGTTATTCAAGCAATTGGCTGAGTTGTGGAGATTGAATGATGCGGTTGCATTTTGATAAATTACGCGGAAAACAGGCCATTGAAGCCGCCAAGGCGGTTAAACTGCTGGTGCTGGATCTGGAT
Organism: Desulfovibrionaceae bacterium; assembly: GCA_031547425.1. Classification (GTDB taxonomy): domain Bacteria; phylum Desulfobacterota; class Desulfovibrionia; order Desulfovibrionales; family Desulfovibrionaceae; genus JAVBRZ01. Next base: position 2,084 of record JAVBRZ010000100.1, read on the forward strand.
GGCGTAATGACCGATGGCGGCCTGTATTATCGCCCGGACGGGGAGACCATCAAACGTTTCCATGTGCATGACGGCTTTGGTATCAAAGTGGCCATGGATATCGGTCTGGAGGTGGCGGTCATTACCGGTCTGAAGTCAGTCTCCGCCCGCGCCAGGATGGATAAGCTGGGCATCCAGTACTATGTGGAAGGCCAGGAGGACAAGCTCGGTCCTTTGGATGAAATTCGTCGCGCCTGCGGGCTGGACTGGCCCGAGGTGGCTTATGTGGGCGATGACTGGGTGGATCTGGCGCCCATGGCCAGAGTGGGATTCCCCGTGGCCGTGCTCAACGCGCAGCCGGAGGTGCTGGACGCGGCGGCATATGTGACGCGTCTTGCCGGCGGCCGGGGCGCGGTGCGGGAAGTTATCCGGTTTATTTTAACGGTCCAGGGACGTTTGAATGAAGCCCTGGCCCGCTGGAAAGGATTATGAAGCTGAAAAAACGCAAATTTGGCGTTATTTTTGCGCTTATCGCCCTGCTGGCCGTGGCCGGCGGCGTGGTCTGGAGTCTGTACCCCTCGGCCAGGGACAAGGTGGAGGAAGCCATCCTGGAAAAAGCCCTGAAGGATCAGGAAGATCTGGCCAATATTGTGTTCAAGACTTTCTCCCTGACTCAGGGGGAAGGGGGGCTGGAGGCCTGGCGCCTTAAAGCTGAGGTAGCCTCTGTGCGCAAGGATTCGGGCCTGATTCATGTGGAAGCTCCCAAAATTACCTATTTCACGCGGCCGGACAACCAGGAGGTTCAGGTCAGCGCGTCCCAGGGCGTGGTGAACCAGGGCGAACGCAATATGGAGCTCTGGCCGGACGTGGTGGTGGTCAAGGATTCCGACACGCTGAAGACCACAAAAATGGTTTATCGCGGCGCGGAGCACTCCTTATTTTTCCCGGACGAGATTGTGGTGGAATCTGAAGACATTCTGGCCAAGGCTGATGAAGCTTCCTGGAATCTTAAAACCAATGTTTTTGAGGCCTGGGGCGGGGTATCCATTCATTTCAAGCCCCGGCCCCAAGCGCGGCAGGGCGCTTTGGCTGAAAACCAGGAACAGGCCGCTCCGCCCGGGGGCAATGCCACACAACCGGCGCCGGCGGTGGAGTAGTTTTTTAGAAAACAGCGGAGTACCTTTTAACGAGGCTGAAATGATGCAGAATAAATTTTTCAAGACTCTGGCACGCAAGCTGGCTTTGCCGGCGGCAATTGTCCTGGTTTGGGTCGTTTGCGCGGATGTTGCGCAGGCCCAGAAAGGCAACCTGGCCAACCGCGAAGTGCCCACCGATGTCTCGGCCTTGCGCATGACCTATGATGCGGGCAAGCAGCATGTGGTTTTCGAGGGCGGCGTAAAGGTGGTCAGGCCCGATTTTGAACTGGACGCCGACCGCTTGACCATTTACCTGAAAAGCAAGCCCAAGGCCGCCGCAGGGGCCGCCAAAGAGGATGACCCCCTGGCGGGCATGAGCGGAGGCGAAATTGACAAGCTGGTGGCCCAGGGCAATGTTCAGATGCGCAAAGACGGCCGTACCGGCGATTGCGGGCAGGCCACCTATTATCTGGACCGCGAACTCCTGGTTATGGAGCAGAATCCCGTGTTGCGCGACGGCGAAAACAGCATTCGCGGCCAGGTCATCAATTTTTATGTGGCTGAAAATCGCAGCGAAGTGGTTGGCGGCAAAGGAGCGCCCGTACGGGCCACCTTTAAGTCTTCCGGCCAGAGCAGCGGCAAAAACCCGCTGGGCCTTGAATAATAGCGGAACATCGCGGAGCAGGTGAATTATGTCGGTCTTGACCGCTATGGATTTGCATAAGCATTTTGGCGAGCGCCACGTGGTTTGCGGCATTTCCCTGAACATCAATCAAGGGGAAATAGTGGGGCTTCTGGGCCCCAACGGCGCCGGCAAAACCACCACTTTTTATATGATGCTGGGCATTATTCAACCCACGTCCGGCGGGGTGCTTCTGGACGGGGAGGCCATCGGCGATTGGCCCCTGTATGAGCGCGCCCGCCTGGGGTTGTCTTATCTGCCCCAAGAAAGTTCAGTGTTTAAAAAACTCAGTGTCTGGGATAACTTGCTGCTGATTTTGCAATACACGGACCGCACTCCCGCGCAGGTTAAAGAACGCGCGCAGGAACTCATGGATGATTTCGGCATCAGCCACTTGCGCGATTCCCTGGCCATGCATCTTTCCGGCGGGGAGCGCCGCCGTCTGGAAATCGCCAGGGCCCTCATTCGTGAACCCAAATTCGTGCTGCTGGACGAACCTTTCGCCGGCATTGACCCCCTGGCGGTGGATGATATCCAGGGGTTGATCATTCGGCTCAAGGAACGCAATATCGGCATTATTATTTCTGACCACAACGTGCGGGAAACTTTGAATATTTGCGACCGCGCCTACATTGTGTATGAAGGCCGCGCCATTTTAAACGGCACGCCGGAAGAAATCGCCGTCAATCCGCAGGCCCGGAGGGTTTATCTGGGCGAGGATTTTTGTCTGTAAACGGCCGGGCAGCCGAGCACATGCCGCAAAAGCGCTTAGACCCTGATTGAGAAGGTCTGAGCGCTTTTTGTTTTTTACCGCCTGCCTTGCTTTAAAAAACAGTTCTTGCAAAAATCGTGACAATCGTGCATAGTCTAATAAAGACCGGGTTCCAACCTGACAATCATAGCGAGCCGCTTCGGGTTTAACTTCATATTTTGCGAATAAGTGCATATGGCTCTTGAATTAAGACAGCAACTGAAACTCGCCCAACAACTGGTCATGACGCCGCAGTTGCAGCAGGCCATCGGCCTTCTGCAATTGTCGCGTCTGGAGCTGTTGGAAAAAGTGCAGCAAGAACTGCTGGACAATCCTTTTCTGGAAGAAGCGGATACGGAAGGCGACCTGGATTCCACCCTGGATTCCGTACAGGAATTCCGCGAGGATGTGGACTCGGACGACAACAACTACGACCTGGAAGTATCTAAAAATGCGGACTGGGAAGATTATCTCGGCGATCTGTCCAGCACGTCCCGCCAGGTCCAGGCGCGCGAGGTGGAGCTGCCCGATGATGACGGCATGTCTCTTGAAGCCCGCTATGCGGTCAAGCCCTCGTTAGCCAGCCACCTGTTATGGCAATTGCGCCTTTCCAAGCTCAGCGATGCGGAAAAGGAGCTCGGCGAATACATTATCGGCAACCTTAACTCCATGGGCTATCTGGAAGCCTCGGAGGAGGAAATCGCCGAAATGGCCGGAAGCAGCGTTGCTGAAGTGCGCAATGTGGCCGCCCAGATCCGGCGTTTCGACCCCGTGGGCGTGGCCTCGCATACGCCGCAGGAATGTCTGCTTACCCAAATAGAGGCGCTCGGTTACGACCGTGATCCCGTTCTGGTGGAAATGGTGAGCGATCACCTTGAAGACCTGGAAAGCCGCCGCTATAAACCCCTCCTGCGCAAGTTTCGCCTGACCCTTGATGACCTGCAGGAATACATCAATCTGATTGCCACCTTAAATCCCATGCCCGGCGCCAGTTTTGGCGGCGATGAGCCTTTTTATGTCAGCCCGGACGTGTTTGTGTACAAATACGAAGGCGAGTTTGTGATCATTCTCAACGACGACGATCTGCCCCAGCTTCATGTCAGCACGGCCTATGATTTTTGCCTGGACGGCGCTTCGGACAGGGACAAGGACTATCTTAACGAGAAGAAACGCGCCGCGGAATGGTTGATCAAGAGTTTGCATCAACGGCAGGGGACCTTATATAAAGTAATGGAGAGCATAGTCGGCTTCCAGCGTGAATTTTTCGAGGAGGGCGTAAGCAGGCTCAAACCACTTATTCTTAAGGATGTGGCTGATGACATCGGCATGCACGAATCCACGGTAAGCCGGATCACCACCAATAAGTTTGTGGCCACGCCACACGGCACCTTTGAGTTGAAATTTTTCTTCAACAGCGCCTTGGGGCTTGACGACGGCAGCCTTGTCGGTTCCGAGAGCGTAAAGGCGCTGATAAAGAAAATGATCAACGAGGAAGATCCTAAAAATCCCCTGAGCGATGAAAGGCTGGGCGAAATATTGAAGGAGCAGCTTAAGGTCAATATCGCCAGGCGTACTGTGGCAAAATACAGAATGGCCATGGATATTGAATCCTCATCCAAACGCAGAAAGGTTTTTTAAATTTTGTGAATGAGAAAAGTTTTGTGTTGGCAGCGAGCCCTGAGCGTCCGGCAGGATGACGGACCGAAGGGTATGCGATAATAAAAGTGAAAGTGACAAAGGTTGGTATTGTGCGTGGGTAGCCGCCCCGCAGGAAGTGGGGCAGCCCCGCAGGGGAGCAAGCGAAAACCACGTTTTTCGCGCAGCGAGCCCTGAGCGTCCGGCAGGATGACGGACCGAAGGGTATGCGATAAAAGGAGGCATTGCATGAATATTTCCTTCACCTTCAAAAACATGGAATCTTCGGAACATCTGAAACAGTATGCAGCCAAACGCTTTGACAAATTGTCCCGCTTCTGTTCGCATTTTGAGCCTGTAGATATCCAAGTCACCTTACTGGTGGACAAGGTTCGCCATAAGGTCGAAGCCCATGCGGTGGGGAAAAACCTGAACATTTCCGCGCTGGAAGAATCGGGCGACATGTATGCCAGCATTGATATGGTGCTGGACAAGATTGAAGCCCAGATCAAAAAGTTGGCGGAAAAACAGAAAGATCGCCGCCGCACCGCGGCGGAAACCCGGATGGTGCGTATGGAGGTTTTGTCCTATCCGCCTGAGGGGGAATTGCGGGATAGGAAAGTGGTTTCATCGGATATCTTTTCCGCCGAACCTCTGGAAGTGGACGAAGCTGCGACCAAGCTGGAGCAAG
>JAVBRZ010000012.1:0-13058 GCA_031547425.1 Desulfovibrionaceae bacterium
CCTTAATATATAATTTAAATGTTAAAATGCTCTAAAAAAGTTAATCTGCGCTAGAGGCGATAAAACGACCGGAGGGCCGCGGCCCTCCGGTCGCCGTAAACAGACAGGCTCTTAAGGTTATTCAGCCGGAGCGTTAAAGTATTTGTCCTGCAGCTCTTTCCAGTGCGGGTCGGCCATAAGCAGCTTGTAGCCTTCATTAAGGGCTTCCAGGAGCTTTCCGTCGGCCTTGCGCACCGCCACGCCAAACTTGGTCACCTCGGCAAAGGTGCCGATGGTCTTGATGGCCTTGCCGTGGGCAATGGCGTCCTTGGCCGGGGCTTCGTCGGTGCCCACGGCGTCGATGCGGCCGTTGAGCAGGTCTTCAATGGCCAGGGGCTGGGTGTCGTAGTACACGATTTCCATGTTCCAGCCATTGGCGTCTTTATTCTTTTCCAGCCAGTCGGCTTCGGAGGTGCCGCGCTGGATGCCAAACTTGATTTTGCCCTTGTGCACCTTGTCCATGGTCAGGTCGCTGTCGGCGCGCACGCTGACCACTGGCTGCATCACCCAGTAGGGGTTGGAGAAATTGACCTGTTCGGCCCGGGCTTCGGTGATGCTCATGCCGGAACAGACCATATCGATTTTATTGGTGTTCAGGCTGGGGATGATGGTGTCCCAATCCATGGGCTTGTGTTCCACAGTAAAGCCCATTTTGTCGGCGATCCAGTTCATGGCTTCCACGTCAAAGCCGGCGGGCTTGCCGTCTTTATCCACATAGGCAAAAGGCGGGAAGTTGGCGTCAATGCCGTTAACGTACTTTTCGCCTTCCGCAAAGGAGGTTCCGGCCAGGACCAGGGTTAGGGCCAGGGCCATAAGCATTTTTTTAAGCATAACCTGTTCCTCATGTTATAAATTACTGGGGTGAACACTTGAAAAACACGCTTCAGCAGCTTTGCTACCAAAAAGCCGGGCCGGGGGCAAGCCTGTTAAGCTGGCCGCCCGGGAAAACGCTTCAGCAGGCGTCCTCGGCGTTGCCGTTTTTGTCCGTAAAGCGCACCAGTTCAAAGACTTTGCGGCGCTGGGTGGAAACCACCTGAAAATACTGGTCTTGGGGAATGTAAATATAGGGCACGTCTTCCATGCGGCGGTACAGGAAATGGGAAAGGATCATGCGGTTTACGGCCTGGTGCCCCACAATGACGATGCCGGGCAGATTGCCGCTTAAGAACAGCGCTTTTTTAAGCCCTTTGTCCACGCGTTCCTTAAGGGTGACGTAGCCTTCGCCCGCGGGGTAGATGAAGCCGTATTTGTCCTTGGCTCGCAAGGCGAACTCCAGGGGACGCGTCCGCCGGATTTCGTCGTAGGTCATGCCGTCGCATATTCCGGCGTCAATTTCGTTGAACTCCGGGATGACGATGTGCTGGCAGTCTTCCTGTCTGGCGGCTGTGGGCGCGGCGGTTTCAATGGTGCGCCGCAGGGCCGAGGTGAAAATATAGGGAATGCGGCGGTCGGTGAAATGCTCGGCCATGGCCCGGGCCTGCTCCCGGCCCCGGAGGGTGAGCGGCGCATCGCCGCCGATGCGGCCGAGCACGTTGTCTTCGCTCTGGCCGTGCCGGGCAAGGAACAGCCCCCGTACCCAGTCGGAGACCAAAATGTCTCGCACCCGGCTGTAATAGGGCACGTAGCCGACAATGACTTCTTTGAGAATGCGGTTGTGCAGGGTGTCCAGCACCAGATGGCGGGGTTCCGTGGCCAGGGGCACAAAAATGCGCTTGTAGTATTCAATGCGTTCCATAAAGGAGCGCAGGGCCTGCTGAGAGCTCAGGCCGCCAAATTCCGGCAGCCGAATCTTGCGGGCGAGGCTCGCTTCAAACAACTCGGGGTCGTCATTCTGGCAGCCCACAAACAGCAGAGGGATGTCCGGGAAAAAGGCCTGCAATTCTTCCCGGCGGGCGCGGCTGACATTGGTGGCGTCGCAAATGGCCACTTTGCCGCCCGCAACGAAAAAATCGCGTATGGCCCGCATGTTGGCCCGGGCGATGTCGTCGCGCTGGGCCTGGGATTCTTTGTTGTCCGGGTTGTAAAACTCCGGTTCCGACGAGGCCGGCCCCAAGAGCTGGCGGCGCATGTCGCCGTTGTTGAACACCGCGACCTTGATGCCTTCTTCGGTAAGTCCTTCCTGCAGTTTGGAAGCCACCGTGGACTTGCCCATGCCCGGCAGGCCCACCAAGGCGATGCATAGTTTTGCCATATGGTATCCGGATAGAATGACTTTATATTACTGCCGTTGGCATGGAACAAGCAACGCTTCGCGAGCTTATTCCATGCCAACGGGATGCTTCTTTTAATATTCTTGCCAAACCATGGCCACACACGCCGGGCAACGCTTCGCGAGCTTATTCCATGCCAACGGGATGTTTCTTTTAATATTCTTGCCCAGCCCTTACGGCACACGCCGGGCAACGCTTCGCGAGCTTATTCCGTGCCGATGGTATGCTTTTATAGCCGTTGAGGCTAGTAATAATAAAATTTGGCCACGCCAGGTTCAGCCGCTTCGGCGGCCAGACGGTCCAGCAGATCGGCCGCGCGGCCCAACCCCGCCTGCCCCAGCACCAGGCGCAGCAGGGAATAGTTCTCTTCCTCGGGGCCCTCCACCAGGGGGAGAATTTCTTTTTCCCGGCACAGCTCTTTAAGCACCACAAGAGCTTTGGCTTTGTCGCCCAGGCTGTCCACCAGGCCCAGTTGCAGGGCCTGCTCGCCGGTCACGGCCCGGCCGTCGCGCAGGGTTTTGAGTGTTTCCGGAGCAAGGCTTCTGTGTTTTTCCACCAGACTGACAAAGCGATCGAACATACTCTCAATGATGCCCATAAAATAGGCGCGTTCCTTGTCCGTGAACTCCGTCCACGGCGAACCGGCGGCCTTGAGCTCGCCCGTGGCCAGTGACTCGTGGCTGACGCCGATCTTGCCCATGAGTTCCCGCACGTTGGGCAGTTCCATGCGCACCCCGATGCTGCCGGTCAAGGTGGTGGGGTTGGCCACAATGGCCGCGGCGGGCAGAGCGACCATATAGCCGCCGGAAGCGGCCATGGCGCCCATGCTGGCCACCACGGGCCGGGTTTCGGCCAGGCGGGCGAGAGCGGTGTAGATTTCCTCGGACGGGGTTACCGCGCCGCCCGGCGATTCAATGCGCACTAAAACGCCCACGGCGTTGTCGTCTTTTTCCAGTTTTTCAATCCATTCCAGCACCGGCGCGCTGTTTACAATGGCGCCCTCAATGTTGACCACGCCGAAATACGGCCCGGACAAAGGCCCGCCCGGCTGGGAGGCCAGGTAAACAACCCTGCCCAGGGAAAAAAGCAGCCAGGCCAGGATAATGATGCCCAGCCAGAACAAAACAGGGTGCCTCCGCCGCCAGGGCAGGGGCGCGGAATAAAAAATATTGCTGTTCATGCGCGTTCTCCGCGATAGGTTTGAAAATTAAAATTTGTGGCTCGTAAAAAATAGTTTAAGGCCTTTGTCGGGAAAAAGAATCCCCCGCAGGGCGCAAAAGATAAATTCGGACGTGGCGCAAAGGCTAAAATATGCCCCCCGCCCTGTCAATCAGCATTTGACAAGCGCGGTTTCCGGCTCTAGCCTGTAGTCCAGGGACCGATTTTGCATAAATAGGTTCCATATTATGCTCAAGCATTAAAAGGATTGACACCGTGTCCACCGCCCACCCCTTCAGCGACCCCGACCTGGCCAAAGCCTTGCTCAAACGCCTTGAGCAGGCTCTTACGCGGCCCTTCACCTTTATGGAAGTTTGCGGCACGCATACCGTGGCCCTGTTTCGCACCGGGATAGCCTCGCTTTTGCCGGAGGGGCTCACCCATTTGTCCGGACCGGGCTGCCCGGTGTGCGTCACCCATGACAGCGAAATCGCGGCGGCCGTGTCCCTGGCCGGGCGGGAAGGCGTCATCCTGGCCACTTTCGGCGACCTTATGCGCGTGCCCGACCCGGAGGGGCGCACCCTGAAGACCGCTCAGGCGCAAGGCGCGCGCATCGCCGTGCTCTATTCGCCTCTGGAAGCCCTGGACCTGGCCCGCGACCACCCCGGTAAGCAGGTGGTGTTCCTGGGCGTGGGCTTTGAGACCACCGCTCCCACCGTGGCCGCCACCATTCTGGCCGCCCGCGCGCAAAACCTGAAAAATTTCATGGTCCTGTCCTGCCACAAGCTGGTGCCTCCGGCCCTGCGCCTGCTCCTGGCCGGGCCGGATTGCGCCATTGACGGCTTTCTGCTGCCCGGCCACGTGTCCACCATTTTAGGGCTGGAGCCTTATAATTTTATCGCCAGGGAATTTAAACGCCCGGCGGTCATCGGCGGCTTTGAGGCCACAGACCTGCTGCAGGCGCTCATCGCCCTGGTGGAGCAGGCCGACGACCCCGCTCCGCACGTGCTCAATGAATACGCGCGCGGCGTAAGCCCTGAAGGCAACCCCAGGGCCAGGGAAATCATGCATACGGTTTTTGCGCCGGCCGCGGCCCGCTGGCGGGGCATTGGCGTGATCCCGGATTCCGGCCTGGCCATTCGCCCCGAATTCGCCGACTTTGACGCCAAACTCCGCCTGGAACTCGACCTGCCCGAAGGCAAAACCATTCCCGGCTGCCGTTGCGGCGAGGTTTTAAGCGGTCGCATGCAGCCGCCCCACTGCCCCTTGTTCGGCAAGGCCTGCACCCCGGCGACGCCCATCGGCCCGTGCATGGTCTCCACCGAAGGCAGTTGCGCGGCTTATTATAATTACGGGGTGTAGCAGACAGGACGAAGACCCCGGGGAGGGAAAACCATTAGGGGCTTAGCCCCTAATGGTTTTTCTTCCCCGGACCCCTCCCTTTCCTTAACCCTGATTGATTAAAAAAACAGCTTAAAGGGCATACCCGAAAGGCAAAAACCTATGACTTCAGACATGTTATTGCTTGACCACGGCAGCGGGGGCCGCGCCTCCGCCCGTTTGATCAAGGACATCTTTATGGCCGCGTTCGACAACCCCATCCTGGGAGCCATGAACGACGCGGCTCTGCTCGATATTTCCGGCCCCCTGGCCATGAGCACGGACACCTATACCGTGGACCCCATGTTCTTTCCCGGCGGCGACATCGGATCCTTGGCTGTGCACGGCACGGTCAACGATGTGGCTATGCTCGGCGCGCGGCCCGAGTATTTAAGCTGCGGCTTCATTCTGGAAGAAGGCCTGCCCCTCGATGACCTGCGCCGCGTGGCCGAGTCCATGGCCGAGGCCGCGCGTGAAGCCGGGGTGCAAATCGTCACCGGCGACACCAAAGTGGTGCCCCGGGGCGGCGTGGATAAAATATACATCAATACCACGGGCCTTGGCCGGGTTCTGGCCGACCCGCCGCCCACAGGAGCAAACGCGCGCCCCGGCGACGCCGTGCTCGTCAGCGGCCCGGTGGGCGATCACGGCATGGCGGTCATGGTCAGCCGCTCGGGCTTGGCTGTAAATCCTGACCTGAAGAGCGATTCCGCGCCCTTGAACCGCATGGTGGCAAGCATCATTGCCGCCCTGGGGCCAAAAGAGCCGCCCCATGTGCTGCGCGACCCCACGCGCGGCGGGCTGGCCACCACCCTTAATGAAATCGCCGGGCAGTCGGGCGTGAATATCCTGCTGCGCGAAAGCGACATCCCGGTGCGCGAATGCGTGCGCGCGGCCGCCAGCATCATCGGCCTGGACCCGCTCTACCTTGCCTGCGAAGGCCGCCTGATCTGCATTGTGTCCGAAACTCAAGCCGAAGCCGCGCTCGCGGCCATGCGCGCCGGCCCTTATGGAGAAGGCGCCCGCCGCATCGGCGAAGTGCTTGACCAACCCTTGCCCAACAAACGCAGCGGCCAGGTAGTCCTGCAAACCGCCTTGGGCGGCAAGCGCCTCCTGCCCATGCTCGAGGGCGAGCAGTTGCCGAGAATTTGCTGAGCCTTCAAGCCTCATCTTTGCCTGCGCCGGCTGCGGTTTAATTTTTATCGTTGAAAACACGGCGGCGCCCGCCCGCAATAAGGCGGCTGTATCCTGCGCAAAAAAAGCGCCGGCAGGCGGCTCCATACCTAACCGCATGCCGGCGATCCCAAAGGGAGGCACAGGAAAGTTCGCGCAGCCCTTCCGCCGCCCCCGCCTAGCCGAACAGCAGATTTGGCAGGAACAAGGCGATCTGCGGAAACAGCATCACGATGATCAGCATAACCAGCTGCAACAGCAAAAATGGAATGACCGCCAGGTAAATGTCCTTGATGTGCACGCTGGGCGGGGCCACGGCTTTCATGTAAAACAGATTAAGGCCATACGGCGGCGTAAGATAGGCCATTTGCATGTTCAGCACGTACAGGATGCCGAACCAGACCAGGTCAAAGTTCAGGGCTTTGACAATGGGCAGGTAGATGGGCATGCACAGGAACAGGATGGCGATGTCGTCCAAAAACATGCCCAGGACAAAAAAGCTGAGTTGCATGATAATCAGAATGGTCCAGGGCGAAGCCCCGATATCCAGCACCAGATGGCGGATCATGGCATTGGCGCCCAGGGCGGTGTAAGTTTTGCTGAACAGAATGGCGCAAATGGTGATGAACCCCACAAAGCCAGTGATCTTCATGGTTTCCCGGCAGGTGGTCACCAATATCTTTGTGGTCAGCCGGCCGTGCACCGCGGCGCAGATGATGGAAAACCCGGCGCCCATGGCCGCCGCTTCCGTGGGCGAGGCCACGCCGAAGAAAATGGCGCACAGGATGCCCCCGGCCAGCAGAGCGGGAAAGATCACATAGCGCAGGGATTTAAATTTTTCCGCCCAGGGCGCCCGGTTTTCCGGGGCCAGGGCCGGGCCGTCCTCGGGCCGTAAGGCGCAGCGGATGAAAATATACACAATGTATATGCCCGAGAGCATCAAACCCGGCAGCACGCCGGCCGCGAACAGGCGGCCCACCGAGGCGTCGCTCAAAAATCCGTACATGATCATCATCATGCTGGGCGGGATCAAAAAACCCAAGGCCCCGCCGGACATCACCGTGCCCAAGGTTAAACGCTTGTTGTAGCCGCGCGCGATCATGGCCGGCACCACCAAAACGCCCAGGGACAGCACCGTGGGCCCGGACAGGCCGATCATGGCCGCGATAAAGGCGCAGATGACCACAGTGCCCGCGCCCAGGGCCCCGCGTATGCCGCCGGCCCATTTATAAATGGTGTCGAACAAATCGCCGGCAATGCCCGCGTGGTGCAGCATAAAACCCATAAAGATGAACAGGGGCACGGCCGTGAGAATAATGTTGGACGACACGCTCATGAGCGCGAAATAGATGACGTTGAGCGCGTGCGGTCCCCACAGGATCAGCGTGGTCAGCGCGCCCACGGTGCCCAGGCAGAAAGTGACCGGCAAGCCAAGGAGCATGAGCACGAGCATGGACAGAAACATGATCAGGGTAAGTTCAATGGGGCTCATTTCAGTTCCTCCCCGGTAGCGGCCAGCCAGGCGTTCTTGAGGATTTCAGAAACAAACTGCAGAAACAGCAGCCAGGTGCCCACGGCCAGCACGGTGCGCCAGTGGTAAAGGGGGTGGGCCAGGATGGAGTTGGAAATTTCCCGCACCTGCCAGGATTCTATGGCGTAAGTGGTGGTTTCCCAGGCCAGGATGAAGCAAAAACTCAAGGTCAGGGTAAAAGTGAGCGCGTCCACGCAAGCCCTGGTGCGCGGCCGCCACCTGCCACTGATGGCGTCCATGCAGACCTGGGCTTTGAAAAGCACTGACGGCGCGCCCGACCAGATGATATACACCCCGAAGAGCATGGTCAGGACATCCATGGCCCAGATGGTGGGGCTTTGGAAAAAACGTCGGGAGATCACTTCATAAAAGACCACGCCGATCATGGGTAAAATCAAAAAACAACCGATTTTCTCTGTCCAGGTGCTGATGGTGTCTATGATGCGGACATAGCCTAAGGCAATGAATTTCATGGAGCTGCCTCCTGCGGGCTGGAGTCGATCACGGCCGGAAAGCTCAGCCGCGCCCAGTGCTAATATTTTTCTGCCTGGGGGGGCCGGGTGGCGCGCCTCCCGGCCCCGGTAGGGGTAATGGGGGAAACTACAGCCGGCCGCTCATTTTGGCCACATTTTCAATAATCTTGATCGCGGCCGCGTTTTCCGGGCTGCGGGCCGCTTCTTCGTCCCACACGGCCTTGGCGGCTTCGGTGAGCACTTTCTGGTCTTCGGCGGACAGGGTGGTCACGCCCTTGAAGGTTTCATCCTTGATTTTGGCGTAATTGGACACGACCATAAGGTAGTGGAACCAGCGCATCTTGTCCGTGGCCATTTTGACGATCTTCTGCAAATCCGGGGGCAGGGATTCCCAGAGTTTAAGGTTCATGATCATGTGGTCCACCAGGGGGTTGGTGATCGGGGTTTCCAAAAGATAGGGGGCCACTTCGTAGTATTTGTTGAGCTTGTATTCATAGGCCGCGCCGTAGAGCACGCCGTCGATCTGCCCGGTGGACATGGCCAGGTACAAATCTTCCGGCGGCATGTTCACGGTGTTCACGCCCAGGGCGCGCAGCATCTTGGCCGAGCCGCCAATGGCCCGGATCTTCATTTTACGCAAATCATCCAGGTTGTTGACCGGCTCTTTGGTCAACACCTGGTGGGGAATGGCCCACATGGAAGCCAAATACTTGACCCCGTGTTTGGCGTATTCTTTTTCAATGATTTCCTGCAAGCCGAAGTTGTCGAAAATCATGTTGGCTTCCTGCGGCGAAGACCAGGACTGGGGCAGACCGGTTTCGATATTGCCGATGGTCAGTTCGGAATAATAGGCGCCCACGCCGTTGGCGAAGTCCACAGTGCCCGTGCCCACGGCCTTGAGCATATTGGAGGTGTCCACCAACTCGCCGCCGGAGAAAACCTGCACCTTGATGCGGCCGTTACTGGCGGTTTCCACGTCTTTGGCGAAGGTTTCCATATAACCCATCAGCGAGGGGGGGTGCAGGGTCTGCAACTTCAAATTGTAGGTTTTCTCCTCGGCCTGGGCGCTCACGCCGGGCAGCAGGCAAAAACAGGCGGCAGCCATGAAAATGAGAGCGGTAATTTTCTTCATGAAAAAGGCTCCTTGCGGGTTAAGGTTGTTCCAACATCAAGGCGCATGCCTTTCCCCTACTGGTTGGGGAAATAGTCCTCCAAGCCTCCTTCCCTGTACACATCCAGGGTCGAGCAGTGAATCATGCCGCCGAAGCGGTAAACTTTTTCATAGGCCACGGGCACCACTTCCAGGCCCAGCTTGTTCAGCTGTTCCATGTAGGCCGTTTCCTTATCGCTGATGCACACGGTTTTGGGGTCGAGCGACAGGGTATTGGTGGAAATCCAGTTGGGTCCGTCCATGCCGCGCCCTTGCGGGGTGCTGCTCATGGTGATCTTGTCCGTCCAGTGATAGACAGGATCCACGGCCAGAACGATTTCCCAGTCATTCTTTTTAAAGAGTTCCACAATCTCCTGGCTGTAAATCTGTTTTTTGTTGGCCACTACGCACAAGCCGGGGCGAATGAGCGTAAAGCCGCAGTCAATGTGCCAGGGGTGGTAGTAAGGCACTTTGGAAGTATCAAGAATGATGGGATGCACTCTGATGCCCCGTGTGCGCAAATAGCGGGTGATCCACTCCATGCCGATGCGGTTGGTCACCGACGAGCACAGCCAGAAAATATCCTTGCCGGCGCGGCAGGCGTCGGCGGCGTCCCACATGGGTTCTTTTTCCGTAAGGTGGAAGTCCCAGCTCAAGAGTTTTTTGCGCTTGGTTTCATCGTCCCAAACATATTCATAATCCCAAAAGTAATTGGGCACATAAGACTCGTTGGTCATACGCGGCTTGGGCGCGGCGGTCCACAAAAACTCCGGGTCTTCCTTGATCCATTGCTCGAACAGGGGGCGCATGGCGATGTATTCAAAGAATCTGGCGCGGCGGCTGCCCGGCGCTTCCATGATTTCGTTGCCCACGGGCAGGAACATGTCGCGCGGGTTGTTCACGCCTTGGGCGTTGACCTGGGTCCAGTCCGGGGTGGCGTAGCCGCGGTCGTCGTCAAGGGCCGGATGGGCAAAGACCCGGTGCACGATAATGCCGCGTTTTTCCAGCATTTTGATGAATTCGTTCTGTTGCTCGTTGGCCGCGTCAATATCCGCCTGCGGGTAATGATAAGAATAACCGAGGCCCACGCCGCCGCCGGCGCAGTTATACATCCAGCCCGGCTCCGGCGCCGCTATGGCGGAGCCTTCGGGCCGGCCCACCACAATTCTTTTCAAGGGATCCCATTCATTCCAGCAGTTGACTATCTTGGCCATGGCAACTCTCCTTATGAAGTTGATTTGTTTTCAGAAGCGAAAGGTTTGCAAGCGCGATGAACGGGAGACCTGAACCTTCGCCTTTAATTGCTGGTTATCCGTCTTGAACTATAAGGATAAGTGTAATACGGTAGGTAACCGTTAAACGTGATGCACAGGCTCTGTATAGCCCGGAGAAGCACGGCATGGACCAGAACCGACCCGCCCCGGAGGCTGTCCGCGAACAGCTGGAAAAAATACTGCGCAGCGATGGTTTTAAAACCAGTGAAAAGCTGAGCAGATTTTTGCATTATATCGTGGACGAGACCCTGGCCGGCCGGGCCGGGCAGTTGAAGGCCTATACCATTGCCGTGGAGGTGTTCGGCCGCGAGCTGGACTTTGACCCCCAGACCAACCCGGCCATCCGCGTGGAGGCCGGCCGCCTGCGCAGCAAGCTGGAGCACTACTACGTAAAAAACCAGGCCGAGGCCGTGCGCATCAGCGTGCCTAAAGGCGCCTATGTTCCGGTGTTCGCCTGGTCCGGTTCCGCCGCCGGCCCCGCTGAAAGAAACAGCGGGCCCGCGCCGGTTCCGCCCGCTGATTTCGCCGGCCGTCCCACCATTGCCGTATTGCCCTTTGTCAATGCCGGCAACGACGAGCGGGTTGGTTATCTGATAAACGGCCTGGCCGAGGAAATTACCATCGGCCTGACCCGCTTTCAGGGATTGACCGTGATCAACGCCCACGCCGCCTGTGACGGGGATGCCGCCCGGCCGGACATCTTTTCTCTGGGCATGCGCCTGGGGGCGCGTTTTATTTTGAGCGGCAGCGTACAAGTGAGCACCGAGGCCATTCGCCTGCGGGTAACTTTGAGCGATGCGGTGACCCGCAATATCCTCTGGGCGGAAAAATTCGACGGCGCCGTTACCGCGGCCGAGCTGTTCGATATCCAGGACCGCATCACCGAAAAGGTGGTGGCCCGCCTCGCCGACAGCTTCGGCTTTATCACCCGGGCTCTGGTTAAAGAAAAGTCCAACAAACGCACCGATGATCTGGATGTTTACGAAGCCATCCTGCGCTATCACCACTGGGTGGCCTGTTTGTCGCCCAGCCGCTCGCGCAGCGCCATAGAGGCTTTGGAGCGGGCCACAGTTCTGGCCCCGGAGCACGCCCTGGCCAAGGCCATGCTGGCCGACCTTTACGCCGCCGACTATCAGTGGGGGTATTCTCCGGACGACAAGCGCCTGGACCTGTCCATGGCTCTGGCCAACCAGGCTGTGGAAATGGACGCCAACTGCCAGCACGCCCACTGGGCCAGGGCTTACAACTTTTTTTTGCGCCGCGATGAAGAACGCTTTATGCATTCGGCCCGGCAGGCGGTGCGCCTGAATCCATCCAACACCGACATCATCGGCGTGGTCGGCTCCAAGATGATCATGACCGGAAACTATGACGAGGGCCTGGCCCTCATTGACCGGGCGCGCGAACTTAACCCCTACCACCCCAGCTGGTACAACACCGCCACCTTTATCATCAATTACCTGCAGGGCGATTTTGAAGCGGCTCTCGCCGAAGCCGTGCACATCCACATTCCGGACTTTTTCTGGGGTCCGCTCATGCGCGCCGCGGCCCTGGGCTCCCTTGGCCGTAAAGCCGAAGCCGTGCCCCATCTCGAAGATCTCCTGATCGCCTGTCCTGATTTTATCGAGCGGCACAAAGAACTGCTTCTGATTTTGCTCTTCCGCCCCAGCGCGGCGCAGGCCGTGCACGACGGCCTCGTCCGTGCGGGCCTGCGCCTCTGATTCACCTTCGGCCCCTGGACATTTCGCTTTGACTTTTTACCTTTCCTGTTAGAGTATTTCAAATATGCAACCTTCAACAGGAGATGCCGCCATGTACACTTTAGCCGTTATCGTGGGCAGCCTGCGCAAGGGCTCCATGAACAAGCAACTGGCCGACAACCTGGCCCGCCTGGGCCAAGACCTGTTCAACTGCGATTTTGTGAACCTGGCTGATGTGCCCATGCTCAACCAGGATTTGGAAGCGGACCTGCCCGCCGGCGTACTGCGCCTCAAAAAAAGCATTAAAGACGCGGACGGGGTGCTCCTGGTCACCCCGGAATACAATCGTTCTTTTTCGCCACTCATGAAAAACGCCAGTGACTGGGGCAGCCGCCCCTATGGCCAGAACTCCTGGGCGGGCAAGCCCGTGGCCATTGCCGGCCTCGCTCCGGGCAACGTGGGCACGGCCGCTGCCCAGGCCCATTTGCGCAGCGTAATCACCATCCTGGGCGTGAAACTTATGACCCAGCCGGAAATTTACCTGACCAACACCGAAGGCTTTTTTGACTCCGCCGGCCGCATCGCCTCGGCCGACACCGGGGAGTTCCTGGCCGGGTTCATGAAAAAACTGGCCGCCTGGGTGGAGAAATGCCAAAAGGCCCAATAGCGTAAGCGGGAAAGAAAAGGCGAGGGGCGGTCGGCTCCGGGCTTTTCGCGCGGCGGTGCGCGCGGCGCATTGGCGCGCTTGGATAAATGATTTTTGGCCGGAATCTCCCTGAGACAATTTTCTCAGGGAGATTTTTATGTGTTTTTAGTTGACAATGATTTTCAATTTCAATATAAAGACAGCACATTCATTTTGGGAAATGAAGTGTCGGACATCATCCTTCAGAGCCGCGCGGCCTTCTGGCCGCGCGGCTCCTGCAAGAGCGCGGCGGGGTAGTTGTTGCGCGGCATGTTTAAACTCAAA
>JAVBRZ010000015.1:0-4555 GCA_031547425.1 Desulfovibrionaceae bacterium
ACAAGGTCGCCACTGGCGTCAACAAACCGGTATTCTTCACCACCTAGGTGCTTTTCAATTTTGCCGACAAGCACTACCGGCCGGTCATCGCCGAGCTTGTCCACTTCAGCGGCGGAAACGGTTTTAACGCCCGTGGGGCCGGTATCCCCCCCCACGGGGCCGTTTTGCATGCTTTTTCCACTGTCGGCCAAAGCCGCGCCCGGTAAAATTATCAGGGACATTGTGGCCAGAGTGTACAGTATTTTTTTCATAGTTCGCTCCTTTTTCCTTGAGGCGCATTAACGCCCCCCCAAAGGTCGGGCTTTCATTTTGAAAGGTTCCACACTTATCTTTTAAGCAGCTGAACTTAAGAAATACTTAAGCGGCGAAAAACAATTTAAACTTTTTTAAAATTTATTTTATAAGCCGGCTGTCTGCTGGGAAGCACGGTATGGAAGTTGCATTATTTTTCCCAAACAGCGGTCGCGGCCTGAATTTCCGGTTTGCCTTAAAGCCCCGGATGATTATGTTGATAAGCGGCGACAAAGGGGTGATGCATGCGTATTTATGGACTTTTCGCTCTGGTCTGTCTGATCATGCTGCTGCCGGGGATCATCGCCGGATGCAAACCCGCCCGCAGCGGCGACGAAGTGGTTATGGACACCAGAACCGGCATTTATCTGGCCAATGTGGAGGCCGACTGCCTGGCGCGTTGCGAGCGCGGCGGTGATTACGGCGCTTTGACCCACAACGGCTGCGTGTACGGCTGTGAGGAAATCAGCAGAACCTTTGATTATCAGGGCAAAATTTTCAAAGACTGGCAGAGCTGCGAAGAAGCCGTGCGCGGCATCACTGAAGACGAATTTTTAGCCGATTACGACGAGATGTGCATGACTTACACGGACAACATCCACCGCCAACGCGGCTGCCTGGACGCCGTGCGTTTTTACTACACGGCGTTGAATCCGGCGGCCATTTGCCAGCCGCTTTCGCCCATGTATTACGGCGGGCCCAAAAGCGGGCCCGGCATTCAAGGGAAAAGTTTGCCGCAGTAATCAAGCTGTGATTTTACCTGGATTAAACCTTGTACGCTACGCATAATTCCATACCTTTTTGGCGGCGGCTGGCGGTCTGCTGCCGCATGGTCAAGCCTGCGCACGCCGTATTCGTGTTGCCGCCAGCCCTGTGCGGGGCAAGCTTCGCGGCCGGCGGCCGGACGGATATGCGCGCCATATTCTGGATGCTTATGGCCATGCTGGGCATCTGGTGCGCGGCCATGGCCTACAACCGCATCGTGGACCGGGAGCAGGACGCGGAAAACCCCCGCACGGCGCACCGGGTATTGCCCCGGGGCGAAATTCCGGTGAGCACGGCGTGCTGGTTTTGCGCGGCCGGAGCGGCGGTGTTTCTCGTTTCAGCGGCCATGCTCAACCCCCTGTGCCTCGCCCTGGCCTTGCCGGCCCTGGGCCTGGCCCTGGCTTACAGCCACGTCAAATACCATTCGTGGCTGTGCCACTTTGTGATCGGCGCGGTTACCGGCATAACGCCCATAGCCGGCTGGCTGGCTTTGAGGCCGGAGTTGGCCCTGGCCCCGACGGTGCTGGGCCTCGGCATCCTTTTCTGGGTAGCGGGATTCGACATAATCTACGCCTGCCAGGACGCGGACTTTGACCGGGCTCGCGGCTTTCATTCCGCGCCGGCCGACCTTGGCGAAAATACGGCTCTTGTCCTGGCCGCCGGCTGCCATGTGAACACGATGATTTTTCTCGCTCTGGCCGGCATTATTCAAGGCTTGGGCACGGTGTATTTTTTGAGTATAGTGGTTATCGCGGGCCTGCTTTATCAGGAAAACCGCCTGGTCTCCATGCGGGATTTAAGCCGCGTGGGCACGGCCTTTCTTACCTGCAACGCGCTGGTGGCTGTTGTTCTGCTGCTGGGCGCGCTTTGCGGATAAACGCGAGATAAACTTATGACCAACCGCAAACACGAACAATGGCTCAAAAATTTGGCCTCCGCCCAGGAACGGGCGGAAGGAGACAAGGACAACCCGCCCATCCCGGCCGAAGAGTTTGAGGACGAGCCGCCCAGCCGTTCGCAGCTCAAGCGTGAAAGCTCCGCCGTGCAGGAACTGGGGGAAGAGTTGTGCAAACTGCCGGGTCAGGTGCTTATGGAACTGGGCGTGGATGCCGAATTGCGCGAGGCCATAGCCGTGTGGCAGAAAACCCGCACGCACGAGGGCAAACGCCGCCAAATGCAGTATGTGGGCAGGCTCATGCGCAATGTGGACACGCGCCGGCTGTTTATGGCCTGGCAAAAATTCAAGGCGGACGGAGCCGCTTCGGCCAAGGCCCTGCACGAAATAGAAGCCTTGCGGGAACGGCTCCTGGACGATGCGCCTGAAGCCTGGTCTGAAGTTTTTTCCAAATATCCCGATATAGACAGGCAGGAGCTGGAGCATCTGGTTAAGGAGGCAAAGGCGGAGCGTAAAACCGGGAAAGCGCCTCGGGCGTTCCGGGCTATCTTCCGTTTTCTGCGCGAAGCCGGAGGCATACGGGCCTGAGCGCTGGACAGGGCGCGGCAAAAATCATAAATTAAAAAACTTGCCCCCCAAGTACAAATTTGTGCTACAATCTTTTCAAGGACGCAAGAAACCACCAATGCCCTAAAGCTTCAGGCATGCCTGACAGGAGAACATATGCCGGCAATTCCCATAGTCATTGAAACCTCTGGCCGCAGCGAGCGCGCCTATGATATTTATTCCCGCCTTTTGAAAGACCGCATCGTGCTTCTGGGCACGCCGGTGGATGACCATGTGGCCTCGCTTATTTGCGCCCAGCTGCTGTTTCTTGAATCCGAGGACCCGGAAAAAGAAATCTTTATGTATATCAATTCCCCGGGCGGGCTGGTCACCGCGGGCATGGCCATTTACGACACCATGCAGTATATCTCCGCGCCCGTGGCCACCTTGTGCATGGGCCAGGCCGCCAGCATGGGCGCTTTGCTGCTCTGCGCCGGCGAGCCGGGCATGCGCTATGCCCTGCCCAACAGCCGGATTATGATCCACCAGCCTTCAGCCGGGTTCCGGGGCCAGGCCACGGATATCGACATTCACGCCAAGGAAGTGCTGCGCCAGAAAGAACGGCTTACGGAAATCATGGCCAGGCACACCGGACGCGACATTGAGGAAATCGCGGAACGCACTGAACGCGATCACTTCCTGGACGCCATGGAAGCCAAGGAGCTTGGCCTGGTGGACAAAGTGCTGACCTCGCGGCGGGAAATCCAGGAGCAGGATAAAAACTGACAGTCCCGCCCTGATGATTATTTTTTAAGAGAAGCCATTTTTAAGGGTGATACATGAGCAACAGAATAGACAACAACAAAATGCTGCGCTGCTCTTTTTGCGAAAAGAGCGAAGACCAGGTCGAGCACCTCATTGCCGGCCCCGATGGGGTGAATATTTGCAATGAATGCGTAAACATGTGCAATGAAATCATCAGCAGCGAGCATATGAAGGAAGTGGTGGACGGCGGACGGCTGATTTCACCCAAAGACTTGAAAGCCAAACTCGATGAATACGTCATCGGGCAGGACATGGCCAAAAAAGTTCTGGCCGTGGCCGTGCACAACCATTACAAGCGCGTGTTCTTCAAAGAAGCTCTGGGCGCCGATGTGGAACTGGAAAAGAGCAACATCCTGCTCATCGGGCCTTCGGGCAGCGGCAAAACCCTGCTGGCCAAAACCCTGGCCAGGGTGCTGCAGGTGCCTTTCGCCATTGCCGACGCCACCACCCTGACCGAGGCGGGCTATGTGGGCGAAGATGTGGAGAACATCCTGGTGCAGCTTCTGCAAAACGCCGACTACAATCTGGAAGAGGCCGGCAAGGGCATTATTTACATTGACGAAATCGACAAAATTTCGCGCAAGAGCGACGGGCCGTCCATTACCCGCGACGTGTCCGGCGAAGGCGTGCAGCAAGCGCTGCTGAAGATCATTGAAGGCACGGAAGCCAACATTCCGCCCAAGGGCGGCCGCAAGCACCCGCAGCAGGAATTTATCCGCATGGATACCTCCAATATCCTGTTCATCCTGGGCGGCGCGTTCATCGGCCTGGATAAAATCGTGGAGCAGCGCACGCACGGCTCGGCCATGGGCTTTGGCGCCAAAGTGGTCAGTGCCAAGGATCGTTCTTTCTCGGAAATACTGGATGAAGTCCACCCCGACGACCTGGTGAAATTCGGGCTGATTCCCGAGTTCATCGGCCGCATTCCCATCATCACCCATGTGGATGACCTGAGCGAAGCGGACCTCGTGCATATCCTCACCGAGCCCAAAAACGCCCTGGTGCGCCAGTATCAGAAACTGTTCGAACTGGACGGCGTCAAATTGCGCTTTACAGACAACGCCATCACAAGCATTGCCCGCCAGGCCATGGAACGCAAAACCGGCGCCCGCGGCCTGCGCAACGTGCTGGAATCCATCATGCTCGACATTATGTACGAACTGCCCGGTTACACGGACCTCAAAGAATGCGTGGTCAACCGGGCCGTGGTGGAAAAAGGCCTTGAGCCCATTT